>CAZRDB010000062.1:0-18436 GCA_964598695.1 uncultured Armatimonadia bacterium
AGCACGCTGCTGTCCAGACGGCAGGCACTCTTCCCCACGCGTGTGGGGATGTACCGACCCTTGGCGGGGCAGTGGAGATGCTGTTCCGCTCTTCCCCACGCGTGTGGGGATGTACCGCAGCCACCAGAACGTGAGGTGTGGCGTCATCGCTCTTCCCCACGCGTGTGGGGATGTACCGCCAGAGCCAGAGCCAGAGCCAGAGCCAGTAGTACTCTTCCCCACGCGTGTGGGGATGTACCGTGGATGCTCAAGGGGATCGCCGAGAACGTGGCCTCGTCCCCTCGCGTGTGGGGTTGTACCGGACATGTCGGCGGATCAGGATGCGCGAGCGATCTCTTCCCCACGCGTGTGGGGATGTACCGGAGCCGCTACAGCGCCGCGCCCAGCAGGTCCACTCTTCCACACGCGTGTGGGGATGTACCGGCTCCAGCCTCTCGGGAACCCCATCAGCCACTCTCTTCCCCACGCGTGTGGGGATGTACCGTTGCGCGGGTTCGAGATGCTCGACCAGACGTGCTCTTCCCCACGCGTGTGGGGATGTACCGCAGGGCCAGTCCTACGGCATTCCTGCAGGGCTCTCTTCCCCACGCGTGTGGGGATGTACCGCTGCGGAGCACATCCCAGCAGGGGTGCCTCGCGACTCTTCCCCACGCGTGTGGGGATGTACCGCCTCGCCCGAAGCGCGCCGCGCGCCCGGTGCGCTCTTCCCCACGCGTGTGGGGATGTACCGATCCGCGACCCTGGCTACACCGCAGAGGGCCCCTCTTCCCCACGCGTGTGGGGATGTACCGCGGTACGGCGTCGAGGCACAGAAGTGGCTACCCTCTTCCCCACGCGTGTGGGGATGTACCGTCCATGGGATCTCCTCCAGTTCGCTTGTGTGCCTCTTCCCCACGCGTGTGGGGATGTACCGAGGGCCGGCCCTCCTCTTCCCCACGCGTGTGGGGATGTACCGGTGCCCGGCCCCTACTGCGCGATCATGCACCCCTCTTCCCCACGCGTGTGGGGATGTACCGACCCCCTACGGCTACCGTGTCGGACCGGATCGTTCTTCCCCACGCGTGTGGGGTGCAGGGCGTCAGTCCATCGTGACCCGGTTGCGGCCGGACTCCTTGCTGCGGTACATCAGCGCGTCGGCACGGGCGACGGCCGAGTCCGGGGTGTCGTCCTCCCGCACCATCGTCGCGCCGAACGAGGCCGTGACGGTGATCGTCTCGGCGCCGTCATCGCGAAGGCCCGAGCAGGCGATCAGCGCGCGGCAGCGCTCGACGCACTCGTGGACGCCGGCCGGATCGACCTGCGGCAGCAGGAGGAGGAACTCCTCGCCGCCCCAGCGGGCGACGAGGTCGGAGGGGCGGGTCGCGGCGGCGAGGGTGGCGCCGACGACCATCAGGACCCGGTCTCCCACACCGTGGCCGTAGGTGTCGTTGACGCGCTTGAAGTGGTCGATGTCGAGCAGCACCACGCCGCCCGGCAGGCCGTGACGGAGCCGCTGGCTGAGCATCGCCTCGAGCTGCGTCTGCGCGTAGCGACGGTTGGGGAGCCCCGTCAGCGCGTCGAGAAGCGCGACCTGGTTGAGCTGCTCGACCTGCTCGGAGAGCAGGCGGAGGGCGGTGCCGTCGGAGAAGACCTCGAGGGCCCCGATGATCGCGCCGTCGGCCCCGCGGAGCGGGCTGACCGAGACCATCACCGGTACGCGGTGGCCCTGGCGGTGGTGGAGGTAGACCTGTGCCCTCCGGGGGCAGCCATCCTCGAGCGTCTTGAGGAGGGGACAGCCTCCGCGGCACAAGTGCGTCCCGCAGCCATCGACGTGGAGGAGGATCTCGTCGTAGCAGGGGTGGCCGGTGACCTCCTCGGCCGCGAAGCCGGTGATCTCCTCGGCGGCGCGGTTCCAGTGGACGATGACCCGGTTGGTGTCGACCGCGTAGGCGCCCTCCGGGAGCTGGTCGAAGACGGGCCCGGCGGGAAGGTCGGAGAGAATGTCCCGGTAGTCGGCCATGGGCTGCCTCCCGATGCATGCGGATCCGGACGGTCGCGTGCAACTACCACCGGGTGCCCCTTTCCACGGGGCCGGGCGCGGCTCCTCCACGCCGACGGGGCCGTGTCGGGGCGAGGGTGACGGAGGCCTCGCGGGGGGGCGGGCGAACTGAAGCCTGCGCGAGAGAGACCGGAAGGAGCAACCAATGCAGACACGTAGAGCGATCGTGGGCGCTGCCGTTCTCGGGGCAGTGCTGCTCGTCGGGCTGGCGCCCGCCTCGGCGGCGCCGCCCAAGGGCTTCCTCCACCCGCTGTTCAGCGACCACATGGTGCTGCAGCGAGGGGTCGAGTGCCCGATCTGGGGCTGGACGGAGCCCGGGGCCGAGGTGACGGTCTCGATGGCGGGGGAGACGGCGACGGCGACGGCCGACGAGGCAGGCAAGTGGCTGGCCCGGCTCGGGCCGTTCGCGGAGGGCGGCCCGTACGAGCTGACGGTCCGCGGTCCCCGGAGCGCGACGCTCACCGACGTGCTCGTGGGCGACGTGTGGATCTGCTCGGGGCAGTCGAACATGCAGATGGCCGTCGCCAGCTCGAACGACGCGGAGCAGGAGATCGCGCAGGCGGACCACCCGCGGATCCGGCTGTTCACGGTGCCGAACGAGACGGCTTTCGAGCCCCAGGAGACGGTGGCGGGCGCGTGGTCGGTCTGCTCGCCGGAGACGATTCCGTGGTTCACGGCGGTCGGCTACTTCTTCGGCCGCACGCTGCTCGAGGAGACGGACGTTCCGGTCGGGCTGATCAACAGCTCGTGGGGCGGGACGATCTGCGAGGCGTGGACGAGCGGCTCGGCGCTGAAGAGCGACGTGCCCGAGTTCACGCAGGCCGTCGAGCAGGTGGAGGCGATGGCGGAGCAGGCGAAGGCCGGCCCGGAGGAGTTCGCGCAGCAGATGGCCGCCTGGTACGCCGCGAACGACCCCGGCTCGGCCGAGGGCGCGGGCTGGGAGAAGGCGGAGCCGGCCCCGACCGACTGGCAGACGATGGCGCTCCCCGCCCAATGGGAGGAAGCCGGCCTCGCGAACTATGACGGCGTGGCGTGGTTCCGCAAGACGGTCGAGCTGCCGGCCGAGTGGGCCGGCAAGGAGGCCACCCTCCACCTCGGCCCGATCGACGACTGCGACACCACGTGGGTCAACGGGACGCCGGTGGGCGCGATGGAGACCTACAACACGCCGCGCGCCTACACGGTGCCGGCGGGGCTGCTCCAGGCCGGCCGGAACGTGATCGCGGTGCGCGTGCTCGATACGGGCGGGATCGGCGGCCTGTGGGGCGCGCCGACCGACCTGCGACTCGAGACGGCGGGGCTCGGGTCGGGGCCGCTCGCGGGCGAGTGGCTGTACAAGGCGAGCGCGTCGCTCGGGCAGGTCGCGCCGGTGCCGCTGCGGCAGGCCAACAACCCGAACATCGCGACGGTGCTGTACAACGCGATGATCGCGCCGCTTGTCCCGTACGGGATCAGGGGCGCGATCTGGTACCAGGGCGAGTCGAACGCCGATCGGGCGGAGCGGTACGGCCGGTTGCTGCCGGCGATGATCCGTGACTGGCGCAGCCGCTTCGGGGTGGGCGACTTCCCGTTCGGGGTCGTCTCGCTCGCGAACTTCATGGCGGAGGACGCGGAGCCGAAGGACGACCCGTGGCCGAACCTGCGCTGGTCGCAGTGGCTCACGACCCTGCGGAGCCCGAACGTCGGCCTCGCGATCACCATCGACATCGGCGACGCCGTCGACATCCACCCTCGCAACAAGCAGGAGGTGGGGCGGCGGCTGGCGCTGTGGGCCCTCGCGACCGACTACGGTCGGGCGATCGAGTATTCCGGTCCGGTCTACAAGTCGATGACGATCGAGGGCGGCGCGATTCGCCTCGCCTTCGACCACACCTACGGCGGGCTCGTCGCCCGGGGGGGCACGCTGACCGGCTTCGCGATCGCGGGCGAGGACGGCAAGTACGTCTGGGCCGACGCGACAATCGACCGGGACACCGTGGTCGTCTCCTCGCCGCAGGTGCCGAACCCGAAGTCGGTGCGGTATGCCTGGGGCAACAACCCGGTGTGCAGCCTGACCAACGGGGAGGACCTGCCGGCGGTTCCCTTCGCGACCGACAAGCCGCAGGAGTAGCGGCGGCTTCGAGCGGTCCTCCGGGCGAACCCCGCCCGGAGGACCCTCGGCGAGGGCCGATCCCGGACACGGATTCCGCTCTTTGCGGCGGCTTTCACGCCAACGGCGACAGCACCGGCAGGGAAGCCCGTCGCGCGTCGAATGTCCTTGCGGATCTGCCCCGAGCACACCCCATGCGGGCCGCGCAGCCCCTCCCGGCCTGGCGTGTGAGCGATTTCGGATCGGGCACTCGGGACAAGAGATGGGGCACTTCGCCTCGCCCCGGAACGACCACCCCCCCGGGGCGAGGCACCGTCCGCGCGAGGGATCGCGCGCGACACGGGGGAACGCTCCGCACGGCACACCGCCCAAGGAGGCCCGGATGCGTACCCTGCGGACCGTACTGCTCCTGCTCTCCGCCCTGCCGCTCACGGCGTCGGCCGCCACCTACCATGTCGCGGCCGGCCATCCGCTCGCCGCGGACGCCGCCCCGGGCAGCGCCGCGGAGCCGTGGCGGACGATCGGTCGCGCGGCCGAGGCCCTGGAGCCGGGCGACCGCGTCGTGATCCACGGAGGCACCTACCGCGAGCACGTGCTGCCCGCTCGCTCGGGCCGGCCGGGCGCGCCGATCACCTACGAGGCCGCGCCGGGCGAGTCGGTGGTGATCACGGGCGCCGACGTGCTCACCGGCTGGGAATCGGTCGCCGGGCGCCCGGGCGTGTACCGCGTCGCCTGGCCGCACGAGTTCGTGATCAACGTGCGCGACGGCAAGCCGGTCTACCACCACCCCGACGATGCGGAGCACGTGCGGAGCGGCCGGGCCGAGCAGGTGATCGTCGACGGCGCGGTGTGGGACTCTCCACAGCTCGTGCTCTCGCTCGATGAGCTGACGCCGGGGACGTTCTTCCCAGACACCGAGGGCGACGCGCTCTACCTGCGCCTGCCCGATGACTCCGACCCCGCGGCACACCGGGTCGAGGGCTCGACGCGGCCGCTCGTATTCGGCGCGAGCCCGTGGATGCCGGGTGCGAGCTTCGACCACACCACCGTCCGAGGGATCACGTTCCGCTACGGCGCGAGCTTCGCGCAGCGGCCGGCGGTGTGGCTGCTCGGCACGGGCAACACGGTCGAGGACTGCACGGTCGAGTGGATGTCGGGCGGCGGCGTGGGGGTCGGGCCGGTGGGCGGGACACTGCGGCGGACGGTGGTCCGCCACTGTGGCCACACCGGTGGCTGCGCGGGGGGGACCGACTTCGTCAACGAGCGCACGGTGTGGGAGGGCAACTGCCGCAAGCCGATCTCGCGCGGGTGGGATGCCGGCGGCGTCAAGCTGGCAGTCTCGCGGCACGGTCTGTTCGACCAGTGCGTCTTCCGCGACAACGGGGGCCCGGGGTTGTGGTTCGATATCGACGTGGCCGACGTGGTGGTCCGCGGGTGCCTGTTCGAGCGCAACGAGCTGCAGGGGCTGTTCGTGGAGATCAGCCGCGACATCACGATCCAGGACAATGCCTTCTTCGGCAACGGACTGCGCGCCAACGAGCTGTGGAGCGTCGGCGGACTGACGCTGGCCGAGAGCCGCCACTGTACGGTTGTGCACAACCTGCTCGTGGCGAACCTGGACGGCTTGGCGCTCCGCGAGCAGGGGCCGCGCTACCTCGAGACGGAGGACCTCGGCCGCGTGGCGTTCCTGAACACCGGCCACACGATCGCCGGCAACGTGATGGCACGGAACCGGCGGTACCAGCTCGGGCTGTGGTACGACACCGCCTTCTTCGGGATGCACCCCGGCGAACGCGAGCAGTACGCGAGCGAGGAGGCCTACGCGGAGGCGATCCGGCGCGACGAGCCCGACCGCTGGTTCGACCCGCTCCTCCTGGGCCTCACGATCGACCGGAACCTCTGCGACCCCGGTCCGGAGGGCAGGCTCTATCTGTACGGGGTGACCTGGCGTGCCCGCGGTCGGGAGTTCGCGGACACGGCGAGCTTCACGCGCGCGACCGGCTTCGAGCCGCACGGGCGCGTGGAGCCGGCCGACCTCCGCGCGTTGGGCGACGGCCGGTGGGAGCTGCCACGCGACAGCGCGCTGTTCGCCGAGGGCTTCGGGCCCCGCCAGCCGATCGCCGGTCTCTCGGCCGCGATCCCGCTGCCGGGGTCGCAGTAGACCGTACATCCTGGGAGGTCGCCGATGGTTGCCTGGACCCTCGCGCTCGCCCTTCTGCCACAGCCGGTGTCGGTCGAGGGGCTCGCCGGAGTCTGCCGGCTCTCGCCCGCGACGTTCCTCGTCGCCGATGCGGCGACGCTCCCGCAGGCCGAGGTGCTCGCGGGCGAGATGGAGGCGACGCTCGGTTGGCGCCCGGCGATCCGACGCACCACCGCTCCCGACACGGCGCCGGCCATCGTGCTGCGGATCGCCCCGGCCGAGGCCCGCCTCCCGCGCGAGGGCTACCGGCTGCGCGTGTCGCCCGGCGGGGTCGTGATCACGGGCGCCGACAGCTCGGGCGTGCTCTACGGTGCGATGACCCTCCTGCAGCTCCTGCCGCCGCCGGCTGAGACGCGGGGCGAGGCGGAGATCCCGTGCCTGCGGATCGTCGATGCCCCTCGGTTCCGGTGGCGGGGTCTGATGCTCGACTGCAGCCGGACGTTCCAGTCTCCCGAGTACCTCCGCGCGACGATCGACCGGATGGCGCGGTACAAGCTCAATGTGCTGCACCTGCACCTCACCGACGACCAGGGCTGGAGGCTGGAGATCGGCGGCCTTCCGGAGCTGACGGGCAAGGGCGCTCGGTTCCCGGAGCGGTACGGGGAACCCGAGGCGCACCAGGGGCACTACACGCGGGAGCAGATGCGCGAGCTGGTCGCCTACGCGGCCGTTCGCGGGGTGACCATCGTGCCGGAGATCGAGATGCCGGGCCATGCGCTCGCGGCGCTGTCGTGTTACCCCGAGATCTCGTGCACGGGAGGGCCGTTCGAGATCTTCCCGTACTTCCAGGGCCCTGGGGTCACTGAGGATGTCATGTGCCCGGGCAGCGAGGAGACCTTCCGGTTCATCGAGACGGTGCTCGACGAGGTCGTCGCGGTCTTCCCCTCGACATTCCTCCACGTCGGGGGCGACGAGGCGCCGCGCACGCGCTGGGAGGCGTGCCCGCGCTGCCAGGCGCGGATCCGCGACGAGGGACTCGAGGACGCCCGTGCGCTGCAGGGGTACTTCCTGGCGCGCGTGGAGGAGATGGTCGCCGCGCGCGGCCGGCGGCTGATCGGCTGGGATGAGATCCTCGAGGGAGGACTGCCGCCCCGCGCCGCGGTGATGAGCTGGCGCGGCATGGAGGGCGGGATCGAGGCCGCCGGCGGTGGGCACGATGTGGTGATGAGCCCCACGAGCCACTGCTACTTCGACTACCCGTACGACCAGATCGACACCGACCGCGCGTACAGCTTCGAGCCCGTGCCCGAGGGGTTCACGGAGGAGCAGGCGGCACACGTCCTTGGGCTTCAGGCCAACTTCTGGTCGCACATCGACCGCGAGCCCGCCCTGGTCGATCGCCAGCTCTACCCGCGGCTCCTCGCGCTTGCCGAGCGCGGCTGGTCGCCCGCCGAGACCCGCGACCCGGAGGACTTCCGGCGCCGGCTTGCCCCGCAGGTCGAGCGGCTTGAGGCGATGGGTGTGAACCTGTGGCGAGCCGCCCCGTAGCGAGACCGGCCCCCCGGCCCGGCGTCGAGCACGCCGCGGAGGCCGGGCCGGGGAGGCGGGCGGCGCGCGGGGAAACGCGCCGCCCCGGGACGATCAGAGAGCGCGCATGAAGGCCACGAGATCGGCCTTCTCCTGGGTCGAGAGGTCGAGCTGCTGGATCAGGTTGAAGAACTCGACCACGTCTTCGAGCGTCAGCAGACGCCCGTCGTGGAGGTAGGGGGGCGAGTCCTTGATCCCGCGCAGCACGAAGGTCTTGATGGGGCCGTCGGCCGAGGCCATGCGCCCGGCGATCATCCGCGGCGTGTAGAACCGCTCGGTGCGGAGGTTGTGCATCAGGTTGTCGGTGTAGTAGGGCGCGGGGTGGCAGACGCCGCAGTTGGCCCTGCCGAAGAACAGCTCCTCGCCCCTCCGTTCTGCTTCGGTGGCGAGCGTCGGGTCGAGCCGGCCGTAAAGGTCGAGCTTGGGCGCGGGCGGGAAGTCGAGGATCGACATCATCTCCGCCATGAAGTGGACCTGGCTGCCGCGCTCCAGAACGTTGACCCCCTTCTTGGTCGCGATGACGGGATCGCCGTCGAAGTAGGCCGCGCGCTGCTCGAACTCGGTGAAGTCCTCGATGGTCTTGAGGGCGCGCTGCGAGCCGAAGAGCCGCTGCACGTTCACCCCTCGGAGCGAGGGGGTGTCCAGCCGGTGGCGGAACTCCTGCGGCCGGATGTCCCCGACCAGGTGGGTCGTCGCGTTCGAGTGGCCGTTGACGTGGCAATCGAAACAGGTGACGCCGCGGCTCGGGCGGGCCGACCGACGGTCCTCGGTCGCGTTGAACTGCTGCTGCGGAGTCGGTGTGACGAGGAGCCGCAGGCCCTCCAACTGCTTCGGGTTGAGGATCCCGTTGAACAGCGCGAAGTAGTTGTCGAGTGTGACCACCTGGCCCTGTGAGACGTCGCCCAGGTCGGGCCGGGTCGTCAGGTAGATGGCCGGGGGGAACTCGGGCAGGAACTGCGGCGGCAGGTCGAACTCGAGGTCGAACCGCGTGAGGTCACGGCCCTCCTGTCGCAGGATCTCCTCGATGTGGAAGGAGGGGAAGACCATCCCGCCCTCCGCATGGTTGGGGTGAGGCAGGGGAAGGAAGCCGGCCGGGAAGAGATCCCGCTCTCGGATCTCGGCCGGGGGGAGCTTGCCGAGCTGCTCCCAGGTCATGCCCGGCGGGAGCTTGGCCCTTGCCCCCTGCTGCACGGGCTTGCCGCGCGACATCATCACCCCAGGGGCCGGGTTGTCCGAGAGATCGTAGCGGCTGGCCAGGAGGGCCATGGCGCGCTCCATCACATCGGCCTTGGCAGCCGACATCCGGGCCATCACGCTGTCGAAGCTCTCGTGGCTCACGACGGGGCTGTAGCTGGAGACCGGAGCGTCCTGGGCGGCCGCGACCCACAGACCGAGTGCTCCGGCGAGCACGATGGACAGCACCAGCGAACGCACTGCACTCCGCACGCGGTTCACGCTCCTCTCGAGCCCGGAGGCGGGTCGCTCCGGGCGAGCGGCAGCACTGCTGGGACTCCTCACGAGGGCACTGGTCTCTGGGTGGCGTGGGCACGGAGTCGAGGTGGAGGGGCTGGTCCGGGCGGAGCCCACTCTCCCAGCGGCGCGGATCCCGACAGACACGTCCAGCCCGGCCCCCCGGGTCGCGCTCCCTATCCCGCAATACGCCCTGCGCGCGCAACAACCTCCCGCGCACGGGCCGCGCCTACATGCCCGGCTTGGCGCCCTCGGCGCAGCGCGCGACCACCAGGGCGACGCGACGCGCGCGGGTCTCCTCGCGCTTGGCATCGAGCACGGAGCGGATGTAGGCCCTGCGGTGCGAGGGCGCGAGGGCGGCGAAGAAGCGCTCGGCTTCGGGGTGCTCGGCCAGCGCAGCGGCCAGGTCCTCCGGCGGGTCGGTCGCCTCGCGCTCGACGGCCGCCTGCCATGCGCCACGCTCCTGGGCCGCCCGCACGAGCGCGAGCCCGGCCTCGGTCATCCGCCCCTGGTCGATCATCCGCTGTACGCGCGCCTTGTTGGTCTCCGACCATTGGCTGCCGGGCTTGCGTGGCGTGAACCGCCGGACATGGGTCACCTCGTCGACGTTTCGGATCAGCCCGTCGATCCAGCCGAAGCAGAGCGCCTCCTCGACCGATGCCTCGTAGGCGACGGAGGGCTCCCCACTGGCCGGCTTCTTGTAGACGAGCCAGACGCCCTTCGAGGTCGCATGGTTGCGCTCGAGCCCCCTACGCCAGGCTGCTCGGCTCTCCACGTGGAGCTGCTCGGACATGGCGCCTCACTCCCGGCTACTCGGCCTCTACGCGCACGGCCATCCGCTGCTCGATGGGCATCCCGTCGACCTCACATCGGGCGGAGACGGTGTGGACGCCGGGCGTCTCGAATGCGTGCGCGAACTCCGCGTTCTGTCCACAGTCCTCGACGCGCGCGCCGTCATCGAAGGTGACCGAGATCGGCCCGCCCGTCGCCCCCTGCATCCAGAGGCGGAAGCGGACGGGCACGCCGGGGCGGACCCCCACCGTCGGCGTGGCCGAGAGGAAGATGTGGGGCATGCCCGTGCCGCCGTCGCGTGGGTAGACTTTGACCTGGCAGAAGTCGACCTCCTCGGCCCCGTCCGTGCCCGTGACGCGAAGCGTCACGATGTACGCCCCCGGCGCGTCGAATGCGTGCTCGGCCTGCTCCCCGATCGCCGTGACGCCGTCGGGGAACTCCCACCGCCAGCTCGCGATCCGGCTGCCACCCCAAGCCAGGCAGTGGGAGCCCTCGAAGCGGACGGTCTCGTCCACGCGCACCAGGTGGTGGGGACGGGCTACCGCGCGGAGCCCGCGCGGGTGCTCGGCCTGGTAGGCCGCCACGAGCCAGGGGTAGAGGTTGAGGCGGCGGTTCGGCCGGTCGGTCTCGCCCGGCTGGGGCATCGCGTCGGAGAGCTGCTTGTACGTGCCGAGATGGAGATGCGCGAAGTTGCCGGAGGGCCCGGTCCTGCCGAGCGTGCCGACCCGCTGCCCGCGCCGGACGTGCGCTCCCAGGACGATCTCCGGCTCGATGGCGCAGAGGTGGGCGAGTTCCCAGGCGAAGCCGTTGGGGTCGGCGATCACCACCGAGCAGAGATCCTCGCGGCTCGGCCAGAAGTGTACGATCTCGCCCTCGACGGGGCTCACGACCTCGTCCACCCCCTCGAACCCGGCGTTGTCGAATCCGTAGTCGTGGTAGAAGCACTGACCGGCCGGGTCATCGTCGCCGGCGCCGAGGTGTACCGGCTCGCCGTACGCCTGTGTGCCGTGCGAGAACAGGGCGTAGTGGGCGAGGGGGAAGCCGAAGCGGGATGTGTCGACGATCGGGTCGCGGGCGTCCCACAGCGAGAGCTGGACGCACTTCGGCGTGTTGCCCCAGCCCGTGGTCGAGTCGACCAACATCCTCACGCCGGCCGACTCCACGGGCATCTGGTACGGCTCGCAGACGAGGTCGAGCGGATCTCCATCCAGTTCGACCCGCACCGTGGCTCGGCGGACCAGGCCCACCACCGTGTCCCGGTGCTCATCTACGGACACGAGCTTCACCTCGCGCCTCGCTCCGTCGCCGAGCACGAACGCGTACGTCTCGCCGAGATCGAGATCGACGATCCGCTGGGTGGAGTAGGGCTGGATCAGCTCGTTCAGGTCGGGCTCCGCGGCTCCCGCGGCAGACGCGGCCCCGGGGGCGATCCCTGCCAGCGCGGCGACGATCCACGCAACGTGGCCTGGCTGCACGGAAAGCGCCTCCCTCTCAAGTGACCAACGCGGCGACCGTCGCCCACAGATCGCGTGCCGCGCCCGGCGTCCGACCCGTCCGGTCGAGCAGCACGGCAGGGAGGCCCGCGCCCTCGGCGCCGGCGAGATCCCACCGTGGCTCGTCGCCCACGAAGAGGCACTCCTCGGGGCGGACGCCCAGCGTGTTGACCAGCAGCTCGAACGGCGGGCGCGCCGGCTTGCGCCAGCCCGCGTCGCGGCAGAAGAGAACGGCATCGACCCGCTCGGTGAGGCCATGGCGCGTGACCTCCTCACGCCACGGCTCCTGCGGCGAGCCCCACGGCGTGTTCGAGAGGATGCCGATGCGCAGCCCTGCCGCGCGGAGACGCTCGAGCACGGGGATCGTGTCCTCGTACCGTACGGCGCCGGCGAAGCCGGGCTCGAGGAACAGGCGACAGGCCCGGTCCATCTCCGCGAGGGAGAGGGCGCCCTCGCACAGCCGGAAGATGGCGGTGAGGCGCTTCTCGAGCGGGCGTACGCGGCAGTCGGCGGGCTCCAGCTCGCGCTCGCGCTCCGCGGCCGCGTCAATCTCCTCGCGCGACACCCGCAGGAGGCCCCGCTCGGCGAGGAAGGCAGCGACCAGCGCGAGGCCCGCGCTCCGTCGCTCGGCCCATTCGGCCCGCGTGTAGTACTGCACGAGGGTGTTGCCGAGGTCGAAGCCGACAGCGCGGATGGTAGCGGGCATAGGGGGATTGTAGCAGAGGGGAGAGCCGTCAGTGGGCGAGGAGCAGTTCGAGGAGGCGGCGGTCGAGCCGGTAGCCGTAGAACGGCTCGTAGTCGACATCGCCGCGTTGGCTGTCGAGGATCCCGAAGGCGCCGCGGAAGTTCCAGAGCGCCCAGCCCCAGCCGGCCTCCTCCCACAGGGAGAGCTGGTCGGCGAACCAGGCGAGCACCACCGCGTGCGGCGTGTGCTGGAAGGCCCCGCACTCGCCGACATGGACGCCGACGCCTCGGGCCTCGAGCGCCTGCCAGGGCCGGATCCGCTCCGTGCGGAGGCGCTCCTTGTCGTAGGTTCCCTCGCCCTCGAGCGTGAGGGGCCAGGTCGGCAGGGGGTAGCGCTCGGAGCCCTCGACCCAGCCGGCCCGGTAGTGGCTCACGACCATCGGGTCGTAGCCGCGGGTGCTCTGGCCGATGCCGAGGCCGGCAAGTTCCGGGACGGGTGTGCGGCCCCAGTGGAGGCCGTCGGCGATGATCAGCCGGCCGGGGTCCTTCTCGCGGATCGCCGCGACCAGACGCTGGACCACCCGCACGTACGACGCGGTCGGGATCTCGCCGGGCTCGTTGAGCAGATCGAAGCTCACATGCTCGCTCGAGATCCCCCGGTAGCGCTCGGCGAGGTGGGCCCAGTGGAACGCGCACGCCTCGAGTGCGCGCTCGTCGGTCCACAGGTCGAGCGGCTCGGCCGGCGGGTTGACGCAGTAGCCGGGCGCGCGGTGGAGGTTGATATTCACGTGGACGCCATGCTCCCTGCCGAACTCCACGGCCTGGTCGACCTCGGCGAGGACGGACTCGTCCAGCTCGCGCCAGGTGGCCGGGTCGCCGCTTGCCCAGCAGCGGTAGGAGAGCGGAAGGCGGGCGAAGTCGAAGCCCCACTTGGCCATCCACTCGAAGTCGCGCTCGAGGAACGGCCCCTGGCGGTCGTGGAAGAACTTCTCGAGCAGGTTGAAGCCGCGCCAGCGCGGGAGCCTCGCCGCATTCATCGCCCGATCTCCTTCCTCGCGATGCAGCACGGGCGCCGGGGGAGCCCGACGCCCGTGCCCTGCCTGTGTCTGCTGGTGGGGCCGTGCCCCGGTGAGGCTACTTGGCCTTGCCCTTCGACTTCGCCTTGCCCGGCTTCTCGGGCTTGGCGGCATCCAGGTGGATGGCCTTGTAGCCGCCCCGGCTGCGGTCCCACAGGACGATCGCGCCGAAGGCGACGGCGACGATGATCGGGAGGACCACCATCGCCTGCAGCGCCTGCGGCATCGCTGCTGCCTCGGCGGCCTTGTCGTCCATGGTCCCGACGAAACCGGCCTTGGCGGTGTCCATCACTTTGCCCATGACGGGCGCCGCGAGGGCGGCGCCGATGTTGCCCATCGCGCCCATGATCCCCAGGGCCAACGCGCCGCCCTTCGGGAAGCGCTCCGAGGTCATGGCGAGCATCGTCGGCCAGAAGAAGCAGACGCCGACGCCGAAGAGGGCGGCGGCCGGGAAGGCCATCGCGGGGGTGGTTGCCCGGCTCATCAGCACGAGACCGATGGCCGCGCAGATCGAGAACAGGGCGATGATCCCGGGAGGCGAGAGCTTGTGGGCGACGGGGCCGGCGAAGAAGCGGCCCACGCACATCACGAGGTTGATGAAGGCGAGGACCAGGATTCCCGCGGTCGCGAGGCCGGCGACGCTCTTCTCGGTGATGGCGGTGATCCAGGCGCCGGGACCGAGTTCCGTGGCGCCGGTGAACATCATCGCGAGGGCGATCAGCAGGAAGGCGGGCCGGAAGACTTGCTTCCACATGTCGCCGGTCGAGACGCCCGAAGCCACGCGCTCGGTCTCGGGGAGGTGCTTGCCGGCGAAGAGAACGGCGTAGATGATCGCGGGGAAGACGAGGATTCCCATCTTGCACTGCCACGAACTCAGTGCGGTGCCGCCCAGCGACAAGCCGTTGAAGCCAACCTGATCGAGACCGAATGCCACCAGGGCGCCGATGACGATTCCGCCGGGGAACCAGGCGTGCAGCAGGTTGAGCTTCGCGACCTTCTCCTTGGGGTAGAGGGTGGCGACCAGCGGGTTGACCGCGGCCTCCACGAGCCCGTTGCCCATGCCGCCGATCAGCGTGCCGGCGAAGAGCATCCAGAAGTTGGCGGAGAAGATGAACAGCAGGAAGCCGCCGACGTGGCAGATGAACGCCAGGTACATCACGCGGCCCATCTTGAGGACGTCACAGAGCGGGCTGCCGAAGAGGATCGCGCCGGCGAAGCCCCACGCCCACGCGTTGAGGATCCAGCCGCTCTCCTCCTTGCTGAGTCCGAACTCCTTCTCGACGGTGCTGATGATGCCGCCGCGGATCGCGAAGCTCATCGCGGTGGTGATCAGGGCCATACAGCTTGCGAAGAAGACGATCTGGCGTTGCCGGGTCGGCATCAGCTCCGGGGCCGATGCTGCTGCTGCGCTCAACAGGTTCCCTCCCTACGGAAGACCGATCGGAACGCAGGGCCGCGAGGCGCGCCCTGCGTTGCCTGAGTTCCCACGATCGGCGCTATTCGCTCACTCCGGCCCGAGTCCCTCCGGGGTCGCCCGGCGGCAGGATAGTCCCTCGGCGTCGCGAACAGGATGCGGGGAAGAGGGGGAACGGTGCCCGAAAGAGGGAGGACATGATGCGTGTGGTCCGACTTGCGGTGCTCGCCCTGATTCTGGGAGCCGTGGCGCTGCCCGCGTGCGCCGACTGGACGCTCGACTACGAGAGCGGCGTCGCGCGGAACACCTACAATCGCTTCCGCGTTCCCGGGACCACCGGCACCGACATCCGGCTCGACCGCGACTTCCGGGTGAGCCCGGTGACCTTCCAGCGCTGGCGGCTCACGTACGAGAAGAGCCCGTACAAGAGCTGGTCGCTGCTGTACGCTCCGCTCACCTTCCACGCCTCCGGCACGGCGGCGCAGGACATCAGCTTCGCCGGCTCCACGATCCCCTCGGGCAGCGCCGTGACGGGCAGCTACACCTTCAACTCGTACCGCCTGACGTACCGACGGACCCATCATCCGGAGAAGGACTTCTCGTACAGCATCGGCTACACGCTCAAGATCCGCGACGCCGCCATCGAGCTGAGCGGCGGCGGCGTGACCGGCCGCGACACCAATGTCGGCATCGTGCCGCTGATCAACTTCGGCGCGAAGTGGAAGCTCGGCAACGACCTCGACTTCATCATCGACGGCGACGCGCTGGCCGCGACGCAGGGCCGGGCCGAGGACGTGCTGCTCGGGCTCAACTACCACATCTCGGACGACGCCGAACTCCGGTTGGGCTATCGGATCGTCGAGGGCGGCGTCGACAACCGGCAGATCTACAACTTCACGACCGTCCAGTACCTCTCGGCCGGTGTGACGGGGCGGTTCTAGCCCCCGATCCCGGCTCGACGCGCGGTCGCGGTCGCGTCTCTCGCCCCCGCTGGGGCATGGGGCGCGACCGCGCGTGCGTACGGGAGGGGCGCCGCCGCTACAGGGCCGCGCGCACAGCCGTCTCCCAGTCGGCCGGCAGCTCCGCGACGAACGCCTCGTACTGCCGCGCGGCGCCGCCGGTGGCGTTCCAGTTGCTCCCCCACCAGATCCGTGTGCCAGCGCCGTTGAGCGCGGCGAACGCCTCGCCGAAGTAGTCCTTCTCCACGCCCGCCTCCCGGAGCTGGAAGGTCTGGCAGACGCGCCAGACGGCCGGGTTGGCGCGCAGCTCCACCAGGAAGAGGCTGCGGTCCATCCACGAGAGCGCGGCGCTGTTCTCGCCGTAGGTCGAGACGAGGACCCATCCGGGCCGGGCCCGACAGGCGCCGATGTGCAGGCCGAGGTCGGTGTTGTCATCGAACGGGATCGGCAGCAGGTTGGTCTCGACGCCCGTCTCGAGATCGGCCATCGCGATCCAGTCGGTCCCGGCGTTCTGGTAGACCAGCACATCGGCCCCGCCGGCGGTGCGCGCGACGTCGGCATGTCCGATCGCGGTTCCGAGCTGCACCGGGTGCGTGAAGTCTCGGCGCCAGGCGTAGGCGGCGCCGTCGTCCATGCCGGCGACGACGTGGGTCCCGCCCAGGTCCATGCCGGCCCAGTTGACCGCGCCGGCCGGGAGGGTCGTCAGCCGGCCGACGATCTGATCGGCCTGGCGGTCGTAGCAGACGAGGCGGAGGGTGGTCCAGGACTCCTGGTCGGTGTCGTCGAGGCACAGGGCCCAGTAGCGGCCATCGAGCGAGGGCTCTCCCTCGAACCTCGTGCGGACGATGTCGGCGCCGGCAGCCTCGCCGGCGAAGTCGTGGACGAGAGCCTCCGTGTCGGCGGAGACGTCGTACTGCCACAGGGAGAGGCCCTCCACGAAGCAGACGAGGTCGGGGTCGGTCGCGTCCCAGCGCGGCTCGGGATCGGGGTTGCCGCGGAAGCCGACGGTGCGGACGAGAGCCCGGCTCGCGACGTCGTACAGGTACCAGACGCCGTCGGTGCCCCGCAGCAGGGCCCGGCTGCCATCGCGGTTCTCGGGGTCGATGCGGGCGTACTCGTTGACGACGCCCTCGGAGCCGTAGCCGTCGGCCGCGCGGTCGGTCACGCGGCGGAGAGTCGTGTGGTAGACCGGATCGGCGACCGAGGCGCCCTTGGCGGGCTCGGCCGGCGCGCTGAAGGCATAGGTGGGGGGCTTGGCGTCTCCCCCCGGATACCGCCAGACGACGTACTGGCCGGCCGGCGGGGGGGGAGGAGCGGTACCGCCGCCCCCCGTGCAGCCGAACAGGGCGAAGAGCAGCAGCTCGGCGGCGATCGCGCGGACCACCACGGCAGACACCCCTCTCCGAACGCGACGCAAGGGCAGGACTGCCAGCACACTCGCGTGGTCGTTCGCGTCGGGACGGGGCGATCCTCGTGCCGCCTTCGGCGCTACTCCATCCACCGCCGCCACAGCCGGACGTCGTGGTCGGGAAAGATCCGGTTGCGCTGGCACAGCTCGCCGAAGTAGATCCAGTCCTCGTCCTGGATCCACTCATGCCGGCCGTAGCGCCGGGCGAGGCGCGCGACGCTCTTGAAGTCGGAGTAGTGGGCGTTGATGCGCCACTGCGCGTTCTCCTCGGCCGACTTGGTCGAGATGAGGAACGGGAAGTCGGAGGACTGCAGGAGGAGCAGCTCGCGGCCGGCCTGGGCGAGCAGGCGCTGGAGGACCGGATCCTCGGTCGCCCCCCACTCGCGGGCGAGCGCGACCATGTCGGCCTCGGCGTCGTAGATCAGTCGCCAGACCCACGTGCTCTCCTCGTTCAGCCAGACCTCGTGGGTGCCGTTCTTGCCCCACGAGCCCTCGGGCAGCACGATCGCGCTGGAGGGCGGCGAGGCCGCGAGGTACTCGCTGACCGTCGTGACGTCGACGCTCGGGTCGGCCTGCGCCCAGCGGAGGAGCCAGCCCAGGAACCGAGGCCCCTCATGCCACCAGTGGCCGTACAGCTCGGTGTCGAAGGTGGCGCAGAGCACCGGCTGGCGGAACTCGCGCGGCTGGAGGTGGAGGGTGCTCTTGATGATGCTGAGGAAGTCGGCGGCGTGGGCCTTGGCCTTGTTCTCGGCCCACTCCGGCTCGTACGTCCACTTCTCGCCGAGGTCGCAGCCGCGCTCGGTCACGCGCCAGTAGCGGATTCGGCCGGGGAACTTGCGCTTGTGGAACTCGAGGTAGTCGGGGTCGCCCGGGTAGCCGACCTCGGCGCTCCAGACCTTGCGGCAGACGGTCTCATCGCGCGCGAGGACGGCGATCGGGGGATGGTCCTCGAACAGGTCGCCCACGAAGTAGGCCGAGTGGGCCGACTTGGGCCAGCGGCCCTCGTCGCCCTCGGGCCGCCGTACGATCCGCTCGAACAGCCGGCCCTCGCCGGTCGGCTCGGCGGGGCCGCGCGTGAGGCTGACGGGCAGCGGGTGGTCGCCGCGGCCGAGCATGTGGTTGTCGACGAGGAAGAACTCGATGCCCTCCTCGGCCAGCAGTTCCTCGACGCCGGGCCGCAGTGTGGGCGGGCTGCCGCCTCGCACCACCGGCGGCTCACCCCAGTCGCAGCGCGGGCGGTAGGCGCACTCCGGCAGCCAGAAGCCGCGGGGCTTGCGGCCCATATG
>CAZRDB010000062.1:18446-24106 GCA_964598695.1 uncultured Armatimonadia bacterium
CCCCGGGGGGGTACCCCCTCTGGGGGGGGGGGGGTTTGGCGCTAACGGAACCCATATCCGGGGGGGTTGCGGCCCATATGGCGCTCGAAGGTGCGGACGCCCTGGCCGATCTGGGCCAGCAGGCTGGCGTCCTCACGCAGCAGGGGGAAGTAGCCGTGGGTCGCGGCCGAGCCGATGATCTCGATGTGGCCCTCCTCGTAGAGGGCCCGGAAGGCGCCGAGCAGGTCGCGGCCGATCTCCTCGACGTAGAAGCGCCGCACGGCGCGGAAGCGCTCCTCCCACCACCAAGCGAGGTGCTGCATGTGGCCGTCGCCCTGGTGGCGGAACTCCTCGAAGTGCCAGTGGGCCGACTGGATGAGGAAGTCGAGGTAGTCGACGAACCAGGCGCGGAACCGCTCGTCGGTGAGCTGCTCCATCACGGGGGGCGTGATGCCGAGGGTGACCTTGGGTGAGATCCCGTCGGCCACCAGGCCCCGGAACTCCCAGAGCAGCGGGATGTAGCAGTCGGCGGCGGCCTCGCAGATCATGTGATGGCCGTGGGGCCAGCGGCCGTGGCCGAGCACGTAGGGGATGTGCGTGTGGAGCACCAGGCAGAAGGAGCCGTCGGACATCTCGCACCCTCTCGGCGGTCGTCATTCGCCCCGCGGCTCATTCCGCCGCGGGTTCGGCTTCCCCTCCGCGTCGCCGCGGCTACTCCGAGACGTCGGAGCAGCCCGGCGAGTCGATCGCGGCCTTGCAGTCGACCTTGCCGTACCCGAAGGACTCGTCGCGGCCGGAGGGTCCGAGGTCGGCGATCGCGTTGCGCATATGCTGCCGAAGGTGGGCGACGTCGGAGTAGCGGCCCGTCGAGAAGAGCAGGGCGGCGAGCCCGGAGACGTGGGGGGCGGCGAAGCTGGTGCCGCTGTCCTGGCGATAGGCGCCGTCGAGGGCGCAGGAGTAGACGTTCTGGCCCGGAGCCGTCAGCTCGACGGGGGGGCCCTGGCTCGAGAACGAGGCGATCTGATCGCTCTGGGTCGTGGCGCCCACGGAGACCACGCTGCCGTAGTTCGCGGGGTACACGACGGGCTCGTTGTTGCCCGAGGCCGCCACGAGCACGGCGCCCTTGCCACCGTTCCAGGCGGCGTCGCAGGCGGCCTTGACCGAGGGCGAGTTCGAGGTGATGCCGAGGCTGAGGTTGATGACGCGGATCCCGTGGGCGACGCACCACTCGATTCCGGAGACCACGTCGGCGATCGTGCCGTTGCCGTTGAGATCGAGCACCTTCACGGCGTAGAGCTGGCTGTGGGGCGCGATGCCGATGATGCCGACGCCGTTGTCCCGCGCGCCGATGATCCCGGAGGCGAAGGTCCCGTGGCCGTTGTCGTCACGCCAGCTCGCGCGGTCGTTGAGGATGTTCGTGCCGCCCGCGACGACGAGATCGGGGTGGGAGTCGGAGATGCCCGTGTCGACCACGGCGACGCGGATCGCGTCGCCCGCCCAACGTCCGAGGACGGCGAGGGTGTTGGGGTCGAGTTCCAGCGCCTCGTCGGCGCGGATGTTCCGGATGTTCCACGAGACGCCTTCCTCGCCGCGCAGGTGTACCAGGTCGAGCGGGTTGGTGCGGGAAGAGGCGATCTCGGCGCCGTCCTCCGGCAGGCCGACCCGGAGGTTGGGCTCGATGTAGGCGACCCGCCAGTTGCCGCGGAGCGCCTCGATCCGGTCGGCCGGCACGGTCGCGACGGAGGCGTTGGCGATCGGCAGGTCGCGCGTCACGATGCCGCCCTGGAGGTCGATGGCGCTCCAGGCGTCCGAGCGCGCGCCGGCGCCGGGTCGGTAGCCGATGATGACCTCGACGGCCTCGGAGCCCGACCAGTCGGTCTGGAGGTCGCCGGCGCGGATGTAGTCGGGCTCATCGGCGATCAGGCAGTCGGTGACGCTGACGGTCGTGGTCGCCGAGACCGCCCCGAGTGTCGCCCGAATGACGCCCTCACCCGCGACGCCGGCGGTGAAGAGTCCGTTGCTGTCGATCGAGCCGACCACCCCCTCGACCGTCCAGGTCGGGGCGTAGCCGGCGCCGGCGCTGGTGACCAGGTCGGCCGTGAACTGCCGGCTGGTGTCGGAGCTGAGAGTCGTCGCCGCGGGGCTCACGCCGATCGAGAGCACCGAGACCGAGGAGGGCACCAAGCGAACGGTCACCGCGGTGTCGCCGGCGCTCGTGAGGCTGAGCCGGACGCGGGTCGAGGAGTAGCCCTGGGTGGGGTCGACCGTCGCCGGCGGGCGAACAACGAGATCGACCTTGCCCTCGGGCGCGGTGTCGATTCGGAAGGTGCCGTCGGCGGCGCTGGTCGCCTCAGGCGTGCCGACGGGGATCGTCGTGCCCGTGCCGGTGCCCGCGGCGACGGCGGCCACGCGCACGCCGGGGATTACGGAGCCCGTCTGCGCGTTGACCACGCTGCCGACGACGACTGCATGGACCGTCGGCGTGGAGCCCCCGCCCCCGCAGCTTGCGAGCCCGGCGACTGCCGCGATCAGGGCCACGACCACCAGAATCCGTCCGTACACGGTACACCCACTCTCCGATTGCGAAGGGATCCGCATCCTTCCATTATAACGCTTGGCGGGAGAGCGCCGTCTCTGCCGAGGCGCGGGAGCCATGCGGGCGGACGCCGGGTTGCTCAGGCTCTCCACAGAGCGGCTCAATCCCTGTACAGTGTGGGCAGGACGCGAGGCTTGGCGGGCGGAATACGCTAAGTTCGGGCGTCAGGGGACGGGCTCGCCCATGCGGGCGATCTGTGCGGGCAGGCCGTTGCGGCGCCTCGTGGCGAGGCGTCTGTGCGGTGGCTTGTGCCCCTGCCGGATGGGTACGGCGCTGTGAGGAAGGCGGTTCACCACCGATGAGCTTCACCGAGGAACCGGAGGGCGTCGAGCCCTCTAGCGAGCCCAGCCCCCCGCCCGAGCCGGAAGGCCCGGTCCTGGAGAAGCTGCTGCTCGTGCAGACCCCGGACGTACTGGTCCCCGAGCTGATCGCGCGGGGCGAGCGGGAGATCGACGCCATCGCCGCGACCGGCAAGATGGCGGCGTTCGCCGCCGGCGTCGAGAAGGCCATCGCGCAGGCCCCGAAGGCCCCGGTCGCCAAGCTGGCCGCCGGTCTCGTGCAGGAGAAGTTGCAGGAACTCGCCGCGGCCGGGACGACCTTCCTGTTGCTCGCGCGCGAGATGGCCCAGGCCAAGCAGTGGGAGGTCGCGCGCCTGCTCGCCCGGCGGGGCCTCGAGAACCGCTCCGACCACCGTTTCGCCGACCTGCTGATCAACGTACTGCCCAAGCTGGCGACCGACGAGCAGCGTGCCGAGACGTACGAGGCCGACCTCGAGCTGTGCCGGGATCTCTGCCCGGAGGCGCCCGAGCTGCTGTGGTACGAGAGCCGCGAGGCCGACAAGCGTGGCGAGTCCCACGCGGCCGAGGTCCTGGCCGAGAAGGCTTTCCAGGGCTACATCGCCCTCGGCGAGGCGGGGTTGGCCGAGGACCCGCTCCTGCGCGCGCTCGAGACCGACAACCGCGATGTGCTGACCGCGCTGATCGGCACCTTCCCGCAGATGGCCAAAGCCGGCCAGAAGGACCTCCTCGAGGTCACCCTCGACCTCTCGCTCGCGCGGCTGCGCGAGGCCGGTCTCATCGAGGAGCTGGCGGCCTCGTTCAAGGAGATCCTCGACAAGTACGAGGCGCCGGCGGGGCTACGGCAGCTCTACGTGGAGTGCCTCACCGACTGCCTCGGCGGCAAGCACGCCGTCGGCGGCCTGGTGGAGGCCTCGGGGCTGCCCGACCCGGCGGTGCCCATCAACGAGGCGCTCCGGCGGCTCGACAAGCTCACCAAGTTGCTGCCCGGCACCTTCCTCCCCGGGGTGCATGTGCTGGAGCGCGAGTGGGGCATCGGCAAGCTGATCGCCCACGACGGCAAGTTCCTCACCATTGACTTCCGCGGCAAGCCCGGCCACCGGATGAGCCTGGAGATCGTGGAGCGCGCGCTCGTCATCGCGCCGGAGAACCTCGTTGCGGTCGCCTGGTTCGACAACCCGGCCGCGCTCGAGAAGGAGCGCGACGAGGACCCGGTGGCGCTCGTGGTGCGGTCGGTGCGGCAATGGGGCGACGAGGCGACCTACAAGCAGATCAAGGAGGTCCTCCACGGCAGCGTGGTCGCGGCCGCCGACTGGGCGAGCTGGTGGAAGCGGGCGCGCGAGCGCGCCGAGAAGGACCCGCGCATCGACCACACCCACGCCTTCCGCGACACGGTGCGGCTGGGCAGCGGCAAGCCCGAGATGGTCTCGCCCGAGACCTTCCGGGTGCCGCCGCTCGACACGCGCGGGGGCCTGAAGAGGGCCGCGCGGACGATCACCCGCCTCTTGGAGCAGCACCCGGAGGCCGACGAGGCCGCGCGGCGCGTGTACGTCGACCCGCTGACCATGGCGCTGCCCGAGGAGCGCTCGGCCGAGGCCCGCCTGTCGATTCTTCCGCTGCTGGTCCGCTGGGCGGCCGACCGCCGCTCGGAATGGGTCGCCGAGGCGACGCGGTGCATCGAGGCGGGCGCCGCGGTCACCGACCTCGCCGAGCTGGAGGCGCAGATGGCTTGCCTCGAGCTGGCGCTCGAGAGCGAGCTGTGGCAGACCGCCGCGGGCGCGGCCCTCACCTCGCGGTACGTGGAGGTGCGCGAGGCCGCCTGGGAGGCGCTCCGGGCGCGCTCGGGCCGCGACCTCGGCCATTTCCTGGCCGACCAGCTCGCCTCCGGGCTGGCGACGAACTCGGCCGTGCTCCTGGTGAGCCAGATCCTCGAGAAGTGGGAGGAACTGGGTCCCGCCGGGCGGCCCGATCCCTGGGTCCTGTTCGTCGCGGCCGCGCCGGCGCTGAACCCGTCGGCCCCGACGAAGACGCGCGAGACGGCCGAGGGGGTGCTGCGGTCCAACTCGCCGCTGGCCGAACTCCTGCGCGACGTCGCGGCCCCCACGGGCACGATCCGCCTGCGCTTCACGCCCGCGGTGCGGGCGGCCGGGCTGACGGCCGCGCCCCTGCTGGAGAAGCTCTTCACGGCGACCGGCCACCTGACGCTCGTCGACCGGCTCCCCGGCCACGAGTTGGACGAGGAGTCCGGTCCGCTGCTCCCCGAGCGCGACGACCGCGTCACGTTGATGACGCGCGCCACCTACGACGTGCTCCGGGAGCGGCTCTCGAAGATGCGCGAGCAGCTCGAGGCGGTGCTGGTCGATCTTAAGACGGCTCGCGAGCTGGGCGACATCAGCGAGAACGCCGACTACGACGCGGCGCGCGACCAGCAGGGCCTGCTGGTCTCCTCGATCGACACCATGCAGAAGGCGATCCAGTCCGCCTCGTTCATCGAGGACCTGGAGCGCGAGGACGGCGCGATCCGCCCGGGCGTCGAGGTCACCTACCGGGACTCGGCGCGGGAGGGCGAGCGGACGGTCTGGCTGCTCGGGGAGGGCGACTCCCACTGGGGGCCGGAGGTGGTCTCCTACCGCGCGCCGCTCGGCCAGGCGATCCTCGGCAAGCGCGAGGGCGACACGGTCGAGATGACGGTCGGCGAAGAGACCGCGCTCGTCGAGATCGTCTCCGTCCGGACGAAGCTTCCCTAGCGCGACCCGTGCCGGAGCCCGGGCCGCCGGGCCCGGGTTCCG
>CAZRDB010000063.1:0-13702 GCA_964598695.1 uncultured Armatimonadia bacterium
CGCCCACCACCTCTCGGCCGCGGGCTACGAGGTGGGTTACATCGGCAAGTGGCACCTCGCTTCGGACACGCGCATCGGGCTCGACCTCGCCGACAAGCCGATCCCGCCGGAGCGCCGCGGCGGCTGGCGCGACTACTGGCTGGCCTCCGATGTGCTGGAGTTCACCTCCCACGCCTACGATGGCCACATGTGGGGGGCCGAGGGACAGAAGGTGCCCTTCGAGCCCGGGCGTTACCGCGCCGACTGCCTCGGCGCCTTCGCGACGGAGTACCTCGCGACGCGCGCGCTCGACCGCCCCTTCTGCCTGATGGTCTCCTTCATCGAGCCGCACCACCAGAACGACCACAAGCACTTCGAGGGGCCGGAGGGTTCGAAGGAGCGCTACCGCGAGTACCGGGCGCCGGGCGATCTCCCGCCCGGCATGGGCGACTGGGAGGCCGAGATGCCCGACTACCTCGGCTGCATCGCGAGCCTCGACGAGAACGTCGGCCGGATCCGCGCCGAGCTGGAGCGGCGGGGGATTGCGGAGGACACGCTTCTCGTCTACACCTCGGACCACGGCTGCCACTTCCATACCCGCAAGGGCGAGTACAAGCGGAGCTGCCACGAGGCCTCGATCCGCGTTCCGATGCTCGCGGTCGGGCCGGGCTTCGAGGGAGGCGGCACGCTCCGCCACCTCGTCGACCTGCTCGATCTCCCGCCGACGCTGCTCCGCGCCGGCGGGGTGACGCCGCCCGCGACGATGCGGGGCCGGCCTCTGCAGGAGCTGACGCGGCGGAGGCCGCCCGACGATTGGCGGCGCGAGGTGTTCGTCCAGATCAGCGAATCGCAGACCGGCCGGGCCCTGCGCACCGAGCGGTGGACGTACTCGGTGCGGGCGCCGGGCCAGGCGGCGGGTCCCTCCTCCGACCGCTATGCGGAGGAGTTCCTGTACGACCTGCGGCACGATCCGCACCAGCTCGACAACCTGGCGAAGGCGCCGGAGTTGTCGGCCGTGCGCGCCGAGCTGGCGACCCGTCTCGTGGAGCGGATGCGGGCAGCCGGCGAGCGGGCGCCAACGATCCTCCCCGCCGAGGAGTAGGGCGGCCCCCTACCCGGGGGCGCACTCCCGCGCGGCGTCGACGATCGGCTGCAGGCAGACACGCCATGCCTCGGCGCCCTCGCCCTCCGCCTCGACCAACCGCACGCCGCCGTCGCTGGCGGTCGCGATCTCCCGCGCGCACGCGGCGACGAGAACGAGGCAGCGGCGGGCGCGCGCGAGTTCCTCGGCCCAGCCGGGGCCGTTGCGGGCGCGCTCCAGGCGGCTCCGGGGCTCGCGAACGGCGAGGCGGTCGGTCCAGGTCTCCTCATCGGCGCGCACGAGCACGAGCACCGTGCGGGCCGGGAGCAGTCGCGCGGTGAGCCCGGCGGCGCGCTCGAGGAACCCTTCCGGAGGCGTGGCGCGGTAGAGCAGCGACCACAGAGCCTGCACGAGGCCCTGGTCGTAGACCCGCACCCCCTGCCAGCCGCGCTCGCGGTGGCCGAGGAGGAACAACCAGCGGTAGAGGACGCGGAGGGCGTCGCTCGGGGTCTCCTGCCGCGAGCGGAGCACGAGCCCCACGAGGGCGGCAGCGGTGACCGGATGGCGGAGCGCCGCGCCGAGTGCGAGCGGCACCTTCTGCCGGCGCCGAAGGTAGGGCGCGCCTGCGGGAGCGGGCCACTCACAGAGCAGGTCGGTCGGGATCGCCAGCTCGCGGAGCCCTTCGGCCAGCCGTACGGCTAGGGTCGTCTTCCCGGCGGCCGGGAGTCCGACGAACTCGACCAACAGACCTGGTACGCTCTGGCCGCTCACACCGGGAGGTTCGCTCGACAAGGCGGCTCCCCTGCCAGTGGCGGCACGTCGCGACAGGTGCCGGCCCCCGAACGCCGAATGAGGCGAGTCGCGGGAGGCCAGCCGCCGGGGGGAGTGCGGTCGAGAGGAGTGCGAGCGATGCTCGCATGGAAGCCGGAGTACGAGAAGTCGTTGGAGCGGTACGAGGCCTGGTGGGAGGGCGAGATCGTCGATCGTCCGCTCTTCTGGGTCACCGCGCCGAAGCCCGAGGGCAACGTCCCGTGGCCCGCGCAGAAGCGGCACGCGACGTTACGCGAGCGCTGGTTCGACGCCGAGTACACGATGGATTGCGCCGAGGCGTCGATGGGCCACACGGCCTACCTCGCCGACGCGGCGCCGATCTACTGGCCGAACCTGGGGCCGGAGGTCTACTCGGCGTTCCTCGGGTGCCCGCTCGAGTACACCGAGGGCACGAGCTGGGCGGAGCCGATCCTCGACTCGTGGGACCAGCTCGAGCAGATCCGGTTCGACCCCGCCAACGCCTACTACCGCCAGATCGCCCAGATGACCGACCTGGCAATCGAGCGCGCCCAGGGCCGCTTCATGGTCGGCTACACCGACCTCCATCCGGGTGCGGATGCCGCCTGCTCGTTCCGTGACCCACAGCGCCTGTGCATGGACCTGGTGGATGCGCCCGATCAGGTGCGCGAGCTGCTCCGTCGCGTGCAAGAGCCGTTCGCGGGCGTGTTCGACGCCATGGCCCGGCGGCTGGAGGAGGCCGGGCATCCGGTTGCCTCGTGGGCGCCGGTCTTCGCCAAGGGCCGGATCCACATCCCGAGCAACGACTTCTCGTGCATGGTCTCACGCGAGATGATGGAGGAGTTCTTCCTCGAGATCACGCGCGAGGAGTGCCGGATGGTCGACCGGTCGATCTACCACCTCGATGGACGCGACGCGATCCAGCACCTGGACATGCTGCTCGAGATCCCCGAGCTGGACGCGATCCAGCCGGTGATCAGCGCGGGCGACACCTTCGACGAGGAGTGGATGGGCGTCTTCCGCCGCACGCGCGCGGCCGGGAAGTCGATCCAGTTCGCGTGGAACTGGGAGGCCTACTCCGCGATCATGAAGGAGCTGCCCCCCGAGGGGATGCTCTTCATCGCCGGCGCCGGCTCGGTCGAGGAGGCCGAGGCGATGGTCCGCCGCATCGAGCGGTGGGAGGGGTAAGGGACGCGCGCGGAGCGGGAGGGCGACGGCCGGAGGCGCCGCGACCGACAGAGGCCCGCGCGGCGCAAGCGCGAACAGGAGGAGTGCCCTGCCCGAGGCGGGGCACTCCCCACGAATGGAAGGCGGATCGCGCGTGCGCACTCTCGTGGCTTCGATCGCCCTGCTCGCCCTGGCGGCCGGGTTCGCCAAGGCCGCTCCCCCGAACTGGGGCGAGCGGAAGCAGATCTCCTTCGAGGAGCTGCGCGACGGCTTCAGCGAGCCGGACCCGGTCTACGGCCCGTTCATGTTCTGGTTCTGGGACGAGCCGCTCAACGCCGAGAAGATGGCCGAGATGTCCCGCAGGATGGCCGAGCAGCGGATGAGCCCCGGCTACGCCCATGCCCGCTCGGCCGCGCCGGGGATCTCGCCCGGCAACCCGCTCCCCACCGAGCAGTTCCTCAGCCCGAGCTGGTTCGAGGCGTGGAAGCGCGCGCTGGACGCGGCGAAGGCCGCGGGGCAACCGTTCAGCTTCTGCGACGAGTACATGTGGCCCACCTACCAGCTCGCGGGCCGCATGGTGAAGGAGCATCCCGAGTTCCGCGCCGTGCAGCTCGCCTGGGAGACGTTCGACCTCGCCGGCGGCCAGACGGTCGATCTCCCTGCCTCGTTCTTCACGGTGGCGGCGCGCCGGGCCGCGGCCGTGGGGGAGGAGCAGCCGGCCACCCCGCCCCGCCTCGGTGGGTGGATCTGGCAGCAACCGGTCGTCGCGGCGCCGCACCACTGCTTCCTGCGCAAGACGTTCGATCTCCCGCCGGGCAGCGAGATCGCCCGGGCGGCGGTCCGGCTGACCGTCGACAACCGCTTCACGCTGTACGTGAACGGCCAGGAGATCGGCAGCCACGACTACTGGTACGACGTGCAGAGCTACGACGTGACGGCCGCGCTCCACGCGGGCCGGAACGTCGTGGCGGTGGACGGCGGCGGCGACGGCGGGATCGATGGCCTCTGCCTCGGCCTGCGCGTCGAGCTGACCGACGGAACCGCGCTCGAGCTGGGCTCCGACGGGAGCTGGCGGGGCGCGGCGACGGCGGCCGAAGGCTGGGCGACGGCCGCGTTCGAGGACAGCGCGTGGGAGCGCGTCCGCGTCCTTGGCGAGCGCTCCGACGCCGCGCCGTGGCACCTTCAGGCGGGCGGCAAGCACGCGCCGGCCGAGATCGAGAGCGCCACGCTCGAGGTGATCGGGGCGGGCGAGCCCTTCGCCTGGACCGCCCCCGAGGGAGGCGCCTGGCGCGTCTACGCCTTCCGCCAGATCGTGCACGGCTCGGTGAACTACCTCGACGAGCGGGTGCCGCCCGTGTTCTTCCGCGAGGCGCTCGACCCGTACTTCGAGCGCTTCGGCGCCGAGATGGGCAGCTCGGTCCCGGGCGTCTTCAACGACAACGAGGGCGAGTACGGGGTCAAGCTCGCCTGGTCGGACGACCTCGACCGTACCTACCGCGAGCAGACGGGCCGGGAGATCCGAGCCTGGATGCCGCTGATGATCGACACCGACACCGAGGGCCGCTACGTGACGGCCCGCTGCGACTGGTACAACGCGGTCGCCGAGGTCTACGCGCATGTTCTGGGCGCAGAGAGCGACTACCTCGCCGACCGTGGCCTCTACCTCACCGCCCACCTGTGGGAGGAGTCGCTCCAGTGGCAGTGCCAGTACGTCGGCGATGAGATGCGGCTGATGCGCGCCTTCTCGATGCCCGGGGTCGACGCGCTCGGCACCGGTGTGATGGAGCCGCGGAAGTTCAAGGACGAGGGCAGCGTCTGCGAGTTCGAGGGTCGCCGGTTCATGTGCGAGGCGTTCGGCGCGGGCGGCTGGGGGATGTTCACCCCGGACTTCCTCAAGCAGGGGACCAACGCCCTGTTCGCCTACGGCGTCGGCCACGTGATCCCCCACGGGACCTTCACCAACCGCAACCTCGAGAACAACTACTGGACGCCCGACTGGTACGACCAGAACCCCATGTTCCCGTATCTCCACCACTGGGCCGACTTCGTCCGCCGCGCCTCGTACGTGAACTCCCACGGGCGGCTCGCCGCCGACGTTCTGCTCGTGCGTCCCATGGAGAGCGTCTGGGCCGGCGCACCCCCCGACCGTTTCGACCCGGCTATGGGCGGCGGGATCTTCGAGACCGAGCGGATCTACGGGCCGGAGGTCGCGGCGATCGAGAACGCCTACGCCGACGCGATCCGCCAGCTCACCGCGCGCCGGGTTCAGTACCTCGTCACCGACCGCCACTACCTCCGGCAGATGTCGGTTGTTGGCGACGAACTCGCGCACGGCGACCTTCGCTTCCGTACCGTGCTGATCCCGCCCTGCACCGTCATGGCCCTCGACGCGGTCGAGAAGCTCGTGGACTTCGCCCGCGCCGGGGGGCGCGTCTACGCGCTCGGCACGCTGCCGGCGGGCTCGTGGGAGAACGGCATGGGCGACCCCGCCCTCGCGGCGCGCCTCACCGAGCTGCGGGCGCTGCCCGGCTTCCGCCAGCTCTCGCAGGGCTTCGGGGCCGCGCTCGATGCGGGCCTCCCCGGCCTGGAGCCCCACGTGCGGTTTGCGACCGGCGCGTTCCCCATGCTCGACCGGCACATCCGCGTCGACGGCCGCGACCTGGTCTGGCTCGCAAACAACACGGGCGTGCCGCAGCGCTGCACCGTGACGGTGTCGGGCGTGCGTGGCGAGGCATCGCTGTGGGATTGCGAGACCGGCGCGCAGAGCGCCGTCCGCTCGTTCGACGTGCGCGAGGGCAGCAGCCTCGCGCTGCGCTTCGCCCCGTGGGAAGCCTACTGGCTCGTGTTCGACCCGTCCCGCCCGGCGGCACGGCCGCCTCGGGCGACCGAGGCGCGGACCGAGATCGCCCTCGACGGCCCCTGGACCGCCCGGATCGACCCCGCCGCCCAGCCGCCGGTGCAGTTCCCGCAGGCGCCGCCCGCCGCGTTGACCGCCCCGGGTGGCACGCGGGTCGCGCTCGAGCCGTGGGACCGCTGGGGTCTCGACCGCTTCGCCGGCTACGTCGACTACACGACGACCCTCACGCTCGATGAGCCCCCCGCGGGCGCGTGTACGCTCGATCTCGGCTCACTCGAGGCCTGCGCTGAGGTGTGGGTGAACGGCAAGCCGCTCGGCTCCCGGATCTGGCCGCCGTACCGGCTCGCGCTGGGCGATAGCCTCAGGGCCGGCGAGAACGAGATCCGGATCCGCGTGGGCAACCTCATCAACCCGAGCTACGGCCAGCCCCGGACCTCCGGCCTCCTCGGGCCGGTCCGCATCGAGGTCGTCGACCGGAAGGTGGAGTAGCGCCTACTCCAGCGCGCCCGCGGCCCAGAGCGCCGACCGCCGAACCAGCTCGCGGTAGGTGGGATCGGCGAACGCCTCGGGGCCGTGGCCGAGCTGGAGCCCGACGATGCGGGCTTCGCCGTAGGTCTTCCACCAGGCGATCGTGCGCGTGCTCTCCGGGTGGTCCGTCGTGAGCAGCGGGTGAGCGTCCGGTGAGATCCAGACCGACCCATAGACCTCGTCGTGGAGCGTGAACGGCTTGAGCCCTCGCGTGATCGGGTGCTCCGGGTCGGCGATCTCCACGTCGATGTCGACACCCTCGCGGTAGGTGCTCGCGGGCCGCGTCTCGCCCTCGACGGTCGCCTCCGCGAGATAGTAGTGGCCGCCGACCACCGCGTGCCATGCCGGCCACAGGTCGTAGTCGCACAGCGCGTGATGAAGCACGACCAGGCCCTTGCCACCCTCGACCAGTGCGAGGAGGCCGGCTTGGGCCTCCTCACCGATCTCCTGCCACGAGTCGTACAGCACGATGACGTCGTACTCATCGGCGTGCTCCGGCGCCGGCAGAGCCTGTGCCTCGGGAGCCGGGTGGGCTACCTGCCGGAACTCCACGCCGTCGAGCGCCGCGAGCATCTCGCCGAAGGCGGTCTCGTCGTAGCCATGGCCCCCCGTGACGAGCAGCACACGGAGCGGGGCCTCCTCCGCCGGGGCGCTCGCGCACAGGAGGGGGAGAAGCGCGCACACTGTCCAGGCCGTGATCCTCATGGCTCACCCCGTCCGCTCCGGCCAAGCGCCGGAGCTTGTCAGCGGAACAGCCGCGGGACGAGTTCCCCGAGGTACTGCCGCCAGATGCTCCAGGTGTGGGCGCCCTCGGTCTCGTGCAGCTCGTGGTCGATGCCGGCCTGCGTGAGCGCCGCAGTGAAGTCCCGGTGTGTGTTGAGCAGGAAGTCGTCGACGCCGATCGCGAGCCAGAACAGGGACAACGCCTCATTGGTCGCGGCCGGATCCTGCGCGAGCCGCTCGACTACCCGCTCGGCCCGCCAGGCAGCGGCGCTCATGCAGCCGACCCATGCGAAGAGGTCGAGACGCGTGAGGCCGAACTCGATCGAGTGTGCTCCGCCCATCGAGAGGCCGGCGATGGCGCGGCGCTCCCGGCTGCCGTCGACCCGGTAGCGTGACTCGGCCAGCGGCATGAGCCCCAGGAAGAAGTCGGTCCGGAAGGTCTCGAGCGCGCGGGGCCACCACTCACTCATCTCGCCCTCCGGCATCCCCAGCGGCATCCCATCCGGCATCACGACCACCATGGGCTCGGCCCGGCCGAGCGCGATCAGGTTGTCGAGAATCACGTTCGCGCGCCCGAGCTGGGTCCAGCAGGCGTCATCGTCGCCCATCCCGTGCAGGAGGTACAGCACCGGGTAGGCGCGCTCGGGCTCGTCGCCGTAGCCGGGCGGGGTGTAGACGTGTGCCCTGCGCGGGCTGTCGACCGCCGGCGAGCGGTACCAGTGCATCGCGACGCTGCCGTGCGGGACATCGCGCCACGCGTCGAGCCGGGGCGCGTCCGGCGGCGCGGGCACCTCAACCGTCCCGCGCGCGCCACGGCGGGTGCCGAAGAGGCTGGCGCTGGCCGGGTCGGCGAGCGGCAGGCCGTCGAGCACGAAGCCGTAGTCGTAGATCCCCGGCGGGAGGGGGCCGACCGTCAGCGACCACACGCCGTCGTCGCCGCGGGCCATCGGCGCCTCGTAGGCGCTCAGCTCCTTGGGCAGCTCCGGGCTGCGGAGCAGTACGCTCTGCGCGTTCGGCGCGAAGAGCCGGAAGTGGACGGTTCCGTCGGCTTCGACCTCGGGGGAGACGACGCGGCCGGGCTCGGCGAGGGTCGGCTGGTCGCCATCGGGCTGGGGGCGGTTCGGTTGGGGCATCGTGTACCTCCTCGGGCGGGGCCGCGACCGCGGACCCGGTTGTGCAATTCGGCGGAGGGGGCGGGGCACTCCTTCGTCGGGGCGGGCGGAGCAGGGCGGTCCTCGAGCCAGGGCGAACTCGCGCGGACGAGTCCCCGACACGGAACAAGAGGTGTACCGAGTGGATCCCGGCACGGACAGCACCGCCGCAGGGGCGGCCCTTCTCACGGTCGAGGGCCTCGTCAAGCGCTACGGTCGGACGATGGCGCTCTCGGGGCTCACCTTCACCCTGCGGCCGGGCGAGATCGTCGGGCTCGTGGGGCCGAACGGGGCCGGGAAGACGACCGCGCTCCGCTGTATCAGCGGCGTGGTCCGGCCGACGGAGGGACGCGTGGAGGTCGGCGGCTTCGACGTGGTCCGCCACGAGTTGGAGTCGAAGCAGATCATCGCGCTGGTGCCCGAGATCCCCAACCCCTATGAGCTGCTCACCGTCTGGGAGCACCTACAGCTCATCGCGCGCGCCTACGGCCGCGAGGACGTGCTGCGGACGCACGGGGTCGAGGTGCTGACCCGCCTCAGCCTGCTCGACCGCCGCAACGACCTCGTGCTCAGCCTCTCGAAGGGGATGAAGCAGAAGCTGACCATCGCCTGCGCGTTCATCCACCAGGCGCGGCTCTACCTGCTCGATGAGCCCCTGATGGGTCTCGATCCCCGGAGCCAGCGCGAGCTGCTCGCCATGGTGCGCGAGGCGACGGCGAGTGGGGCGGCGGCGCTGGTCTCGACGCACATCCTCGATACCGCGGAGCGGATCTGCGACCGGATCCTCGTGCTCCAGAAGGGCCGGATCACCGACGAGGGGACGGTCGCGGAACTCCGCGAGCGGGCGGCGGTGGACGGCTCGCTGGAGGACGTCTTCCTGGCCCTCACCGAGAACGCGGGGGCCGTGGAGTGACGCAGAGCCTGCGGGTTCTCGGCTTCCTGGCCGCCTGCCGGGCGCGCAACTGGCTTCGGCGCACCGCGAGCAGTCCGGGCCGGCTGATCCCCCTGCTGCTGATGGCCCCCGCCGCGATGCTGGTGGGCCTCTCGGCCGTGGCCGTGCTGTTCGTCCCCAGCCTGGGGCCGGAGTCCGAGGCCGGCCCGATGCGGCTGCTCACGGCCTATCGCGATGACATCCGGGCCGGCGTGCTGGTCGTGCTGGTGCTGATCGGCCTGGCCGTCGTGAGCAAGGCGCTGGAGGGCGACCTGCTCGCGTTCCAGCAGGGAGACGTCGACTTCCTGTTCCCCGCTCCCGTCTCGCGCAAGGCCCTGCTGCTCGTTCGTCTGCTCTCCGACTACACCGTGCATGCCTCCGTCGCCCTGCCGCTCACGCTCTACCTGGTGCTCCCAGTCCGGATCGCGATCCCCGGCCACGCGGGACCGCTGTGGGCCCTCCAGGTCTGCTTCGGCTCGCTCGCCCTGTTCGTCGCGCTCACCAACATCGGGCGACTGGCCCAGGCGGTGGTCAGTTCGCGGGTCGAGGGGCTCCGCTGGGCGCGGTTCGTGCGCGCCGGAGCCCTCATCCTGGCCGCCGGTCTGTGCGCGGCGCTCATCGCCGACCAGCTCCGGGGCGCCGACCCGCTCGCGACGCCGGTCGCCCTGCTCTCCTCTCGTGTCGCTGCCCTCGCGTTCGCTCCGTGCGCGCTGGTCGCCGACCTCTACGTCGCGCCGCTCGGGGGCGTGTCGTCGCCCGGCCAGGGCTTCGGGGCGCTGCTTCTCGCCGCGGTCGCGAGCGGGGCTCTCCTGCTCCTGTGGGGCCGACCGGCCTGCGAGTCGGCGCTGAACGCGACGGCACGACGCCACGCTCTGTGGCAGGCGGTCTGGAAGGCCGATGCCAGCTCGATCCGCGCGGCCGAGCTGATGGGGCGCGAGGTCCGCGGCTGGTCCCTGGGGCTGCCCCCGCTCGGAGGCGGGGCGGGCGCGCTCGTCGCCAAGTCGCTCCTCTACGGGTGGCGCAACAGCCCCTGGGGAGTGGTGGTCGCGCTGTTCCTCGCCCTCGCGCCGATCGTCGCCGGCCCCGCGATCCTCCGGGCGCTCGAGGGCTCCGAGTTCTTCGACGAGGCCTCGCTACGCTGGATGCCGGCCTGCACCCTCGCGCTCGTGTTCGCCTGGAGCCAACGGATCCGGCTGATCGCGCGCGAGGAGTTCGCGCGGCTCACCTACCTCCGGAGCCTGCCGATCCGGTCGGCCTCCGTCGTCGCGAGCCTGCTGGTGGTCCCCACCCTCGCGTTCTCGGCCTTCCTCGCCGTGTTCACGCTCAGCTTGTGCCTGGCCTTCCGGACCATCGAGCCGGCCGAGGCCTGGGTCGTGGTGCTCGTCACGCCCCTGCTCTTCGGGGCCCTCGGCTCCGTGCACCTGTGCTCGGCGCTGCTCTACCCGACCTACGACCCCAGCTTCGGCAAGGGCTTCCTCTCCGACCTCGCCCTGATGCCGGCGGCCGGGCTCGTCTTCGGCTCCGTCGTCGGCGTCTCCGCGGCATGCCTGTTCGGCGGGCTCGGCACCGGCGTCGCGGCGGCGGCGGGCAACGCGGTCGCGCTCGGGTGGCTCGCCGTGGGGGTCAAGGTCGCCGGCCTGCTGCTCGACCGCCTGGAGCCGGGGACGTAGCCCCCGCCGGGGCGGCGGCGTCAGAACCCGATCCGAAGCTGCGCGTAGTAGGAGAGTGCCCGGTAAGAGCGGTCGCTACTCGCCGTGGCCTCGAGGTCGCGGTAGTTGACCCACCGGCCGCCCGCCCCCAACTGCACGTCGTTGTTGAGCCGGTAGGTGTAGGTGAGGTCGATCGCGTTGCGGTCGCTGTAGTCGAGATCGCCACGGTAGCGGGCGAGCGTCCACTCGAGGCCGAGGTTGCTCTTCGCGTTCACGGTCCACTGGGCCGAGACGCGCGCGTTGTCGTACGCGGTGGAGGAGAGGATCGTCAGGCCCGTGTCGCCGCCGGAGCTGCCGCGGTACGAGGGGGAGAGCGAGTCGGAGAGGTTGTAGCCGGCAGAGACCGAGAACGAGCGGCTTGGGCTCCACTGCAGGCCGAGGCCCCATCCGGAACTCCAGACCCGCCCTCGGCTGCGCTGGAGGTAGGTGGTCTGGGAGACCGTCCAGTTGGCGTCGAGGCGCAGCGAGTCCGAGGCGTCCCAGCTCACGTCGGCGTTGTAGCTTCGGCGCAACTGGTCGGCCATGTAGCCGACCCCGCCCTCGCTCTCGTAGCGGTCTTCGCGTACGCCGAAGTCGAAGCTGAGATCGTTTCCGGGGCGGTAGCTCAGGCGGAGCGAGCTGCCGTCGGTGAGCGTCCGGGTGTCGACGACCGTGGTGTCGCTGCTCTGGAGCGCGTGGACCCCGTAGTAGCGCAGGAGATAGGCCGCGCGCAGGCTGCCGGCATCGGCGGCCGCCGCCGTCGCCGAGCTGATGTAGGTGGCGCCCGAGCTGTCGTTGAGCGACTTCCGGAGTGAGATCGAGACCGAGTCCACCGGGCTGTAGGTGAGGTCGGCCGAGAGGTACCGCTGGCTCGAGTTGAGCGTCGCCCCCATCAGGTCGCGTGTCCGCGAGTCCGACCAGGAGACCGAGACGCTGTTGCGCGAGGCCCAGCGGTACGAGAGGCCGGCACGGCGCGACTCGGTCCTCGTCCGGCTCTGGGTCGTGGTGTCTGCGTCGGTCTGGCTGGTCTCGGTCGAGGCCCGCGAGGCGAACCGCGTAGTCCGCGACCAGTCGGCCGAGGCATCGAGGCTGCCGAAGCGCTGCGACCACGAGACCGTCGCGCCGTCGCTGCGGTTGCGGCTGCCCGCCGTCGCGCTGCTGGAACTCGACGAGGTGAGCGAGGCGCCGATCCGGCCGTCCCCGTACTGGTACTGGGCCGTCGCCGATCGCTGGTCGTTGACGTACGAGAGCGACGCCGTCGAGGAGCCGCCCGAGGTGTCGCCGCCGAGCGAGAGTCCCGTCCGGCTGCGGTTGCGCGACCAACTGGCTTGGGTCGAGAGCTTGTTGTCCGGCCGGTAGCTCGCGCGCAGGCTCCAGCCGCTCTGGTCGCGGTCGAAGGTCGCCGCGTCGATCCGGCTGAAGCCGGCATCCTGCTGCTGGTAGGAGCCGCTCAGGTCGAGCTTGTCGTCCAGCCCCCGCCAGGAGAAGCGGCCGTTCCACGCGTTGCCGCCGGGCGCCGGGTCGCCGTTCGAGAGCAGGCCGCCCTGCGAACGCGCGAGGGAAAACTGCGTGCGCAGAGCGCCGAAACGGTAACCGGCATCGACCCCCCACAGCTCCTTCTTCGTGTCGGCCTGCGCGTCGGTCTCGAGCGAGCTGTAGACGATCCGCAGGTTCGACGTCGCCGGCACGATGTTGAAGAACTGGATGACGCCCGTGGCGGTGTTGAGCGTGAAATCGACGTCCTGCGTCAGCGCGACGCCGTCGACGTAGGCGGTGACCGACTTGGTCGTGTCGATCGGTCGGTAGCTCAGTTGGAAGGGCCCCGTCGTGCTGTTGGGGATGAACTCCTCCTCGCGCTGGACCGACTGCTCCTCGCCGCTGCCGCCGCCGGCGATGTTCTGCGTGATGTAGGTGACCGCCACCGGCATTCTGCCCAGGCGGTAGTCGACGGCGCCGCCCCAGAAGAGGCCCCGTGCCTGGCCGCTCCGGTTCTCCTCGTAGACGACGCTGATCACCGAGCTTTGGAGCACGATCAGCTCCTCGTCGAAGGAGAGCCGTCCGGTCTCCGGCTCGAGCTGGTACCGGCCGCGCGCGATGTCCTGCTCATCGATCCGGACCCGCACCGTCTCCTCGCGCACCGGCGTGTACTGCAGGTAGTAGGGCCCCGAGGTGCCCTCGCCCGGGATCGACTCCCGCCGCGTGATGCCCTTGGTCTCCGTCGCGAAGACCTGGTACGTGCCCCGCCGTCCGAGATCGCCCGTGACGGTGACGCCCTTGGTCCGGCGGTCGAGGGTCACGAAGGAGTTGCGCGTGAGGCGGGCCTGCACGTCGCCATACGTCACGTCGAACTCGTCCTCGTGCCAGATGAGCGTCCAGTCGATGTTGGTCGGCGCATACGGCCTGCCGCTCGCCGCCGCGCGGATGTAGATCGGCAGCGCGCCCCAGACACGGCCGTTGGCGCTGATCGAGTAGCTCTGCTGGAACGGATCGGTATCGGAGTACTGCTGCTCGTAGATGGTGCTGTTGCCGGTGACCGAGGCGCCGCGCAGGCTGGCGGTGTAGCTGCCGTTGATCCGCAGCTTCTCCGAGAGCCCCTGGGCGCGCGTGGGGCCGGAGCTGCTCCGTCGGCTGCCGCTCGAGCCGTCGAGGCTCGTCCCCGTCATCGTGCCCGAGTAACCCTGGCCGTCGCTCGCGCCCGGCCAGGCCGAGGTGTCGGACCGGTGGGTGACCGTCCCCTCCGCAAGTACCCCGTGAATGCGGCCCACCGGGGGGTGGGGTTAAACGAACCCACCCCCGGCCCCCCCCCGG
>CAZRDB010000063.1:13712-22765 GCA_964598695.1 uncultured Armatimonadia bacterium
GCCGAGGTGTCGGTCCGGAGGGTGTCCGTGCCCGTCCGCTCGTCGCCCTGGAAGTCGGCCCACGGGTCGTTGGGGTTCTCCGAGCCCAGCCCGGGCAGCCCACCGGGCCCCCGGCCCGGCCCCCGGAGATCGCTCCCGGCCGGCCGGCCGGGGAAGTCGGTCGTGAGCTGGTCGGGCAGGTCGACGGCGAGACAGGCCGCCTGGGTCACGACCCAGCACAGCACCACCGTCGCCTTGGCCAACCCACGTCGCATCTACCGGACCACCAGCACTCGGGAGCGGCTACCGACTCAGGCTCCCGGCGCCGCCTGCTCTCGAGCGGTAGCGATGAGTCCCGCCAGGACTTCGACGTTCCGGCGGGCACGCACGTGCTCTTCCTCCACACGCGCGGCAGGAGCGCGGCCCCACGTCGGATCGCCCACGAGCGCGGCGATGCGGGCGGCTTGCGGAGATTCCCCGACCCGTCCGGCCGGCTCCAGCCCCAAGGCCGCGAGTAGGCCGTCCACCTTCGGGTCGTAGCTGAGGCCGAGAACGCGGCACTCGGCGCGCGCGCCGAGGAGCAGCGCGTGCAGCCGCATCGCGACGACCGCCTCGCACGAGCCCAGTAGCGCCAGCGCCTCCTCGGCCGATTGCGGCCGAACGGGCTCGGCCTTCCGCCCCGTAAGACGCGCGACCTCCCCCAGCAGTCTCGCGTCCTCTTCCGACATCGCCAGGCCGATGACCTCGCGGCCCCCGGCCTCCAGCGTCCCGGCCAGCTCGGCCCACCAGGCCGGCGAGAGACCACGACGGCCGCCCCACGGCCGCGGGGCCAGTGCGACCCGCGCCGGCCGCTCCCGCAGCAGCCCCCGGGGCGGCGGGACGAGCCATCCCGCATCGGCCGTCCGCACCGCGCGGTCGCCGCAGGAGAGCCGGCGGACCAGCTCGAGGGAGGCCTCGTCGCGGACGAGCACCGCGTCGGCGCTCGCGAGCGCGCGCCGGGTCAGCCAGCGCCCCGGGAGGCTGCGGAGCGGCCCGACGCTCTGGGCAACGTGGACCACGCGGGCCCCCGCGCGCCGCGCGCGCGCGACCACCCCGCCGTACCACGCGCATGAGGCGACGCTCGTCGCGTCCTGGAAGATCCCTCCCGGCCCGACGGCCAGCACGCGGCAGGTGGTGAGGGCGCGGGCCATCGCCGCGCGATCGGCGCGCGGGATCTGGCTCGTCGCGGCCGGGAGCCGCGAGCCACGCGGCCCGACGAGGACCCCGAGGCGCGCGTCCGGGCAGCTTCGGTAGAGGTCCTCCACAACCGCCGAGAGGATCACCTCGTCGCCCAGGTTTCCGAAGCCGAAGTAGCCACAGAAGAGGACGTCAAGCATGCGCGTCACGGACCCGGTCGCGCAGGCGGAGGAGCACAACGGCCCCGACGACGGCGCCGGCGCCCACAACGACGCCCAGCAGCAGTCCGAAGACCGTGCGGAGCAGCGTCGCCTCGAGCGGTGTGTGAATGTGGCAGAAGGTGTTGGCGAGTGAGGTGAGGCCAACCGTACCGGCCACGCCGAGAAGCAGTGCCGTCGCCGTGCGACCGCGCGCCGCGAAGTACCCGGCCAGGACGAGCGCCGGGTGGCCGATCAGGAACTCCTTGGTGCGGGGCCGGTACACGAGCAGCATCTCGAGCGAGTCGCGGAGCGCGCGCTCGAAACCCGAGACCGTCGAGGAGGCGGCGTTGCCGCTCCGGGCCATGCCGTAGGCCAGGCCCCCCAGGACCAGCAGCGTCGCGAGCAGTGTGCCGAGCGACAGCGGCATCCGTAGGAAGCCGACGCCCCTGCGCGCGCCCTCCACCAGGCGACGGCCGAGCGGCCGCCCGTCGTGGAGAAGCTCCATCCCGTAGAGGCACGCGGCGAGGAGGATCGGCAGGTACAGCGCGATCTTGACGCCCCGGAACTGGCCGACCTTGGCCATCAGCATGGAGTCGGTCAGCAGGCCCGCCGCGACCAGCCCGCCGACGAGCGAGCAGGCGCCGGCGAGGGCCGGCCCGCCGAACATCCGAAGTCCGGCCGAGCCGCCGGGGCGGTCGAGGCGCACGGCCAGGATCCCCGTCAGCGGGAAGAAGGTCACAGCGGCGAGGGCTGCCACGTGACGTCCGAGTGGGCTCGCGAGCGGAAGCCCGCAGCAGACCGCCGCCGCGAGCGCGAAGCAGGCCCACCAGATCCGGCCCGGGCCGAGAACGAACAGGAGCACCAACCCGATGCCCCCGGCGGCGGCCAGCGCGATCGCGGCGTCGAGCCGATGGTCCAGGTTGAAGGAGGCCAGCGCCTGGGCCTGGCCGGTTGCACAGCCCGAGGCCTCGACATCGCGCTTGAGCGCGCCGATGTACTCCGCGTTGTAGGCCAACGGATCGGCGCACGCGCGGTCGAGGAAGAGCCGAACGAAGCAGCACCGGATGTTGCGCTCGCGCACCCCACGGACGAAGCGGGCGACGGCGACCTCGGGGGTCATCTTGCCCAGCTCGTTCTCTCCGATGGAGTGGGTCCGGACGACCGCGCCCCGGAGCGCCCGAGCCAGTTCCTCGGTCCCGGCCTGGACCTCCAGCTCCACGGCGTAGTACTGCAGTCCGCGCCGCCGGATCTCGTCGGCCGTGTCGCCGATCAGGGCGCTGTTGCCGAGCACGAACTTGCCCTGGAACAGCACGCCGTCGAAGCCCGACCGGCTGATCTCCTCGAAGGTCCGGCGGAGCCCGACCGTTGAGATCACCGGGGAGTCGAGCGGACGCGCGATCGGCCGCAGCCCGCTCGCGCGCACGTCCTCGATCCGCTCTTCGTCCCAGCCGACACCCACGTGCTCGAGGTCGTTCAGCGCCCCGTGGACGCAGACGGCCGTCTGGTCGGCCTCGCCGGCAGGACTGTCGGCGCTCCACTTCGCGGCCAGGTTGGCCGCCACGCGCGCGCGGAGCGCCGGGGAGGCGATGGCGATCTCGATGCACTCGCGCCCCTCCGGGTGGTCGGCGGGTCGGCGCTCCGAGACGACGCGGGCGCGCCCCGTGTCGACCAGCGACACGAGCGACTCCTCGGGCACCCCGACGCCGGTGGCGCCCGCGCGGCCCAGCGCCGCGAGCACCTCGGCGATCGGCCGTCCCGTCGCTCCCGCGAGGACGGCCGCCTCGTTGTAGTCGACCACCAGCTCGACCGACCGGTTGCCGTTCTCGAGGGCCACCCGTCGAGAGAGCACCTGCCCGCTGGCCGCGAGACCGGCGAGGAGTGCGAGACAGCAAACCGCGACCGCGACGCGCACGCCCGATCCTCCTCACGCTCACACCCGCAGCGGCCGCCTCCCGAGAACGACAGAAGCCCCGCTCGAGCGGGGCTCCGGCTGGCCTCTACTGGGTTGTCTAGAAGGGGGTGGTGGACCTGGGCGGGCTCGAACCGCCGACCTCATGAGTGCGATTCATGCGCTCTCCCAGCTGAGCTACAGGCCCATCGAACCTTCTTGCCGCCTCTGGGCGGCCGCACTGTAGCATGGGCACTCCGGTTGGTCAACCGCGCACCGACGCCAAGAACGGCCAGGCGACTGGTCTGTGGTGGAGGCGTACACGACCCGAGGGCCGCACAATTCCCACACCGTCCGCGCTCTCTCGGGAGGCCCCAAGAGAGCGACGGGGTAGCTGTCGAGCCCCTGCTCGCTACTTGCCGCGACGCGGAGGTACGGCTCCACCGCTGGTGAACTGCACGATCGTCGCCAACTTCTCCTTGCGGCGCACGATCCGCGGCTTCGCGAATGGCTTCTTCGCCATGGTGCCGTTAGCGCTCCCTTCCTCGCGACCTGCTACCCGTACCGACGAACGAACCTCGCCCGCGGTTCCTCATGTGCAGGTCGCCCGATACAGGGCCCCGCCCGCTCCCGACCGAGATCGTACTCGGGACGCGGACCCCCCGGTGCCCTACGTACCTTCTACAATGAGGCCAAGCTCCAGGAGTTCATCGATAGATTCGGAAACACACTCCCGAATCTCCTCCTCGCTCGCCTCGTATTCCTCGAGGAGCTTGCCGACAACGGCCTCCTCCGAGACCCCTTCGGCGACGAGCTGCCAGATGCGCCAGGCAGTCTCGTTCAGCTCGAAGATGTCCTGCGTCGCGATATCGACGAGAAGACAGACATCCGAGGTACCCTCTGCGATGACGTCGTCCCTCGGACGGAGCTTCCGGTCGGGCACGCTGTCGACTCCTACTCAAGCTACAGAATCGGGTCGAGTATACAAACGGCCCCGGGGCGTGTCAACCGAGCCCGCCCGCCTCCGGCGCGCGCTCCGCGACGGCCTCCGCACCCGCCCGCGGCTCCCCCGGCGCCTCCCCGGGACCGACCGGACTGGCCGGCGATGGGGCAAGGGGCAGGGGGTACCGGTAGCCGGCCGGCGCCTGCGGAGCGCCGCGGCCCACAGCCATCCCGATACTCACGGCCTGGGAGAGGTCGCCCTCGGTCAGGCAGCCCAGGAGGTTCCCCTCGGCGTCGCTCACGTACAAGAGTGAGGCGCCCTCGCTCGCCATCCGGAACAGCGCGCGCGTCGCGGGCTCCCAGGGGCCGATCACCAGCTCGGGGGCCAGTGGCTGCGTCACCTGGGCGACCATCGTCGCCGCCCAGTACTCCTGGGGGATGGTCTGCGCGTGCTGGGCGTGCAGGAGCCCGACGAGCCTGCCCCGGTCGACGACGGGCGCGTGTGTCACCCGTCGACGGACGAGGACCTCGTAGACGGCCTCGTTCAGCGGCTGCCCGATCTCCACGGACGGACAGGGCGCGGTCATGATCTCGCCGACCGTGACGGTTCCGAGCGCGCTGTCGATCGCCACGCGGCGGAGGCTCTGGCTTGCCGCCGAGGCCAGCATCCAGCCGATCGCGGCCATCCACAGCGAGTCGATGGGATCCTCGCCCCACAGCAGGGCGCGCGAGAGGCCGAAGACGATGAACAGGTAGCCGACGCCCTGGCCCAGTCCGGCCGCGAACCGCGTCGCCCGCTCGAAGCTGCGCGTGGCCATCCAAACCAGAGCCCGCAACACGCGGCCCCCGTCGAGCGGGAAAGCGGGGATCAGGTTGAAGACGGCGAGGATGCCATTGACGATCGCCAGCCAGCTCAGCGTGTTCTGAACCGGCCCGAGATCCAGCGGGATCAGCCGACAGACCAGTGCCACAGCGCCGAACACGACCGCCAGGACCATGCTCATCCCCGGCCCGGCCACCGCGATCAGGAACTCCACCTTCGGGCTGGGTGGCTCGCGTCGGAGGTGGGCGAGGCCGCCGAAGACGAACAGCGTGATCCGGTCGATCATGCGGCCGAACGAGTTGGCGACGAGCGAGTGGGCCAGCTCGTGGGCCAGGACGGACGCGAAGAACAGCAGGGAGCCGCCCAACGCCGCCGCCCACACGAAGACGACGTTGCCGCTCCCGCCCTGCAGGACGTGCAGCAGGCTCGACGTGACCAGGAGGAAGACGAGGACCCAACTGTAGTGGACCTCGATGGCTATCCCCGCGATGCGCCCGATTCGTAGGGAACCGCTCAACGGCAACACCTCTCGCCCGCGGGCTCCGGTGGGGAGCCCGGCCTCCACGACGCTCGTCCGGAGGGGCTGCGGCCACGCACCCCTACCGTACCCATTCTACACGGGAGCGTGTGGCGCGGCGCGCGGCCGTAGGCCCGTATCGCGGCGCGAGGCCGAGCGGGGGCCCGCCCGGCCTCGCCCACGACCCGCCGCGCTAGGGGGCGACGGTGAAGTCGTAGATCCCGGAGCCGATCTGCAGCTCCGCCTTGCCCTTCCCGATACGGCCGATGCCGATGCTCGGGTTCGTCGTCACCGGCACGTCGCTCTCCGTGATCCGATCGAGCCCGAGAGCCGGCAGGATCACCGTCGCCGCGGTGTTGGCCGGAACCTCGACCTGCACGCGCAGCGAGCCCCTCTCCGAGCGCAGCCAGCGGACGGAGATCGTCCCATGGACCGAGTCGTAGTGGCCCTCGGCCCAGGTCAGGTCTCCCACCGGCCTCGGCTCCACGATGAACCGCTGGAAGCCCGGCTTGTGCGGGTCGGGCCGCAGCCCGAGGACGTACTGGTAGAACCAGTCGCCGACCGCGCCGAGCGCGAAGTGGTTGCGGGAGTTCATCCCCGGCCCCTCGGTATCGGAGTTCCACAGCTCCCAGATCGTCGTCGCGCCCTTCTCGACCATGTAGCCCCACGAGGGGTAGGTGCGTTGGCCCGCGACCTGGTAGGCGAGGTCGTGCCAGCCGTAGTCGGAGAGCACCGGCAGCAGCGGACCCGTTCCGAGGAACCCCGTCGTCAGGTGGCTGTCGTGGTCGAGCACGTTCTGACGGACGTTGGCGGCCACGGCCGGCGCCAGGTTCGGCGGGACGATCCCGAACGCCAGCGGGAGCACGTTCGCGGTCTGGGTCGCGCCCGGGAACTGATGGCTCTCCGGGTCCAGGTGCTTGGCGAGGAAGGCCGCGCGGATCCGCTCCGCCAGCGCGCCGTAGCTCCGCGCGTCGTCGGGCTTGCCCAGCACGGCGGCGGTGTCGGCCAGAATGCGGGTCGAGAGGTAGTAGTAGGCCGAGCCGATCGGCTCACTCGGGGTGCGCTCGACGGCGATCCAGTCACCATAGCCGCCTCGCTCGTAGAGGTCGCCGCTCGAGTGAGCCCGCATGTACTCGACCCAGCGCCGCATCGGCTCGTAGCTCTCCTCGAGCGCGCGGCGGTCGCCGTAGCGCTGGTACAGAACCCACGGCACGATCGTGATCACGTCGCCCCAGGCCGGCGCCGCCGCGCCCCACCCCATGGCGGGGGCCACGTCGGTGATCGCGCCGTCCTCGAGCTGCGAGTCGGCCAGGTCGCGGAGCCACTTGTCGAGAAACGGCGCCATCTCCAGGTTCCACGCGGCGGTCGGCGCGAAGGCCTCGGCGTCGCCCGTCCATCCGAGCCGCTCGTCGCGCTGGGGGCAGTCGGTCGGGACGCTGTGGAGGTTGCCCTTCAGGCCCCACAGGAGGTTGTGCTGGATCGCGTTGAGCGTCTCGTTGCTCGAGCGGAACGCGCCGGTCTCGGGCGCGTCCGAGTGGACCATGAACGCGGTGATCGTCTCCGGCGTCGGCGCGGTCGGAAGCCCCGTCAGCTCGGCGTAGCGGAACCCGCGGTAGGTGAAGCGCGGCTCCCAGGTCTCCGCGCCCCCGCCTCGGAGGGTGTAGCTGTCGGTCACCCGGGCGGAGCGGTAGTTCTCGGTGTAGATCGTCCCATCGGGGTTGAGCACCTCGGCATGGCGGATCCGCACCGTGCTCCCCGCCTCGCCCCGCACCGTGAGTCGGCACCAGCCGACCAGGTTCTGACCGAAGTCGACCACCCACACCCCGGGCTTCGGCTCGGTGATCTCGGCTGGCCGGAACTCGGCCGTCTTGCGGATCGGTGGGCCCTGCTGGGCCACGAGCGTGTCGAAGGTCCGGCTCACGCGCCGCACCTTCGTCCAGGGCGTGGCGGGCCGGAAGCCCGGCTGGTCCCACCCCGGCTGCTCCATGCGCGCGTCGTAGCTCTCGCCGTGGTAGAGGCTGTTCGCGGAGATCGGGCTCGGGCTCCAGCGCCACGAGTCATCGGTGACGAAGGCCTCCTCGGAGCCGTCGCCGTACCGCACGACAAGCTGGAGCAGGAAGCAGGGCGGGCCGTCCTGCCAGTTGCCGGCCATCGTGCTGCCCCACCAGCCGTTGCCGAGCACCGCGCCGAGCGCGTTGTCCCCCGCCCGGAGCCGGTCGGTCACGTCGTAGGTCCGGTACTGCACGCGCTTGCCGTAGTAGGTCCAGCCCGGCGTGAGGTACTCGTCGCCGACCTTCTCCCCGTTCACGCGCAGCTCGTAGAGACCGAGGCCCGTGACGTATGCCCGGGCCCGGACCGGCGCGCCGCGCAGTTCGATCTCCGTGCGGAGCTGCGTCGAGCGCGAGCCCGCCTGGCCGCCGCGCCGGGCCCACGGCCCGCCGCCCCAGCCGGCGATCACGCGCGGCGCCTGCCAGTCGGAGTCGTCGAAGCCGAGGGTCTCCCAGCCCGTCGCCCGCTCGCCGGTCCCCCGCCAGCTGTCGTCGGTCGCGACGCGGACCGTCTCGCCCGAGCCGAGCGTGGCCACGAGCGCGGCGATCGCGCCGCACGGGCCGCCTTCGTTGACGCCCTCGAGAGCGAGGACGTTGCCGCCCGCCTTGAGGAGCCGGGTCACGTCGTAGCTCTGCGGCGTCTCCCAGCCCTCGTCGGCGCCGACCCGTTCGCCGTTCAGGAAGACGCTGTAGGTGTTGTCGACGGCGACACTGAGCGTCGCCCGAGCCACGGTCGCGCCGGCCGGGAGGTCGAAGGCCTTGCGGAGCAGCGTCCGCGCGCCGTCACCCTCGCCGCCGGCCCAGATCCACTGCGCGCCCTCGAGCGGGCTGGCGGCCTCGTCGGTCGAGGGGCCGACCCACTGCGCCGTCCAGTCGCCGGGCGCGAGCAGGCCCATCTCCCAGCTCGCGGGTTCGGAGTAGGGCGACGCATTGCCCGCACCGTCCCACGTGCGCACGCGCCAGAGATAGCGGCCGCGAGAGGCCGGCGGCGCGCCGCCGTAGGCGACGAGGTGGGAGGTCGAGGACTCGATCCGTCCGCTGTCCCACACGAGCCCCTGGCCGGCCTCGAGCGCGGCCCGGCTCGTGGCGACCTGGATCTGGTAGGCGCTCTGCCAGGCGCCGCGCGCCGGGTCCTGCACGAGCCAGGTGAACCGCGGGGTGGCGCAGTCGAGGCCGATGGGGTCGACCTGGTACTCGCACCGGAGGCCGGTGGGCGGTCCGGGCGCGGCCCAGGTGGTGCCCGCAAGGGCCAGCACGGCGCACACGACCACGGCCGGCGTGAGGAGCGTCGAGGAGGACATGCGGATCGATCATCCCTTCGGCGTTCGGAGAGCGGGTGAGTTCGCGCCGCCGGGGGCTTGTCCTCCCCGTACAGGGCGACGGGAGGCGCCCCACGAAGGGGCGCCTCCCGCATGAGACACGCGAAGCGGGCGAGGGGTGCACGGTCGTATGGCCCTCTCCCCCTCGCGGCCCGTGGGTC
>CAZRDB010000064.1:0-22689 GCA_964598695.1 uncultured Armatimonadia bacterium
GCCGGTAGTGTCTGGAGTTCAGACGTGTGCTCTTCCGATCTACCTGTCCGGCTGCGGTCACTGGGACCAGGCGCTGTGCGACGTGCGCCGCATCCACTTCATGACGATGGCGATGGAGGCGTGGTTCGCTGCCGACCGCGCGGCGCTGAGGGCCTACGCTGCAGCCGAGGGGGATCGGCAGCCCGTCGACGAGCGTGGGCTGCCGGAGCCTGGCACCGCCGAGTCCGTTGCCCCCAGCGCACTCGCGCGATGCCTGGACGCCGCGATCCCCTCAGGATACGGCAAGACCTGGAGCGGCGGCGCGCTTCTCGCCGCCCTCGACCCAGCAACCGTCCGCAAGCACTGCGCCTGGTGCGAGCGGTTCCTCGGCTACCTCGAGATGCTGCTCGCCACGCCCTAGGCTCGGAAGGGAGCCCCCATGCGGGAGATCCATGTCGACACCATCGTGAGCGCCGTCTCGGCGATGTGCCAGGAGGCGGCGATCGACATCGGCGAGGACATGTTCGAGGCCCTCGAGCACGCACTCGCCACCGAGGAGTCGCCGCTCGGCAAGCACGTCCTCGGGATCCTCCTCGAGAATGCCCGGATGGCGCGGGACGAGGCGCTTCCCTACTGCCAGGACTGCGGCGTCGCGGCCTTCTTCGTCGACCTCGGCCAGGAGGTCCACGTCGTCGGCGGGGGCCTCTCCGAGGCGATCGACGAGGGCGTCCGCCAGGGCTACCGCGCCGGCAGCCTCCGCACCTCGATGATCCGTGGCCCCTTCGACCGCGTGAACACGGGCGACAACACGCCGGCGATGATCCACTACGAGGTCGTCCCCGGCGACGCGCTCCGAATCGCCGTGACCGAGAAGGGGGGCGGCTGCGAGAACATGAGCCGCCAGGCGATGCTCCGCCCGGCCGACGGCATCGAGGGCGTCAAGCGCTTCGTCGTCGAGACCGTCGCGAAGGCCGGCCCGAACGCCTGCCCGCCCCTGATCCCCGGCGTGGGCGTCGGCGGCACCTTCGACGTCTCGGCCATGCTCGCCAAGCGCTCGCTCTTCCGCCGGATCGGCCAGTTCCACCCCGACCCAGCCATCGCCCAACTCGAGAAGGAGCTGGTGCTCCTGTGCAACGAGACGGGCGTCGGGCCCCAGGGCCTCGGCGGCCGCAACACCGTCCTGTGGGTGCCGGTTGAGACCGCCCCGTGCCACATCACGGCACTGCCCGTCGCGGTCAACATCCAGTGCCACGCCCAGCGCCACCGGGAGGTGACCCTATGAGCCACGAGCACAAGCGGATCCGCCTGCCCTTCGAGAGCGACGAGACCATCCTCAGCCTCCGCGCGGGCGACTCCGTGCTCCTCTCGGGGACGCTCTACACGGCGCGCGACGCCGCGCACAAGAGGCTCCTCGAGACGCTCGACCGCGGTGAGGCGCTGCCGATCCCGCTCGAGGGTGAGGTGATCTACTACGTCGGCCCCACCCCGCCCAAGAACGGCCTGCCGCTCGGCTCGGCGGGACCGACGACCGCCTACCGGATGGACCCCTACGTCCCCCGGCTCGTCGAACGGGGCCTCGGCGGCATGATCGGCAAGGGCTGGCGGGGGCCGGAGGTGCGGCAAGCCCTCGTCGGCCGGCCCTGCGTCTACCTCGCCGCCATAGGAGGAGCGGGGGCCTACCTCGCGAAGCGGATCACCGCGGCCGAGCTGGTCGCCTACGAGGACTTGGGGCCCGAAGCGATCCGGCGCCTCACGGTCGAGGAGTTCCCCGCGATCGTCATCAACGACTCGCAGGGAGCCGACTTCTACGAGACGGCGCAGGCGCCCTATCGACGGACGGGAGCGTAGTTGTGGACGACGCGCGGGCATCGCACGGCCAGGAGCTGCTCTGGGCGCCGTGGCGGATCGGATACATCCGCTCGGCGAAGACCGACGCCTGCCCGTTCTGCTTCCGCGATGACCCGGCCCACGACAGCGAGCGTCTGGTGCTCGCCCGCGGCGACCACGCCGCCGTGGTGATGAACCTCTACCCCTACAACAACGGCCACCTGCTGATCGCCCCCTACGAGCATACGAGCGACCTCGTCGCTCTCGCGCCCGCGACTCTCGCCGAGATGGGCGAGCTGATCCGCGTCACCGTCAAGGTCCTGGCCGCCTACTGCTACCCCGACGGCTTCAACGTGGGCTACAACCTCGGCCGGGCGGGCGGCGCCGGCGTCGAGGAACACCTCCACGCCCACGTCATCCCGCGCTGGGGCGGCGACACGAGCTTCCTCTCCACCGTCGCCGGCACCAAGGTCATCGTCCAGTGCCTCTTCGAGATGTACGCCGAACTCAGGCCCCGCTTCGACCGCGCGATGGCCGAGTGGCGGGAAGACCGTGGGGCGCTGCCCCACACCCCGCAAGAGGGTTGCCCCTCTTGACACCCGGTAGGCGGAGGACGGCGGGGCCCCAGCGCCCGCTGCGCGGCCGTGGGGCCCCGCCGTCCTCCGCATAGGGCAACACGAGGGCGACGCTCTGGGGGATCCAGTGCAACCCCGACGGGGCTCCCGACACGGCACTGCGGGCGGAGGAGGATCGGCATGGGGGGCGACTCGCGTCGACGGCGGACCGAGCCGGCTTCTTCGCAGCGTTCGCACCCAGGCCGCGCCATCTCGGCAGCTCCGGATGATCCCCAGCACGATGGGCGTCGCGAAGGAATCGCCGAATCGTGGGGAGGGAAGTTGCGGGAATCCCCGAAGGGCTGATCAACGTAGGTAGACGGCCCCCTTGGCGTCTGCCTGTCGAACGCCGACCAGGAGAGGAGGATAGAGCCAATGGTCAGAGGGTTGTACACCGCAGCCTCGGGTATGCTGACCCAGGAGATGCGACTCGATGTCGCGACCAACAACATCGCGAACGTGAACACCCAGGGATACCGTCCGGACCGCGCGGTCGTCTCGAGCTTCGATACGCTGCTGCTCCAACGGATGTACGATCCCACCCAGATCCCGTTCGACCCCATGGCGCGCAAGATCGACCCCATGCCCACGGTCGGGCGGCTCGGGACGGGCTGCTACGTGAGCGAGATCAACACGAACTTCAACGCCGAGGGGCCGATCGAGGTCACCGGCAAGCCACTCGACCTGGCGGTCTGTGGGACCGGCTTCTTCTCGGTCCAGACCGCGCAGGGCGTCCGCTACACGCGCGAGGGCGCCTTCCTGCGCAACACCGGCAACGTCATCGTCGACGAGGATGGCAATCCGCTGCTTGGCCAGAACGGGCCGATCACGATCCCGGCGAACGTCCTGACCGAGGATGTCTCGGTCGGAATCGACGGAACCGTGATGGCCGGCGATCAGATTCTCGACCGCCTGGCCGTCGTGGACACCTTGCCGGGAGCCGAGAAAGTCGGCTACAATCTCGTGAACGCGATTGGCGGCACCGCACCTGTGGGGCCGAACACGCGCGTTCAGCAAGGGGCAATCGAGCGCTCACCGGTGCAGGTTGTTCGCGAAATGGTCGATCTGATCCAGGTTCAGCGTACCTATGAGGCGAATCAGAAAGTGGTGACTGCGGAGGACGAGACCCTCGAGAAGCTGCTGCAGCACGTAGCGGCATAGGGACAACCGAGATGAGAGACTGACCGGACCGACCGCTCCCAGGAGCCAAGGAGGTCAGGCGCCGCGAACCGACTGAAGCGGCGCTGGGGAGGGCAGAAGCCCCTCCCGATGAGCACCCGGCATGCGTGCACGGAGTGGCTCATCCTCATCCCCCTACCCGCGATACGCACCCAGCATCTCTCGAGCGTCCTCCCCGACCGAACCAGGGGAGTGATGACCGCCATGATGCGCGCTTTGTTCACCTCGGCATCGGGGATGGTCGCGCAGCAACTGCACGTCGACGTGACGGCGAACAACCTCGCCAACGTCAACACCAACGGCTACCGCCGGATGCGTGCGGACTTCGCGGACCTGTTCTACCAGGTTGGCCGGAACCCCGGCGCCACCGTCACGGGGACCCAACGTCTGCCCTCCGGCGTCCAGGTTGGCGTCGGCGTGCGGCCGATGGCGACCAGCCGCGACATGTACACCCTCGGGAACATCCAGGAGACGGGCCAGCCGCTCGATGCGGCGATCATGGGCCAGGGCTTCTTCGTGATCCAGCAGCCCGACGGCACCGAGGCCTACACCCGCGACGGCTCCTTCCACCTCACGGCCAACAGCGAGCTGGTGACCGGCGACGGCCTCTTCACCGTGCCGCAGATCGTCTTCCCCGCCAACATCGACCAGAACGAGATCGCGATCGGCGCCGACGGCCAGGTGACCGTCTCCGACGCCACGGGCGCGATCCAGCAGGTCGGCCAGATCCAGCTCGCCCGCTTCGTCAACCCGGAGGGCCTGCGCGCCCTGGGCGGCAACCTGTTCCAGGAGACCGAGGCCAGCGGCCAGGCGATCACGGGGATCCCGGGCCAGGACGGCCTCGGCGAGATCCAGCAGCGGTTCCTCGAGAACTCCAACGTGCAGGTCGTGAACGAGATGGTCGGTCTGATCGTCGGACAGCGCGCCTACGAGGCGAACTCCAACGGCATCCAGACGGCCGACAGCATGCTCTCCACCGCCAACCAGGTCCGGCGGTAGTGAGGAGGTGAGTCCTCGATGAGGCGTAGCTGGCTCGTGCTCCTCCTCGTGGTTGCGGGGGCTCTCCCCTGCCGGGCGATGACCCTGGTCCAGCTTCGGACGGAGAGCCCGATCGCGGTCAAGACGGGAACGATCACCCTCGGTGATCTCGCCACGATCAGCGCGGATGAGGCCGGGGTCGCGGAGAAGCTGGCCGCGATCCGGATCACCACCGCGCCCGTGCCCGGCCAGTCGCGCACGATCGACTCGGAGCTGATCCGCGTCGCCGTGCGGAGCGCCGGCTGGGAGCCCAACGACGTCGGACTGCGCAATGCGCCCGACCTGCTGGTCGAGACCCTGGCCAACCGGGTCCGCGGCGCCGATCTGCTCGAGATGGTGCGGGGCCTCGCCTATGAGCGGCTCTCGTTCGCCCCCGAGCGGATCACCATCGAGCACAACAACCTGCCGCCGGACTTCGCCGTGCCGGCCGGCGAGCTGCGGATCACGCCCGAGCCGCCCGGCCACGAGGACTTCATCGGGCTCACCTTTGTGCCGTTCTCCATCTCCGTCGACAACCGGATCGTCCGCCGCGTCAGCCTCAACGTCACCATCCGCATCCAGGCCCAGATCGCCGTGGCCAACCGCGCGATCGGCCGGGGCGAGATCGTGCAGGCGGCGGACTTCCGGCTGGTCGAGCGCGACCTCTCGACCGAGCCGGCCGGGGTCTGCACCCGGGCCGAGACGGTCATCGGCAAGGTCACCAAGGTCGCGATCGCGGCCGACCAGCCGATCTGCGAGCGCATGGTCACCGAGCCCCCGCTCGTCCACGCCCAGGAGCAGGTCACCGTCCAGGTCGTCTGCAACAACGTGGTTCTTCGCCTGCCGGGCACGGCACTGCAGGACGGCCGTCTCGGCGAGGAGGTCCGCGTCGCGGTCACCCTCTCCACCCACAACGCGATCACCGCGACCGTGGTCGATCGCGGCATCGTGCTCCTGACCATTCCGGGAGGTGCGGCGCAATGAAGCGTCACTACACCGTCCTCGCCGCCCTTGGCCTCTCCCTCGCCGCGCTCGCGAGCCAGGCGCGCGCCGACTCGCTGTGGCAGCGGGCGGAGGAGTCGGGGACCGTGCGGACCCTGTTCATCGACCACCGCGCGAGCGAGGTGGGCTCGATCCTCTACGTCCTGGTCACCGAGTCGGCAACGGCGACCAGTGAGGCCAAGACCGAGACCTCGACCAAGTCGACCGACACCAACCAGGCCGGCACCGGCCTGCTCAACTTCCTGCCCTTCTTCTCGTGGGGCAACTCCGGCTCGTACTCCGGCGGCGGCTCGAGCACCCGCAAGGGCAGCCTCACCGGACGGATCACCGCGCGGCTGATCGAGGAGGTCGCGCCCGGCGTCTTCCGGATCGAGGGCACCCGCGAGGTCGCCGTCAACCAGGAGCGACAGACGATGCGGCTCACCGGCTTCGTGCGCGCCGAGGACATCTCCTCGGCCAACACGATCCGCTCCGACCAAGTCGCCGACGCCACGATCTCGTACTCCGGGCTCGGGCCGATCGCCCGCACCCAGAAGCCCGGGATCCTCACGCGGCTCATCGACTTCCTGTTCTAGACGATGGACCGCCGAAGGGAGTCAGACATGGCTACTCGACTCAGACCCGCCCTGTGGCTGCTCCTCTCGGGGCTGCTCGCGGCCGCGGGCTGGGCGCAGGGCATGACGCCGGTGCCCGGCGCACCCCAGAGCGTCACCCCGGCCGGCTCCGGCGGGCTCGCGGGCGACCTCGCCCCCGTCGGCTCGGCGATGACGGCCGCGAGCCAGATGGACCCGCTCGGCACCGGCACCCGCCTGAAGGACATCGCGCGGGTCACGAGTGTCCGGGGCAACCAGCTCTTCGGCTACGGCCTCGTGGTCGGCCTCAACGGCACGGGCGACGGCCAGCAGACCGGCTTCACGACCCAGACGCTCATCAACGCCCTGCGGACGATGGGGATCAACCCCGACGCCACCAACATCCGCGTCCAGAACATCGCCGCCGTCATGGTCACCGCCGACCTCCCGGCCTTCGCCCGCCCCGGGGACAAGATCGACGTCCTCGTCAGCTCGGTGGGCGACGCCAAGACCCTCCAGGGCGGACTGCTGATGCAGACCGCGCTCCAGGGGGCCGATGGCGAGATCTACGCCGTCGCCCAGGGCGCGCTCTCGATCGGCGGCTACAACGCCGAGGGCGGGGGCGGCGGCTCGAGCCAGACGAAGAACCACCCGACCACCGGGATGATCCCCAACGGGGCGTACGTCGAGCGCGAGGTGCCGACCGTGCTGGCCGAGGGCAACAGCCTGCTCGTGACCCTCTACCAGGCCGACTTCACCACTGCCTCGCGCGTCGCCCACGCGATCGGCCAGGAGGTGCCCGACGCGCGCGCCGCGGCGATCGACGCCTCCACCATCAAGATCAGCGCGGCCGACCTGTCGGCCTTCAACGTGGTCGACCTGATCGCCCAGCTCGAGAACGTGCGCGTCACCCCGGACAACCGTGCGCGAATCATCATCAATGAGCGCACGGGCACCGTCGTGCTGGGCGGTGATGTCCGGGTTCTGCCCGGAGCCGTGGCCCATGGCTCCCTCCAGGTCGAGGTCAAGCGGGCCGCCACGGTTGTGCAACCGCCTCCGCTCTCCAATGGCCAGACCGTCGTGCTCCCCACCGAGAGCGTCCGCGTGGAGGAGACCGGCGGGCCGCTGCAGGGGGTCGGCGGGGGCGCCACCATCCAGGACGTGATCGCCTCGCTCAACGCGCTCGGCGCCAAGCCGCGCGACCTCGTGGCGATCCTCCAGGCCATGCAGGCGGCGGGGCTCATCCTCGCCGACGTCGAGATCCAGTAGAAGGGGGAGCGCGCCGTGCCGATGTCGATCCATTCATCGCCTTCCATCGCGAGCGGCGAGACGCTCCGCTCCCCCCTCGCAACCGAGACGGCGCGCGGCGCCGCGCTCACCGACATGCAAGCCGGCCTCGCGGGCCTCAAGAACGACCGCGCCGGCCTCAAGCGGGCCTGCCAGGAGTTCGAGAGCTTTCTCGTCTACCAGCTCATTCAGGAGATGCGAAAGACCGTCGAGAAGAACCCGCTCTTCCACGGGGGCGAGGCCGAGGACATGTTCCAGGGCTTCGTCGACATGGAGACGGCCCGCTCGATCTCCGACAGCGGGGGCTTCGGCCTCTGGCAGCTCCTGTACAAGCAGCTCGAGGCGCAAGTTCCCGGGGAATCGGGGGCCGGCGCCGCGAAGAGCTATGGTAAGCAGTCCGAGACCCCGGCGAGCGCGGGCGCGCGGCTCGACGCGGTCCAGTAGGAGACTGGCGTGACGACTCTGTGGCCGTCGAATCAGACTAAGGGAAACCCCGGCGGACGCCGATACTCCAGTCGGAGGCAGTGTCCGCACGGAGTGCAGTGCGCTATACTCCAGGAGACCGCCGCCGCGGACGACGCAACGCCGCGGGCGGGACTCTTTCCCCCCGAGGGGGGCTCTGTAGATGCTCGTGACAAACAAGAACTTGCAGGACGTGCTGCAGTCATACGCGCAGCAGCGGGTCGCCCGCGCCGCCAACACGGAGAGCGGCGGACGCGGCCAGACGGCGCAGCAGGCGCCGACGACGCGCCGCGACGCGGTGCAGCTCTCGTCGACGGCGATGGACGTGCGCCGGGCGCTCACCGTGCTTCAGGCGAGCCCCGAGATCCGGCAGGATCTCGTCACCGCGCTGCGCAACGACATTCACAACGGCGAGTTTCACGTGGATCTCGAGGAGATCGCGAGTCAGCTCTCGATGGTGTTGTAGCCCGCACCGTCGTCTCGCCACCGCATACCATCCGAGCGCCCGGGAGGGGTCTCCCCTTCCCGGGCGCTTCGCGTACGCCGCGCCGGCAGCGCGCCTGGGAAGCGGTGGTGGCCCGCCGGCGCCGCGTCCCGACACCGAGAAAGGGGGCGGCCCGATGATGGAAGCCTTCGAGGCCCTCACCGGCATTCTCCGCGAGCAGGCCGAACTGCTGAACGCGCTGCTCGCGCTCGCCCGGGCCGAGAACGCGGCCCTCGTCGAGGTCGACCATGAGGCGCTGCTCACGAGCCTGCGGGAGCAGGACAGCCTGGCCGGCGCTCTCGGACGGCTCGACCGCGACCGCTCGGGCGCCGCGCTCGCGCTGGCCCGCCACCTCGGCGTGCCGGGCGAAGCCGGCCTCAGCGAGCTGTGCGACGCGCTGCCGCCCCAGATGGCGGAGGAGGGGCGCGCGCTCCATGCCGAGCTGCGACGCCTGGCCGCCGAGCTGGAGAGCGTCAACCGCGAGAACGACGTCCTGATCCGCCAGGCCCTCCACCAGACCCAGAACTCGATCGCCCTGCTCACCGGGATCGCCCGGCGCGACGAACGCAGGGAGACCTACGGCCCCATCGGCGGCCGCCGCGTGAGATCGTCCGTGATCGACCGCCGCGCGTAGACGAGCGCAGCCCCGTGCTGCCCAAGACTCAAAGGGGTGCACCGTGAGATCGACCTTCTTCGGACTCGAGATCGGCAAGCGAAGCCTGCTGACGCAGCGCTACGGGATGGATGTCACCGGCCAGAACGTGAGCAACTCGTCGACGACGGGCTACTCGCGCCAGACCGCGCACGTGGTGACCACCAGCCCGCTGTGGATGCCCAGCGTCGCGCCGGCCGGCATCGCGCAGCAGCTCGGCACCGGCGTGAGCGTGCAGTCGGTCACGCGGGCCGAGAACGCGCTGGTCACGAGCCAGATCCGCGTCAACCTGGCGATCCAGGGGCGGGTCGACCAGTTCCAGGCGAGCTATGAGCAGATCGAGACGGTCTTCACCCTCACGCAGGATGGCGAGACGTCGCTCGACTCGCTCCTGACGGAGTTCTTCGCCGCGTGGCAGGCCCTCTCCGGGGCCCCCGAGGAGGAGGCCAACCGGACCGCCGTGCGCGACGCCGGCGATTCGCTGTGCAACGAGTTCCACCGGATCGTCTCAACGCTCGAGGAGTACCGCAAGGAACTCAACAACGAGATCGCGCGCACGGTCGACACGGTGAACACGAACCTCGCGCAGATCGCGAAGCTCAACAACGAGATCGCCCGGGTGCGCGGGATCAACGGAAACCCCAACGACCTCGAGGATGCCCGCGACCTTCTGATCGAGGAGATCGCGGCGGTCGTGCCGCTCCAGGTCAACGAGACCTCGAGCGGGTCGATGATCGTCGCCGTCGATGGCCGCGTCGTCGTCCAGGATGATGTCGTCATTCCGCTCGAGACCGACCTGAACTGGGAGAACCGCGGCTTCGTCGACGTGGTCTACTCCGACCGTCCGGAGGTCACGATCCAGTCGGCGACAGGTTCGCTGGGCGCCATGATCCACGTGCGCGACCTGCTCATCCCCGCCTTCCTGCAGGAGTTCGACCAACTCGCCGAGACCCTCGTCTCGCAGGTCAACGGGCTCCACACACGCACCGTCGACGGCGTCGCGGTGGGCTACGGCCTCGACGGCCTGACGGGCCGGGACTTCTTCCAGGGCGACTCGGCCGCGACGATCGAGCTGTCCGACGCCGTCGCCAGCTCGGTCCGAGCGATCCAGGCCGCCCTCAACCCTGTCGAGGGCGACGGCGGCAACGCCCTGGCGATCGCCCAGCTCCGCTCCCGAATGGTGCTCGGGGCCGGAACCCTGACCTTCGACGGCTTCTACCAGTCGCTGATCGCCGAGCTGGGCTCGGCCTCGAACGACATGGCGACCTCGGCCAAGGTCCAGGACAAGCTGATGTACCAGCTCTCGAACATCCGCGAGCAGGAGCGGGGCGTCAACCTCGACGAGGAGTTCGTCAACCTCATCAAGTACCAGCAGGGCTACGAGGCCGCGTCGCGCCTGATCAACGCGGTCGACGAGCAGCTCGACCGGCTGATCAACGGAACCGGGCGCGTGGGGCTCTAGGCGGAGCCGGCGCCGAGCGCGGCGGGTGAGGCCCGCGGTTCGCGCTCCGTCCGATCCACGGAGGTACGGCCATGAACTTGCGCACCACCCAGGGCATGATCGCGAGCCAGCTCTCCCGCAACCTGGCGAACGGGATCTCCGAGCTGTTCCGCATGCAGGACCAGATCGCGACCAAGCGGCGGATCAACCTGCCGTCCGACAACCCGGTCGACTTCGCCCAGGCGCTCAACCTGCGCGACGCCGTGGGCGTGGTGCAGCGGTTCCAGGAGAACACCGACGAGGCCGTCGACTGGCTGACGGCCACCGAGAACGCCCTGACGTCGGCCTCCGAGATGACCGATGACCTGCGCACCCGAATCGTCCAGGCCGCCAACGACACCCTCACCGCCTCCGAGCGCGCCGACCTCGCCCAGGAGGTCAACGAGATGCTGGAGACCATGCTCGCGACGGCCAACTCGCAGGATGCCGGCCGATACCTCTTCGCCGGGCACGAGACGCTGCAGGCGCCCTTCGTGGCCGAGCGGGGCAGCGATGGGCAGATCGTCCGGGTCACCTACCGCGGCGACGACGGCCTGATGCGCCGCGAGATCTCCACCGACGACGTGATCGACGCCAACGTCACCGGCCGCGAGCTGTTCGTGGGCAGCGCCTACTCGGCCCGCGCGCGCGACGGTTCGGCCGTCTTCGCCGATCCCACCCTGCCACTGAACGATCCGGCCCAAGGCTTCGTGCCCCCCTTCTCCGACACGGTGGTCTCGATCAACGGCAAGGCGCTTCGCCTGTCGAGCGCCATGTCGCTGAACGAGATCGCCCGCACGATCTCCCGCGACGCCACGGCCGGCGTCACCGTGACCGTCGAGCAGACGCCGAGCGGCGTCGTGCCGGCCGGCCACCGTCTTGTCTTCACGAGCGATGACGCCAACTCGGTGCTCACCTTCGACTACGTGAGCGGTGGCGACACCGGGCCGTACGCCGCCGTGGGTGGCACGATCTACGTCGCCGGCGTCGAGGTGACCGTCGCCGCGGGCGACACCCTGGCGACGATCGCCGCGACGATCAACGCGACGCTGACGGCGGCCGGCGTGACCGACGTCACGGCCGACATCGTGACCACCTCGGCCACGGACTTCCTCCGGATCGTCGGTCCCGCCGGAAGCCAGGTCGCGGTGGCCGACGGCACCGAGGCGCTGTTCGCGACGATCAGCCCCGAGTCGTTCCTCATGAAGCAGTCGATCGTCGACGGCAGCAACCAGGTCGTGGCCGATCAGACCGAGATGGACAACATCTTCGAGTCGCTGGTCCGGCTGCGCGACGACCTGCTCGCGGGCGATGGAACGAGCTTCCTGCCCACGGTCTCGGTGACCGGCGCCGGCATGGTGACCCGCGTGGTCAACTCGAGCGGCTACCTCTCGGGCGAGATCACCCTGACCACCGACGCGGCCGGCAACGTCGCCGTCGACTACACCCACGCACCGCCGATCCAGGGCGCGAGCTACGAGCGGACCTACCTCAGCCTGCCGGCCAACGACGAGCAGACGCGGCAACTCCGCGTGCTCAACCGGGCGATCGTCACCGGCGCGACGGTGATCACCGACCCGGACCTCCGGCTCGACAGCACGACCTTCGTCAACGCCTCGCCCCCGCCCGGCTGGACCGCCTCGCCGACCCCCAAGACCTTCACGATCAACGGCGAGGCCTTCACCTACACTGGCGCCGAGACGCTCCGGGACATCGCGACGCTGATCTCCTCCTACGACTTCGTGGGCGCCGGCAAGGTCGACGTCACCGCGACGGTCAACAGCGACGGGACGCTCACGGTCTCCTCGGCCGACGGCTCCTCCCTCGATATCCAGGACGCTGCCGCCCCCGCGGGCATCGGCCTGATGGAGGCGCTGGGTCTCTCCGAGGCCGGCGGGCTGGAGACCAAGGCCGTTCGGCTCGACCGGGATTCGCTCTCGTCCTTCGGCGTCACGCTCACCCTGGGCGCGGCCGCGGCCGGGACCCAGGTCGTCTCGTTCGGCCCCGTCTCGGCCAACGAGCGCGCGAAGAACCTCACCGAGATCGGCCTGACCATGCGGGTCCAGGGCGGAGGCATCACCGCCGCCTACGGCTCCCCCACGAACAACCAGTCGGGCACCTATCGGATGACCGTCGTCGGCCCGCTCACATATGGCGCCCTGACCACCCAGACCACGGGCGCGGTGACCGCCACGGTGGCCGCGGCGCACACCATGCAGGGCGGCGCAACGTTCACGATGGAACTGGACGCGGCCGGCAACACCGTGGCCGGAACGGTGCGCTACATCCCCGCGAGCAACGGCGGGGCCCCGGCGAGCGCGCAGCAGCTCGCGCAGCTCACCGCACTCAACGCCGGCGGCGTTGCGCCCGACCTCTCGACCTTCGGCCTGACGGTCACGCCCGGCGCCGGGGCCGGCACCCTGAGTGTCACGGTGCAGGCCGCGACCGCCCAGGTCCAGAGCGAGTTCTTCCCGATCGACGGCACGCAGACCATCGTCACCATGGACACGATCACGGCCTACTCCGTCAACGAGCTCTCGACGGCCCTGCCGGGCGGCAAGCTGATCACCGGCGCGCTGCACGTCGGCGGCCAGTCGGTCTTCACCTCGACCTCGCGGGTGCGCGAGATGCAGCGCGACCTCGAGCTGGAGCTGAGCAAGGAGAACTCGGTCGGGGCGCGCCAGACCCGCGCCAAGGCTACGGCGACCAAGCTCTCGGCCGACCTCGTGAGCTACTCCGACCTTCTGAGCAAGACCGAGGACCTCGATGTGCCGACCGCCCTCGTCGCGCTCGAGGAGCTGACCAACGTCTACCAGTCGGCCCTCTCGGTAGGATCGAGGGTCATCCTGCCGACGCTGATGGACTTCCTCAGCTAGGCGGCCGACCGCCGGCATCGGCCGGTGCGTGGAAGGAACTGAGACCGTGAGCGCGCATCCGATCACCGGAGGCCAGATCACGCCGCCCCCACAGGAGTTCCGGGTGCGGCGCCAACAGACGACCGTCGAGGTCGAGACGACCCCGCTCGAGGTGGAGATCGACAACCAGCCGACGCGCGACGCCGTGAACCTGCGCACGCCGACGGGGCTCTCGGCCCAGGCGCTGATCGAGTGGCGCGAGGCGGGCCAGGAGGCGATCGACCAGATGGTCGCCGAGGGCCACCGGCTCCAGAACCTCGCGGGCGGCGAGCGCGACGTCGTGGCGCACATCGCGGAGGAGAACGGCCGCGCGGCGGGGATCCCCCACTTGGCGCTGGCGTCGCTGCCGGCTCCGAGGGTATCGTTCACCCCCAAGACGGTGCGTCTGCTCTGGAAGACGACCGAGGGATAGAGTACCGGTAGACCGGCGACGGCCGCGGGGCAAGCCCGCCCGGGCCGAACGGACGGGAGTCGTGCATGGCGAGTGGAGCGGACGACCCGCGGCTCGAGGTGATCGAGGGGGCCCCCGAAGCGGGGGACGACGCGGTGGTCGAGGTCGCGACCGAGCGCTTTGGGGCGATGCGGGTGCCGGCATCGGCGGTGCTGCGGATGGTCTCTCCCGTCTTCGGCTTCCCGCGCTCCCGGCGCTACTGCGTCTTGCCCGTGCCCGAGGACGAGGAGCCATCGCCCTTCCGTTGGCTGCAGTCGCTCGACCAGCCCGAGCTGGCCTTCGTGGTCATCAATCCGTTCGAGTTCTTCCCCGAGTACGACATCGAGCTGCCGACGCCCGACCAGCGTGAGCTGGAGATCGAGACCGCCGAGGAGTGCGCGATCCTCGCCATCGTCACGATCCCGCAGGACAACCCGCAGGGGCTCACCGCCAATCTCGTCGCTCCGCTCGTGGTCAACTCCCGCACCGGGGCCGCGCGGCAGATCGTGCTGTACGAGTCCGGCTACCTCACCCGACACCCACTTCTCGGCGCGTCCGACGCTGCCTCGAGCGAGTAGGCCACGACCATGACGGATCACGGAGGACCCAGTTGCTCGTACTGACCAGGAGGGTCGACGAGAGCATCATGATCGGCGATGAGATCCGGGTCACGGTCGTAGCCGTCAAGGGCGACCACGTCCGGGTCGGGATCGACGCCCCCAAGAGCGTCTCGATCCATCGCCTCGAGGTCTACGAAGAGATCTGCAAGACCAACCAGGAGGCCTCGGCGGCCGCCGCGGTTCCCCTCGACCTGAGCCGGCTTGCGGGCCTACGGCCGGCCGTCGCCCCCGCCGGGCGCGTCACCCTGGGAGGCGCCCGCGGCGGCGAGGGGAAGCCGGTCCGTCCGTGAGCGCCCGAGCCGCCCTCGCCCTGCGCTGGCTCCAGGCCCTGCCGGCCGCCGCGCTCGCGCTGTGGGTGCTCGTGCTCCTGCGGCCCATCGGCTACGGGAGCCAGTGGGCCTGGCTGGCCCGGCCCGATCCGCCACTGCCGGCTCCCCTCGCCGCGGCCGCCGGCTCGATGCTCCTCGCACTCCTGCTCGCCTGGCCGCTCTCTCGCTCCGCCACGTGCGCCGACACGCGCGCGCGCGCGACGCGCCTCGGTCTCGCCTGGAGGCTCGTGCTGGCGCTCGCGACGACGGCCCTCCCCCTCCTGCTGTACGGCTCGACGCCCGGCGGCTGGTCGATCCTCCTCCGCTCGGCCGTCAGCGACGTCTCCTGCGAGTACCTCGGTGAGGCGCTCGAGGTCGATGACCCCGTCGCCTACTGCCGCGCCTACTCGGGCCACCAGCAGGCCTCAGCCCACCATCTCGCGACCCACCCGCCCGGCGCGGTGCTCGCCTACCGGGGCGCGATCGTCCTGGCTCGGGCGACCGGGCTCGACGCCCTCGCGACCCGCGTCGCCTCCAGGCTGTGCGGACGCACCGCCATCTCGCTCCACGCCGAGATGGAGCGCCTGATCGCGCCTCGCCCCTTCGCGCGGAGCGATGTGGGACTCCCGCTCGTTGTGGCCCTGCTGTTCGCCTTGTGCGGCGGCCTCTGCGTCTGGCCGGCCGCGGCCTGCGGTCGGCGGCTGTGGGGCGAGGAGGCGGAGTTCCCGGCCGCCGCGCTCGCCGCCACCGTGCCGGCGCTCGCGCTGCACTTCCAGAACCTGGACGTCCCCCTCGCGCTGGTCTCCCTGCTCGCGCTGTGGGCGACCCTCGCCTCGCTCCGCAGCGCCGGCTGGGGCTTCGCCGCGGGCCTGCTGTTGGCCGCGGGCAGCTTCGTGAGCTTCGGGATCCTCGCCCCCGCCGGGCTCTGTGTGCTCGTGGCCCTGCTGGGCCGCGACGACCGCGACGAGGAGGCAGCGCCGCGGCAGATCTGGGCGCGCGCTTCCGGCCGCGCGGGCGCGATCGTCGCCGCCTTCGCCGCGACCTGGGCGGGCTACGTCGCCTTCCTCGGGCTCGATCCCCTCGCGCTCGCGGCGGCGAGCGGGGCGGCGCACCACGGGGTGATGGAGGGCTTCCAGCGGGCCTACTCGGTCTGGGTCTGGATGAACCTCGTCGAGTTCGCTTGCTTCCTCGGCCCCCCGCTCCTGCTCCTCGCCGCCGTCGCGACGCCCGCCGCGGTGCGCGCGGGCGGGGCCGCGCGAGCCCTCGGGATCGCGGCGCCGCTCGTGGTGCTGCTGCTCGACCTCTCGGGCACGGTGCGCGCCGAGGTGGGCCGGATCTGGCTCCCGCTGATGCTCCCGCTGGCCGTGCTGTCGGCCGGCGCCGGCAAGCCTTCGCGGCTCGAGGAGACGGCGACGTGGCGGGCGGTCTGGCAGGCCACCGTCATCCTCCAGCTCGGCGTCGCCTGCGCCCTCGCCGCGGGGATCCACCCCGTCGTCCGCCCCGGGTAGCGCCCGGTCCTACCGGGCCGCCTCGTCGATCGCCTCGAAGAAGGCGACGACGTTCTCCCACGGCACCTCGGGCTCGAGGACGTGGGTCGGGGCGAGCAGCAGCCCTCCCGAGTTCCCGACGGTCTCGATCAGCCGGTGGACCACCCGCTTCATCTCGTCGGGCGAGCCGAAGGGGAACGTGGTCTGGGTGCCGACGCAACCCCAGAACGAGAGCTGGGCGCCGTACTCGGCGCGGATCGCCTCCGGATCGACGCATTCGGGCTGGACGGGATTCAGGACGTCGACGCCCGCCTCGATGAGCCCGGGGATGATCTCGTCGATCTTGCCGTCGCTGTGGTACCAGATGTGGGCGTCGGCGTGAACGCTCTTCGCCGCGCCGACAGCGGCCGCAAGGTGCGGCTGCAGCCACTCGCGCCACATCGGGGTCGACATCATCATCCGGTCCTGCATCCCGACGTCGTCGCCGAACCGGACCACATCGCAGCCGGCCTCGCCCGCCTGACGGGCGGCCCGCGCGCACTCCGTCGCGACCCGGCCGAGGATGTAGTCGGCGATCTCCGGGCTCTCGAGGAAGTCGAGCATCAAGCGGTCCATCCCCCGGAGCGCCCACGCCACCTCCCAGATGTGGCCGGTCCAGCCACAGGCCGCGTAGCCGCGCGCGTGGATCTCGGCGACCTGTGCGGCCGCCTCCGCGGGGTAGGCGAACGTGGGCCACGGGTACTCCTCGAGCTGCGCGACGGAGTCGATGTGCTCGAGCGGATGGACCATCCGGCTGAAGTGGTAGAAGCTCCCCGGAACGTGGGCGACGCCCCATTCGTCGATCGCCGCCTCGGGCGGCAGCTCGCGGCCCGCGTAGTAGGCGCGGTAGTCGGCGGGCTCCGAGATGAGGGCCGGTCCGAGGTGGCGGCACTCGAGGTCGAAGTGCTCCTCGGGGCTCTCGGCGCCGGTCTCCGCCCGGAACCGTTCGTGGAGCGAGGGGACGAAACTCACCTCGCGGGGAAAGCGGCCGGGGTGCTCGTGGCGCAGGGTCTTCAGAACGCGCTCGCGCGGCGTGGACATCGTCGTGCTCCTCCCGTCGGCCCCGTCCCGACGCCGCGTAGCATTCGGGCCGCGCGCGGCGCGACCTTCCCGGAGGCCAGACGCGCAACGAGCCGCCCCGGACCCGGGACGGCTCGCTGACGCGCTGTGGAGGACGCGCTAGATGTCGAAGTACAGGTGGAACTCGTACGGGTGGGGGCGGATGTGGACCGCGGCGACCTCGTTCTCGCGCTTCCAGTTGATCCACATGTCGATCAGGTCCTGGGTGAAGACATCGCCCTTGAGGAGGAACTCGTGGTCCTTCTCGAGCGCCGTGAGAACCTCGTCGAGCGAGCCCGGCAGCCACGGCACCTGGGCCGACTCCTCCGGCGGGAGGTCGTAGATGTCCTTGTCGACCGGCTCGCCGGGGTGGATCTTGCGCTGGATCCCGTCGAGGCCGGCCATCAGGATGGCCGCGAAGCACAGGTAGGGGTTGCTCGACGGGTCGGGGGTGCGGAACTCGATACGCTTGGCCTTCTCGCTCTGGGAGTAGAGCGGGATTCGGACACAGGCCGAGCGGTTGCGCTGGGAGTAGGCGACGCGGTTCGGGGCCTCGAAGCCGGGGACGAGGCGCTTGTAGCTGTTCGTGGTCGGCGCCGCGAAGCCGAGAACGGCCGGCGCGTGGTGGAGAATGCCGCCGATGAAGTACATCGCGTTCTCGGAGAGCTGGGCGTAGGCGCCGTTGGGGTCGAAGAAGGTGTTCCTGCCGTTGGCCCACAGGCTGACGTGGGTGTGCATGCCCGAGCCGTTGTCGCCGAACAGCGGCTTGGGCATGAAGGTCACCGTGCAGCCGTGGCGGACGGCGACGTTCTTGGCGATGTACTTGTACCAGAGGACCTTGTCGCCCATCGAGGTGAGCGAATCGAATCGCAGGTCGAACTCGGCCTGGCCACCGGTGCCGACCTCGTGGTGGTGGAGTTCGACCTCGATGCCCGTGTCGAGCATCGTCTGGGTGATCTCCTGGCGGAGGTCGTGCTGCTTGTCCATCGGCGGGACCGGGAAGTAGCCGCTCTTGAGGCGCGGCCGGTAGCCGACGTTGGGGCCTTCCTTGCCGGAGTTCCAGATGCCCTCATCGCTGTCGACCTCGTAGAACGAGTAGTTCGGGCCGGAGTCGAAGCGAACGCTGTCGAAGATGAAGCACTCGGCCTCGGGCCCCCAGTAGGAGGTGTCGGCCAGCCCGGTGGACTTCAGGTACCGCTCGGCCTTCTGGGCGATGTAGCGCGGGTCCCGCGTGTAGGGCTCGTGGGTGATCGGATCGGCGACGTTGCAGATCAGCGACAGCGTCTTGACCTGGGGGATCGGGTCGAGCTTCGCACTGGTGGGATCCGGCATGAGGAGCATGTCGGACTCCTCGATGCGCTGGAAGCCGCGGATCGAGGAGCCGTCGAAGCCGAGACCGTCCTCGAACACACCCTCGTCCAGCCCCCGGGCAGGGATCGTATAGTGGTGCCACAGGCCGGGAAGGTCGACGAACTTGAAGTCGACCGCCTCGATCTGCTGTTCCTGGGCGAACTTCAGGACATCTGCCGGCGTACGAAGCATGGTCTCAACCTCCTAGAGGAGACGCGTGGCGAGCGGGGAGTATCACGGACTGTAACACGATCGAACGCCCCGCGCAAACGGGGCGCCGGAGGTGGCAACGGCCTGCCGGAGACCGTGCGATGGCATGCCGGTTCCGGCAGACCATTGCCGGAATACGTTTACCGTCTCCTAGCGTCCGTGTCAAGGCCGTTTCGCACGAAACCCCGCCGAACCCCTTGGTAGAGCCTCGCGCCCGCCGGGGAGGGGCGCCCACCGACACCAGGGAATGTACCGATCACGGTTGGGAGGAGCCCGCCCTTGCCGCTGTTCCGCCTCGAAGCCAAGACCGCGGAGGGCGCCCTCGAGCGCCACACGGTGGTTGCCCAGAGCGCCGCCGTCGCCGCCCGCCGCCTCCGGACGCGCGGCCTGTACGTCCTCGAGGTGCGCAGGCTGCGCGGCCGCGAACGGCCGCGGGGCGCGCCGCGCCGCTCCGCGATCGGCCGCCTCTCACCGCGCGAGAAGGCCCTCCTCTTCCTCCAGCTCCACGAGCTGCTCTCGGCCGGCATCGGTCCGGCCGAGGCCCTGGCCGATCTCGCCCCCCGCGTGCAGCCGCCACGGTTGCGGCAGTTCCTTGCCGACGCGGCTCGCGCGCTGCGGGAGGGCACGCCTCTCTCCCTGCTCCTGGCCGAGCGGCCCGACCTGTTCGAGCCACACGTCGCCGGAGCCGTCGCCGCCGCGGAGCAGGCCGGTGTCCTCGACCGGGTCTTCCGCACCCTCGAGCTGGAGTTCCGCACGATCGATCGCGACCGGAGGCGGCTGACCTTCCCCCTGACGTACGCCAAGGCCGTCGCCCTGGCCTCTCTGCTCGCCATGACCCTCCCCGTCGCGATCACCCACGGGCTGGGGTTCTGGCTGACGAACACCCTCCTCAACGGAGGCCCCCTGTTGCTGGGCGCCGTGGCCGTGTGGCACGGCGCGCGGCTCGTGGGGCGCATCGGCCCGCTCCCGGGACTCGCCGAGCGGCTCCTGGCCGCGCTGCCGGTCTCCGGCAGGGGCCGGAGGGTCACCTACGCCCTGCGGCTGCTGCGCGCCTTCGAGGCGATGACGCGGGCCGGGGCGCTGCCCCAGGAGGCCCTCGAGATCGCCGCCGCGGCCGTCGGGCCGAGCGTGCTCGAGCAGCGGGCGCTGCGGGGCGCCGACCACCTGCGCCGCGGGGGCACGCTGGCCGAGGCGATGCGCTACACGGGGCTGCTCGATCGGCGGATCACCGGTCTGCTCGAGACGGCCGAGGACACGGGCGAGCTGGACGCGACACTCGCGGAGTGCCTGGCGATGCTCGAGGACGACGACGCTCGCGAGTCGCTGCGCCGGACCGTCTGGAGCTGGGCTCTCCTGCTGCTCCTGACGGCGGCGCTGGTGCTGGGAGCGAGTGTGGTCGGCTGGCGCGCGATCTACGAGCGGATCTACGAGTACTACGACCGCTTCCTGATCGCAGAATAGTTGTTAGATTGGTGCAACCTTTCCCACCCCCCAAACGACTACTAAGCAAGAGGAACGGGGCTGCCCCGGCAGCGCCGAGAAGAGCCGCGAAGCGGTGTCAGCCATGCCAGAATCCCTCGAGAGTCGGAAAGGGAGTGGCCCACATGGCTCGCAGACGCAAGAAGCGGGTCCGTTCTCCCCGGCCCATCGTGATGTCCCGCGAGGCGGTACGCGCGATGCAGGATTGCGACCGCCACCACGGCACCGAGCCGCGGACCCATGCGGGGACAGTCGAGGCAGTCCTGAACGGCGATCTGCCGTTCCGCGGGCGAGTGCTACGAGGCCGGATCATCGCGTAGCCGCCCCCACAGCCTGAGTCCTGACCGGAGCCGCGACACCTCCGAAGCAAGCGGCTCCGGTCAGCTCCGGACCAATAGGACCGTCTCCTCCGGAGCCAGGCCGCTGAGTTCGTCGGATACGACCCGCGCCGCCTGGGCCGGGTCGCTCACTCCGGCGAGGTCCGTCACCTTGCCACCCGCCACGAGTTGCGTGGGCGGCAGGCGGGAGCCGTGGTCGCCGTAGTCGACGAGGCTCGCGAGCGCCGCCTGGGCCGTCGCGACCGTCGCCGCGACCACGCGCGCATCCTCCCGCTCGAGCCGAACCCGGCCCTTCGCGTCGAGCACCGCGACGTGGGTGCGCGGCTTGCGCAGGCGCCCCAGGAGGCCCGACGCCCGCAGCTCGGCCCGGTAGAGGTGCAGGCCGCCCGCATCGCCCAGGTGCTCGAGCGGCGCTTCCGGCAGACCGAGCACGCGCCGCGCCACCGCCTCCCGCTCCGTCGCCGAGAGGTCCGCCCCGGCACTCGCGGCGTCCAGCTCGAGCGGCCCGCTCGCCACGGCACGCGCGATCCCGGACGCCTGGTCGACCTCGATCTGTACCTCCACGCGCGCCGGGTCGGCGCCCATCCGCAGCACAGCGTCCAGGGCCTCCTGCCGCAGCGCGCTGAGCGCCTCCTGCGTCGCGTTCGGCAGGTTGCGCTCGACGCTCTCCCGCAGCACCGCGCGGGCGACGCCGATCGCCGAGATCACCTCCGCGTCGGCACACTCGTGCCAGTCGGTCCGGAGCGCCTCCGCGGCCGAGGGGAGCAGGGCGCCGCAGCCTCCGCCGCCGCCGAAGAGCCGTCGCCGCCCGCCGGTCAGCCCGGCCCGCTCGGCGACCGACTCGGCCACCCGCCCGGCCTCCTCGCCCGCCCGCCGCAGCATGGCGCGGCAGAGGCCGGGACCGTCGAGCCCGGCGAGGGGCGCGAGGATCTCGGCCCAGCGCGGCGAGCACGCGCCGTCGAGGGTCCGCCGCGCGCAGGTCAGCGTGAAGGCCCAGCGCCGCGCCCCGTCACCGAGCACCAGGTACTCGGCCGGGTCACCCTCGAGCGGAGCGATGACCTCCGCGCGATCGGGCGCGGCCTCCGGGTCGAAGCAGACGTACGGCAGCCCAGCAATGTGCGCGCTCCGGGGCCCGACACCCGCGAGCGCGCCGCCGCGGACCCGGGGCATCGAGCCGCCGGCCACCGCGATGGTCTCGATATCGAGCGTCCGCAGGTGCAGGCGGTGGCCCCCCACGGTCGCCGTGCGAACGACCGGCCGGCCGTCGACGATCGCCGAGATGTCCGTGCTGGTGCCACCCACCTCGAGGAAGACGCCGTCGGAGAGGCCGATGTGCGTGACCGCCGCGGCGACCCCGGCCGCGGGCCCCGAGAGCAGCGTGAGGATGGGCCGTCGGGCGACCTCCTCGGCCGACATGACGCCGCCGTCGGAGCGCACGATCATCAGCGGCGCGGTGATGCCCCGCCCCCGGATCGCCCGCTCGGTCGCTTCTGCCGCCGCCATCATCTTGGGGAGAATCGAGGCATTGACGGCCGAGGTGCGGGTGCGGGCCCGCAGGCCGTACAGGCCGGAGACCTCATGCGTTCCCGTCGCGAGCAGACCCTCGCTGCGGGCGAGATCCGTGAGCAGGGACTCCCGCTCCGGGTTCTCGACCGAGAACGGCTCGGCCGCGACGAGCACCTCGGCGCCGCGCCCGCGTAGCGCCTCGACCCGCCGCCGGGCCTCGGAGGGGAGATCCTCGGCCCGCGCCAGCTCGATGTAGTCGTGAAGCACCGCGACGCTGCGGCTGGGGAGATCGAGGCTGCCGAGATCGGTATCGGCCCGCGCCTTCCGCCCCTCCAGCCCCTGGCCGAGGCACAGGACCGCGACGCGGGCGACGTCTCCCTCGAGGAGCGCGTT
>CAZRDB010000065.1:0-22367 GCA_964598695.1 uncultured Armatimonadia bacterium
GCCCGGCCTCGCCGAGGTAGTCGATCCCGGTCCAGAGGAACTGGCTGGCGATGTAGTCGTTCTCGGCGACGGCGAGCCAGTCGCTCAGGGAGTGCTTGTTCTCGGAGCCGAGGATCGTGCGGCGCGCGAGGTGCGCGTGGTGCTCGGGGTAGAGGTGTTCCATGTAGTTGTAGCCCGCGATGTCGACCACGTCGGCGAAGAGGCAGGTGACGGGCGCGGCCATGGCGGCGGTGACGGGTCGCGTGGGGTCCAGTTCGTGGACCACCCGGGTCAGCCACATGGCGATGGGCGCCAGTTCCTCGGAGTAGGGCGGGTACGGGTCGTTCGGGTAGTCGATCTCGTTGCCGATGCTCCAGAGCACGATCGAGGGGTGGTTGCGGTCGCGGAGGATCATGGCCGTGAGATCGCGTTCGGCCCACTCCTCGAAGACCTCGTGGTAACCGTCGGTGGTCGCCTGCGTGCGGTTCCAGCCGTCGACCCACTTGCGCTTGCCGCGCGACCACTCGTCGAACGCCTCGTCCATCACGATGAAGCCCAGCTCGTCGCACAGGTCGAGCAGTGCCTCGTCGGGCGGGTTGTGGCTCATGCGGATCGCGTTGCAGCCGACGTCCTGGAGCGTCGTGAGTCTCCGCAGCCAGACATCGCGAGGGACGGCGGCGCCGAGCGCGCCGGCGTCGTGGTGGAGGCAGACGCCCTTGAGCTTCATGGGCCGGTCGTTGAGGAAGAAGCCGCGGTCGCGGTCGAAGCGGAAGGCGCGGATGCCGAAGCGGGTGGTGACCGTGTCGACGACGGCGTCGTCGGCGCGCAGCTCGGTGACGGCCCGGTAGAGGCACGGGGACTCGGGATCCCACAGGCCGGGCGTCTCGACCGCGATCTCGTGCGTGACGACCGCCTCCGCTCCCTCGGGGAGGGCGATCGCGCCCTCGGCGGCTCCGACCTCCGCTCCGTGGGCGTCGACCAGGCGGGTCACGACGGCCGCGACCCGCGCGGCGGCGGCCTCGTTGCGGACGGTGGTCGCGACGCGGACGACGGCGCGCTCGGGGGAGACCTCGGGGGTGGTGACGAAGACGCCCCAGTCGGCGACGTGGAGCGGGTCGGTCGCGAGGAGCGTGACCTCGCGGGTGATCCCGGACCCCGGGTACCAGCGGGAGTCGTTGAACCGGCTGCGGTCGACGCGCACGGCCAGCACGTTCGGCTCGTCGCCGTAGCGGGCCCCCTCGGTCAGGTTGTACACGAAGGCCGAGTAGCCGTAGGGCCGCCGGCCGAGCGATCGGCCGTTCCACCAGACCTCGCTGTTGTTGGAGACCCCGCCGAAGAGCACGCGGATGCTCCGGCCGCGGCACTCCTCGGGCAGCGTCAGCCGCAGGCGGTACCAGCCGATGCCGCCGGGGAGGAACCCGGTGGCGCTCGCCCAGTCGGGCGAGAACTGGCAGCCGACGCTCCAGTCGTGGGGGATCTCGACCTCGCGCCATTCGGAATCGTCGAACGCGGGGGCGTCGGCGCCCCATGCGTCGCCGTGGTGGAACCGCCAGCCGAGGTCGAGCGGCGTGCTGCGAGCGACGCTCCCGGGTGTTCCGGCTCCGTGCCGGGCCATGGGCCCCACTCCTCTCATCGGTCGGACGCTCCCCGCTACGAGATCGGCGCGCGCGCGACCGCCACATGCGAATCGGCCGTGCCATAGTACAGGAGCCAGTGCCCCCCGAACGGCACAAGGCCTTCGAGGAACGTCGTTCCGGCCGCGTACTGCCCGGTGCGCTCGTACGGTCTCTCGGGGAGGAAGAACGGGACCTCGGAGCGGTCGAGCAGGCGGGCGGGATCCTCGGGGTCGAGCAGCGCCTGGTAGGCGGTGTAGACATCGGGCGGGTAGGTCGGATCGCCGTCCACGGGGTCGTTCTTGCTGTTGTAGAGGAAGACGATCCCGGCTTCGGTCACGAGGGCGGGCGGTCCGGGCTCGACGAGGAGGCTGTCGGAGCGGCCCGGCCGGACGGTGAAGGCGCTGGCGAGCGCACCGTCGGGCCGCAGGACGGGCGCCCAGCTCACGAGGTCGGTCGAGGTGGCGAGGTAGATGTCTTTCTCGCCCCAGTACATCCAGTAGCGGCCGCTCAGCTCCGCCGCGATGAGGTGTTCGCCCTCGCGGCGGCAGATGATCGCGCCGGACTTCGACCAGGCGTTCAGGAAGCGGCCGGCATGGGCCTCGCGGAAGGCGGGGCCGTGCTTTGTCCAGGTCGTGAGGTCGCGGGAGGTCGCGACGGCGAGTCGGGCGCAGGCGCGGTCCCATTGCGTGTAGGTGAGCACGTAGTGGCCGTCGGGCGCGCGGACAACCCGGGGGTCCTCACAGCCGCCGGGCCACTCCCAGTGGCGCTGGTGGTCGACGGCCGGGTGGAGGACGGGCTCGGGATGGCGCGCGAAGCGCAGGCCGTCGTCGCTCTCGGCCAGTCCGATCCGCGAGGTGTGGCCGCCGATGCCCTCGCCGTGGCCGTCTTCGGCCCGATAGAGGAGGCAGACACGGCCTTCCCGCACGGCGGCGGCCGGGTTGAACACATGGTTCGACTCCCAGGCCACCGGGGCGCGACGCATCGGGCAGTCGAAGGTAACCTCCGGCTGGGGCGAAAGGACGGGGTTGGCGTCGTCGACCCGCTCGAAGGGGCCGAGGCCCCAGGCAGGGACGGCGCGCGGATCCATGCTCGGTCTCTCCCCTCAGGCTTCCAGCCCGAGCAGCGCCCGGCCGGCGTCGGTCAGGACGCCGAGCCGCAGGCTGTAGACGCTGACGGCCAGCTCGGAGCGCGCGAGACAGTCGAGGGCGGCCTCGACGATCATCGCGCCGGGCAGCAGCAGGTCGGCGCGTTCGGGCTCCAGCAGGTGGGCGCGCCGCTCGGCCAGCGACATCCGGCGGAGCGACTCGCAGGCGGCCGCGACGCCGGCGCGCGTGAGCGGGGCGTCGTTGACCCGGTGCGGGTCGTAGTTCCTGAGTCCCAACTCGAGCGCGGCCAGTGTGGTGATCGTGCCGCCCATGCCGTAGAGGGCCGCGCCCTCGGGCAGGGGGCCGAAGGATCCCTCGGCGGTGAGGCAGGCCCGGGCGGTGGCGCGGGCGGAGTCGAGCGCCCCCGGGGCCAACGGATCCCGTGCGCCGAGGTCCGGCTCCAGCTCGAGCAGTCTCCGTGCGCCGATCGCGCGCGAGGAGGCCTGCTCGAGGCGCTCGCCCCCCCAGGCCAACTCGGTGGAGCGGCCGCCGATGTCGAGGACGGCCATCGCCGCGGGCGCCCGTGCCGCGCCGGCCCGGGCGCCGAGGTAGGCCAGCGCGGCCTCCTCCTCGCCGGAGACGACGCGCACCGGGGCTCCGGCGGCCTCGGACAGCAGGCGTCGGGCCTCGTCGGCGTTGGCGGCGTCGCGTAGTCCGGCGGTGGCGATGCAGGTCAGGGGGGCGTCGTGCTCGCGAGCGGCGCGTGCGAGGCGCCCGACGGCGGCGAGGGTCGCCTCCAGCGGCTCTCCTTCGAGCCTGCCCGAGCGGGCGATCGAATCGCCGATCCGGGTGAGTCGGCCGTCGTCGTGGAGCAGGCGCAGGGGCGGTCCCAGCTCGACAACCATGAGTCGGACGGAGTTGCTGCCGATGTCGATGGAGGCGCGTCGCATGGCGTGGGACCTACGGGGCCGGGTTGGGGATCACGCAGAGGAACCGGAGCACGTCCTCCGACGGGTTGGCGAACTGGTGTTTCTCGCCACCGGGGATGAAGGCGACGATCCCCTCGGAGAGCGCCGATTCCCCGGTCTCGGAGCGCAGCACGCCGGTCCCGGCGACGATGAAGACCTCATGCTCCCAGTCGTGGGAGTGGTATGGGGTCTCCCCGCCCGGCGCGACCTCGAACAGGCGCATCGTGAAGTGGGGCGCGCCATCGGCCGGTCCGATCACGGGCCGCAGCGTGACGCCCGGGGCGTAGGAGTCCGGGCCCTGGGCCTCGGTCTCCGTGTAGTGCGCGATCTTCATGGGGAAGCTCCTCTCAAGGAGTTGGGGCGGCCGGCGGGCCCGCGGCGGCTCCGTCCGGGTCGTCGGGCTCCGTGCGCCGGCGCAACAGCACGAGCGCTCGGTCGTCCTCGGCGGGCGCTCGGGCGAGGATGCCGTCGGCGAGGGCCTCGAGGGAGGCCGAGTCGTCGGGGGCCTCGGGGAGGATCGCGCGGCCGCCGGGGGGGAGCGTGCCATCGCTGCCGATCACGACGAGTCCGCCCGGCTCGAGGCGGGTCTCGGCCCCGACATAGCCTCGGCCCTCCGCGGCCGGGACGGCGCCGACGGCGGCTCCGCCCTCGTAGAGCAGGCGCGCCTGCCCCTCCTGGAAGAGCAGAGCCTCGGGCTGGCCGGCGTTGCACCAGCGGAGGACCCCGGTTGGCGGGTCGTAGAAGGCGATGAAGAAGGCGACGAAGACGTCGGGCTCGGTGGCCGCCAGCAGGAGGCGGTCGACCTCCTCGGCGCACTCCTCGGGGGTGTGGTGGTGGTGGGCGGCGACCCAGAACGCGGCGTAGGCGAGTGGGACGGTGGCGAGGCCGGCGAGGGTCTTGCCGGCGACGTCGGCGACCGCGATGGCGTAGCGTCCGTCCTCGAGGGCGACGACGGAGCAGAAGTCGCCGCCGCCGAACGCGGTGTCGGCATTGACGAGGCGGACGTGGAGTTCGGCGCCGGGGACGTGCTCGACGAGTTCCGGGCGCATGGCGCGGTGCATCTCCTGGGCCATGGCGAAGGTCTGGTGGTAGCGGAGGAGTTCCTCGTCGCGCAGGGCGCGGCGCTTGCGCTCGCGCTCGGCGATGGTGACGAGATAGGAGATGAGGACGGCGACCAGGACGAGGGGCAGGAAGTGCGAGAGCCACATCTCGAGCAGGAGTCGGCGCCACATGGGGACGGAGCCGCCGAAGCGGATGAGGAAGGAGAAGACGGCGAATGCGGCGGCGTAGATGGCGCCGGGTGGGCCGTGGAGCAGAGCGGCGACGAGGACGGGGATGTAGTAGAGCATGAAGAGCCATTGGGCGTCGCCGAGGTCGGTGGCGCGCCAGGCGCGGGCGAGTTCGGCGACGAAGAGGATCTCGAGGGTGATGGCCGCGAGGCTGAAGACGGTGGAGGGTCGTCCTCGGCGGCAGGCCCACAGGACGCCGGCGCTGAGGACGGCGAGGGCGGCGGCGAGGCCGTAGAGGGTCCAGTCGATGTGCTGTCCGAGTGCGACGAGGATCGAGCAGGCGACGGCGACGAGGACGGCTCGGACGAGGGCGGCGACGGTGTGGAGGGCGGGGTAGTCGGCGGCGCGGGGCGCGAGTGGGGGGATATCGGCCGGTCGCGGAGAGGTCAACTCGGGAGATCGCGCCTGAGGCCGCAGCGCCAACACCTCTTCCCCGTCGTCGCCGGCACGAGAGAGCCACTGGCCGACGGGGGAGCCCGGCCACCCGCACAGGCGGGCACCTCGGACCAACCTGGTCGGCCCGTCCGCCCGCTCCGAGGAGAAGCCTCCGGAAGAAGCTGCTCCTCGGGGCGGGCGGATTTGAACCGCCGGCCCCTGGCCCCCCATGCCAGTGCGCTACCAGGCTGCGCTACGCCCCGATCCGGCACGAGGCCGGAAAACGAACGCCCCAGCTAGAGGCGAATGCGGATGTTCGAACGCGTCGAGAGTACTCGGCGCGAGAAACTGGACGACCCGCGTCCGCTCCCCCGTTTGCCACCCTGCACCAGGGCGGTGTCCCGCTGGGAACCCGTCTGAACGACGCTACTGAACGGCGTCCTTCAGCTTCTTCCCCGCAGTGAAGGCAGGCGCCTTCGAAGCCGGGATGTCGATCACCTGCTTGGTCTGCGGGTTGAGGCCCTTGCGCGCAGCGCGCGCCCGAACCTTGAACGTGCCGAAGCCGAGGAGAGAGACCGTGTCGCCCTTGGCCAGAGCGCCGGTGATCGCCTCAAACACGGCATCGATCGCGCGCCCAGCCGAGACCTTGGTCAGGTCTGCACTCTCTGCCACAGCATCCACGAGTTCCTGCTTGGTCACTGGCGTGTCACCTCCGAAGTGTGCCTCAAGATAGCTTGCCTAGATCGCCGTGTCAACGCCACGTACGCCGCTGTGCGGGCCTTCGGCCGGCGGGGCGCACGGTTCGTCGAGCAGTTCATCGCGGTGCGCGCGCGACATGAGCGCCTCGACCGCGCGCAGCGGTTCGAGGCCGTCGAAGAGCACCGCGCAGATCACGTCGGCGAGGGGGGCCTGGACCCCGAGTCGCCGGGCGAGATCGCGTGCGGCCCGTGCCGTCGGCACGCCCTCGGCGACCTGGCCGAGTTCCTCGAGGATCTCCTCGAGTCGGCGGCCCTGGCCGAGGCCGAGGCCGACGCGGTAGTTGCGGCTCTTGGGCGAGACGGAGGTCGCGATCAGGTCGCCGAGGCCCGAGAGTCCGCGGAGGGTCTCGGGTCGGGCGCCGAGGGCGATGCCGATGCGGGTCATCTCGGCGAGGCCGCGGGTGAGGACGGTGGCCTTGGTGTTGTCGCCGAAGCCGAGTCCGTCGTTGATGCCGGCGCCGATGGCGATGACGTTCTTGAGCGCCCCGCCGAGTTCGACGCCGGTGATGTCGGGGTTGGTGTAGACCCGGAAGCTCGGCCCGCTGAAGGCGGCTCGGACCTCCTCCATCCGCTCTCGGACGAGGCCGGCGGCGACGGCGGCGGTCGGGACGCCGGCGCAGACCTCGCGCGCGAGGTTGGGGCCGGAGAGCGCGACGACGCGCTCCGGCGGGACGTCGGCGCCGGTCGAGACGGCCTCGGACATCCGTCGGCCGGTGTGGGGGCAGAGGCCCTTGGTGGCGCTGACGAGTGTGACCTCGGGCGGGATGTGGGGTCGGGCGGCCCGTGCGGCCTGCTCGACCGCGCACGCGGGGACGGCGAAGACGATGAGACGGGCGCCCTCGAGCGCGGCCGGCAGGGCATCGCGCGCCGTCACGCTCGCGGGGAGGGCGAAGTCGGGGAGGTACCGGGCGTTGCGCCCGTTGTCGCGAATGTCGCGGAGGACGGCCGGATCCGCGTCCCAGACGCAGACGGGGCGTCCCTCACGAGCCAGCAGAGCCGCGAGAGCCGTACCCCAGCTCCCGGAGCCGATCACCGTACTTGGAGCATCCATGGTGTTATCCCGCGCGCCTGGAGCCGATCCTCGCTTCGGTGCCGGAGAGGAGTCGCTTCAGGTTCTCTCTGTGTGTGTAGATGACCAGGCAGGCGCAGAGGGCGGCGAAGAACGAGTACCAGGGCGCCATGCCGAGGATGGGGATGAAGTAGCCGCCGGAGAAGACGGCGGCGATCGAGCCGACCGAGACGTAGCGGGTCGTTTGGGTGACGAGCGCCCAGACGACGAGGACGAGGAGGGCGGCGACCCAGTTCACCGCGAGGAGTGCGCCGAGCATGGTGGCGACGCCCTTGCCACCCCGGAAGCCGAGGAAGACCGACCAGATGTGGCCGCTGATGGCGGCGATGGCGACGGTCGCGGCCGTGAAGTGGCTCTCCGGGAGCCACCAGCGGGCGAGGAAGACGGGGATGGCGGCCTTGGCGACGTCGAGCGCGAAGACGACCAGGCCCCAGGTGCGGCCGAGCACGCGGCCGGCGTTGGTGGCGCCGATGTTGCCGCTGCCCTCGGCGCGGAGGTCCTTGCCCTGGATCTTGGCGACGAGTACGCCGACCGGCACGGAGCCGAGGAGATAGGCCCCGCCCCACAGGATGAGCGTGAGCAGCCACTGCCAGAAGTTGCTCGGCATCGCCTGGTTCCTCCTAGGAGCCTTCCTCGTCGCGTGAGCGGGATCGGACGATGAAGCGGATCGGTGTGCCGGTCAAGCCGAACGCTTCGCGCACCCTGTTCCGGAGATACCGCTCGTAGCCGAAGTGCATGAGCTTGGGGTCGTTGACGAACAGCACGATCGTCGGAGGACAGGATTCGGCCTGGGTGGCGTAGTACACCTTCATCCGTCTGCCCCGCTTGCTGGGGGGGGCGTGCTCGATCGCCGCGTCGAGCACGACGCGGTTGAGCCGGCTGGTGGGGACGCGCATGGTGTACTGCTCGTACGAGGTCTTGAGCTGGGGGAAGATCTCGTCGAGGCCGCGGTTCTTGAGGGCCGAGGTATAGAGGATCGGGCTGTAGGCGATGAAGGGCAGATGGCGCTCGACCTCGCGGGCGAAGTCGTTGCGGAGGAGCTTCTCGCGGCGGCGCTGCTCGGCCGGCGTCAGCGGGTCCTCGAGGTGGTAGGGCACATCGGGGAGGGGCGGTGGATCGGTGATCAGGTCCCACTTGTTGGCGACGAGGATCACGAGCTTGCCGGCCTCGTGGGCGTAGCCGGCGATCCGCTCGTCCTGGTCGGAGATGCCCTCGCGGGCGTCGAGCACGAGCAGGACGAGGTCGCTGCGGTCCACGGCCCGCAGGGCGCGGACGACGCTGTAGTACTCCACGTCGCCCTCGACCTTCGATTTGCGCCGCATTCCGGCGGTGTCGGTGAGCAGCACGCGGCATCCGGGCCACTCGACGAGGGTGTCGATGGCGTCGCGGGTGGTGCCGGGCACGTCGCTGACCATCGAGCGGTTGTCGCCGGCCAGGGCGTTGAGCATCGAGGACTTGCCCACGTTGGGCCGGCCGACGATCGCGACGGAGAAGTCGTACTGGATGGGCGAGGCGGCCTCGTCCTCGTCGACGGGCTCCGGCAGCAGCTCCTCGAGCGCCTCGAGGAGGTCGGCGATGTTGTTGCCCTCGCGGGCCGAGATGGGGAGGGCGCGGTCGAAGCCCAGTTCGGCGAACTCGTACTCGTCGCTCTTGGGCGACTCCATCTTGTTGATGACGAGGACGGTGGGCGTGTCGGCCCGCCGGACCAGCTCGGCGACCTCGCGGTCGGTGGGCAGGAGCCCGGCCCGTCCATCGACGAGGAAGAGGATGACATCGGCCTCCTGCATCGCGGTGATCACCTGCTCGGCGACGCTGTCGCGCAGCCATTCGGCCGGCGCGTCGACGAGTCCGCCGGTGTCGACGAAGGTCACGGGGCGGCCGTCGAAGTCGACGTCGGCGTAGAGGCGGTCGCGGGTGCAGCCGGCCTCATCGTCCATGATGGCGTAGCGGCGTCGGCAGAAGCGGTTGAACAGCGTCGACTTGCCGACATTGGTGCGGCCGACGATTGCGACTACGGGTTTCACGATGCATCGCACCCTTTCCGGATCGCCCGTGCGAGCCCGCGTGCCGAGCCCACCGAGAGGAGACGCCCTTTCGGAGGGCGGAGGGAGTCGAGGGGAACGTCGTCGAGGAATCGGCCGTCGTCGTTGAGCGCCACGGCGGGGACGAGGTGCAGCTCAGCCGAGGAGCCCTCGAGCGCCCGGCCGACATCGCGGCCGGCCATCAGGCCCGCGACGGTGACGGAGGCGCCGAGGTAGGTGTTCTCGACCGGTGCAACCTCGACATCGGCCACGCCGGCCTCGCGGAGGAGGCCCGTGAGGAACGGGGCCGCGCTTGAGCCGGTCAGGATGCGCGTGGGGAGCGCCGGAGCGAGCGCGCGGGCCGAGCGGCGGAAGGCTTGGCGGAAGAGCGCGCAGAGCCCGATGCCGTTCTCGAGCTGGGGGTAGTCCTCGTAGGCGCGCGGCTCGGGGAAGGCCCGGTCGGCCGCGAGGTACAGCTCGTCGGCCGCGAAGACGAGCCGCGTGCGGTGGCGTCTCCGGAACTCCGCCTGCCACACGGCCAGGGCGTCGAGGACCGCCGCGGCGCCCTCGGCCGAGACGGTCCGGAGCGGCGGCAGGCCCGCGCGATGGGCGGTGAGGCCGACGGGGACGATCCCGACGGAGGCGACGCCCGGGTGGAGAGCGGCCAGGTCGCGGACGGTCGCCTCGAGGACCTCGCCGTCGTTCAGGCCCGGCACCACCACGATCTGGGTATGCACGGCGACGCCTGCCTCCACGAGGCGCCGGAGCGTCGGGAGGGCGCGGTCCGAGGCCTTCGAGCGGAAGAGCGCGCGTCGCACGGCCGGGTCGGTCGCGTGGATCGAGGCGTACAGCGGGCTGAGCCGCAATCTGACGATCCGCTCGATGTCGGCCTCGTCGAGGTTGGTGAGTGTGATGAAGTTGCCGCCGAGGAACGACATGCGGTAGTCGTCATCGTGGAGCAGCGCCGTCTTCCGCGCCCCCTTGGGCATCTGGTCGACGAAGCAGAAGACGCAGCGGTTGTTGCACTCCCGGAGGCCGTCGAACAGGGGCGAGGCGAACACGATGCCGAGGGTGTCGTCGGGGTCCTTCTCGATCTCGATCTCGATGACTTCGCCGGAGGTCTGGCGGACGGTCAGCACGACCTCCTCCTCGGCGAGTGCATAGCGGTAGTCGATCACGTCCTGTACGGGGCAGCCGTCGACGGCCAGGACGACGTCGCCGGGCGCGAGCCCGATCTCGTCGGCCGTGCTACCCGGCTCGACCTCCGCGATACGTGCCTCCATGGGCCTTCCTTGGGGAGAGGGGACCTGACGACGTGACGGATGCCCGGCGCGAGGCGCGCGCCGCGGTCCCGGGGTGCGGGCGCGCTCCCTGCATTCCGGCGGCTCCATGATACAGGATGGGGCAAGGGGAGGGGGCGCGAGGCTTGTCGCCTCAGTCCTCGACGGCGAGCACCTCTCCCGTCGCCGCGTCGAGCACGACGCGGCGGGCGCCGTCGGGCGTGGCGTCGCCGGCGGGGTCGGCGGCCGTACAGACGGTGCTGAACCGGCCTTCGACGACGATGGTCTCGCCCTCGAGGCGGGGGCTCGGAGCGGAGGCCGACGCGGCGTAGGCGGTGGCGCCGGAGCCGAGGACCGTCGTGATCGCGCCGGTCTCGGCCGAGACGAAGACGACGATCGACTTGGTCGCCGGGCTGCCCGGCGTCGACCAGACGCGGGGCGCGAGGCCGCGGCCTCGATCCTCCACGATGTTGTCGAGCTGGCTGCCCTCGATCTGCACGGCCACGAGCCGGGTGCCGGTGCCGGTGAGGGCGGAGGCGGTGATGGTGTTCCACAGCGTGGGGGGCGAGGTGACGCTGACGGCGGTGGTGAGGGCGCGGTCGGTGAAGCCGAGTAGCAGGAAGGGGCGGGAGGCGCCGAGGACGGGCGACTTGCCGCCGTCGGTGCCGGTCGCGCCGATCAGGGCGCGGACGATTCGGGTACCGGGGCAGGAGGAGGGCGTGGCATCGTCGCCGCGGGCGTCGTTGGTGATGTTGGTCGCGTTGCCGCCGGTGGCATCGCAGATCCAGGCGTCGTAGCCGTTGCCGTGGTCACGCTGGAAGACGATCCGGGCCCCATCGGACGACCACTGGGGCCAGGCGTCGGCGGCAGAGCCGCTCGTGATCGTGTAGGGGCTCGACCCGTCGGCGTCCATGAGCCAGATGTCGTAGGTGCCGTTCTGCGACGAGGCGTAGGCGATCGTGCCGCCGTCGGGCGACCACGCGGGCGTGATGTTCTGCGCGGCGTTGTCGGTGATCGCGGCCCGCCCGGTGCCGTCGGCGAGCATGGTGTAGATCTGGTAGGTCGCGACGAGCCCGGCGAAGGCGATGCGGCGGCCGTCGGGCGACCAGGAGGGCTCTCGCTCGTAGACGCCGGGGGTGTTGGTCACGTCGGTCTGGCCGGAGCCGTCGGCGTTCATCACCCAGATGTCCGGGAACCCGGTGCGCTCGCTCACGAAGGCGATCTTGGCGCCGTCGGGCGACCAGGCAGCTGTGCTGTCGGCGCCGAGCGCGTTGGTCAGCCGCGTCTGGCCCGAGCCATCGGCGTTCATCACGTAGATCTCGCGGTTGCCGTCGCGGGTCGACTCGAAGGCGATCTTCGTGCCGTCGGGCGACCAACGCGGGCAGTCCTCGTAGCTGGCGTTGCCGGTGAGCCGGGTGGGCGTGCCGCCCTCGGGCGGGAGGGTGAAGATGTCGGTGGCGCCGGCCGCGCCGGCAGTCGAGGAGTAGGCGATGAGCCCGCGGCCGACCTGTGCGGCCCGGACGATCCGGGCGCCGTAGAGGGCGGTGAACGCGATGCGCGAGGTGCTCGGGGAGGCGATGGCGACGCGGGTGAGGCCGGACGCGGCCTCGATCTGCACGCCGCCCACGTCGAGGGTGGTTGTCGGCTCCGGGGCGGTCCCGCCGCCCGAGCAGCCGACCCCGGCCGCGATGAGGGCCGTCACGACCAGTGCCAGAGTCGCCACAGAGCGCGGGCGCGCCATGCAGAGCCACCTCCCGAAGGTCGACCGATCCACTGACGATCTCGAGTGCTGCCGTTGGTACGATACCACTCTACCCGACGGCGCGGGCGATCAAGGCTCGGAACGCGCCGGGACGAGGCCCGGGGGCGACCCCCGCTGGGTGGCTAGCGCCGCGCGAGCCGCACGACCTCGTCGGCGAGGACGTCGAGCGCGTCGGCCACGGGGACGGGGAGGGCGGTGGCCAGCTCGTCGCGGACCAGGCTGATCTCGGTGCAGGCGAGCCAGATCGCCTCGGCGCCGCGGTCGATGAGGCGGCGGCTGGCCTCGAGCATCAGGTCGACGATCGGCCGCGACTTGTTGCTGCCCTTGAGCCCCACGAGCCCCGCCTCGAGGTCGCCGTAGATCGCCTTGAGGACGAGATCGCTCAGCTCGTCCTCGGTCGACATGAGGGCCTCGATGCCGGCTTCGGCGCAGCAGGCCTGGTAGACGCCGCCGTTGACGGTGGCGCGGGTGCAGAGGACGCCGACGGCGCGGCAGGGCGCCTCGGCTTGCTTGCGGACCATCGCGCGGATCATGTGGGCGACGGGGACGCCGGCCGAGGCGCACCAGCGGTCGTACCAGACGTGGGCGGTGTTGCAGGGAACGGCGATCAGCTCGGCGCCGGCGGCGACGAGCATCTTGAGGGTCCGCTCCATCTCGGGGTAGGGGTCGGGGCCTCGGCCCTCGAGGAAGGTCGGTCGGTCGGGCATCGTCGGGTTGGTGATCAGGATACAGGGCACCTGCTCCTGGTCGATCCGCGCGCCGCTGGCGACGATGATCCGGCGCGCCAGCTCGACGCCGGCTTCGGCGCCCATGCCCCCCAGGATCCCGACGGTGCGGTACAAGTCGGACTTCGTCATCGGTTCGAACACAGCGGCCACCCAATCCGCACGGCTAGTCGTCGCGCTTGAGGAGTGCCATGAAGGCCTCCTGCGGCACCTCGACGGTGCCGACCATCTTCATCCGCTTCTTGCCTTCCTTCTGCCGCTCCAGCAGCTTGCGCTTGCGGGTGATGTCGCCGCCGTAGCACTTGGCGGTGACGTTCTTGCGGAACGGCGAGATGGAGCTGGCCGCGATGATCTTGCGGTTGATCGCGGCCTGGATCTTGACCTTGAACTGCTGCCGGGGCACGACCTCGCGCATCCGGTCGACGATGGCGCGGGCGCGGGCGTAGGCGCGGCTCTCGTGGACGATGACCGTCAGCGCGTCGACACGCTCGTCGTTGATGAGGATGTCGAGCCGGACCATCTTCGAGGTGCGGGGGGCGACCAGCTCGTAGTCCATTGAGGCATAGCCCTTGGTGCGGGACTTGAGGTGGTCGAAGAAGTCGACGATGACCTCGGCCAGGGGCAGCTCGTAGACGATGGAGACGCGCTTGGTGTCGAGGTAGTGCATGTCGACGAAGGTGCCACGTCGGCTCTCGCCGAGTTCGAGGCAGGCGCCGACGTACTCCTCGGGCGTGAGCAGCGTCGCGCGGACGTAGGGCTCGTCGATGTGGTCGAGCCGCTCGGGCGCGGGGAAGCGTGCCGGGTTGTCGATCGACTCCATGGTGCCGTCGGTGTAGTAGACATCGTGGATGACGTTGGGGCACGTGGCGATCAGGTTGAGGTTGAACTCGCGCTCGAGCCGCTCCTGGACGATCTCCATGTGGAGCAGGCCGAGGAAGCCGACACGGAAACCGAAGCCGAGCGCCTCCGAGGTCTCGCGCTCGTAGACGAGCGCGGCATCGTTGAGCTGGAGCTTGTCGAGCGCGTCCTTGAGCGCCTCATGGTCCTTGTTCTCGACCGGGTAGAAGCCGCAGAAGACGACGGGCTTGGCGCTCCGGTAGCCGGGGAGGGGCTCCTGGCTCGGGTGGGCGGCGTCGGTCATCGTGTCGCCGACGTGGAGGTTGCGGATGTCCTTGACGTTGGCGAAGACGTAGCCGACCTCGCCGGCGTGCAGCGCCTCGATCGGGCGCATCGCGGGGCCGAAGACGCCGACCTCCTCGACCTCGTGGACGTGGCCGGTCTGCATCATCTTGATCCGCGTGCCGGGCTGGATGACGCCGTCGACGACGCGGACGAAGCCGACGACGCCGCGGTGGGCGTCGAACTTCGAGTCGAAGACCAGGGCGCGGAGGGTCGCATCGGGGTCGCCGGCGGGAGGCGGTCCGCTGCGGACGATGGCGTCGAGGACATCCTGAACGCCCTCGCCGGTCTTGGCGCTGGTGAGGATGGCGAGGTCGGGGTCGAGCCCCAGTTCCTCGAGGATCTCGTGCTTGACGACCTCGGGTCGGGCGCTCGGCAGGTCGATCTTGTTGATGACCGGCACGACCTCGAGGTTGTGGTCGAGCGCGAGGAGGTAGTTGGCGAGGGTCTGGGCCTCGACCCCCTGGGCGGCGTCGACGACGAGGAGGGCGGCCTCGCAGGCGGCGAGGGCGCGGCTGACCTCGTAGGAGAAGTCGACGTGGCCGGGGGTGTCGATCAGGTTGAGGACGTAGGTCTCTCCATCGGGGGCGCGGTAGTCGATCCGTACGGCGCTGGCCTTGATGGTGATTCCGCGCTCGCGCTCGAGGTCCATCGAGTCGAGGTACTGGCTGCGCATCTCGCGGTCGGAGACGGCGTGGGTCAGCTCGAGGAGGCGGTCGGCGAGCGTCGACTTGCCGTGGTCGATATGGGCCACGATGCAGAAGTTGCGGATTCTCTCACGCACATAGGCCAAGGGCAGGTTCTCCTGGCGGGGGCGACCACAGGGCGCGCGGGCCGTTCTCGGCGCGCCGAACGACGTGACGCGACGCAGGCCGCGAGGGCCTCCGCCGTGGGACGCTCCACTATAGCACACTGCGGGCCGCGGCGGTGGTGGCGCGGGGCGGGGCGGGGGGGGCGACTAGCGCCGGACGTCGCAGTTGGGCAGGCTCCTGCGCAGCGCGGCCGCGCCTGCATGGGTAACCGCCGTGCTCCCGATCCACAGGAGGGTCAGGCTCGGGATCTCGGCGAGAGTTCCGATGCCTCGGTCGGTGACGGCCGTCTCAGACAGGTCGAGGCTGTCGAGGCATTGGAGCCCGGCCAGGCTGGTGAGTCCCGCGTCGTCGACTCCGGTGCCCGCGAGGTTCAGGTACTGCAGGTCCCGTAGCCCGGCGATGTACTGGAGGCCCCGGCCCGTGACGGCCGTGTCGCGCAGGTCGAGGTGCTTGAGGCGAACGAGTTCGGTCAGGTGCGCGAGACCGGCGCCCGTGACGGGGTTGCCGGCCAGCACGAGCTCGGTGAGGTCGGTCAGGCCCGCGAGGTGCGCCAGGCCGGCCCCCGTGATCGCGGTGTTCTCGAGGTCCAGTGAGGCGAGGCTCGTCAGCCCTGCGAGGTGGGCGAGCCCCGCGGAGGTCACGGCCGTCTCGGCCAGCGCGAGATGAAGGAGCTGCGTCAGCCCCTCGAGGTGCGCCAGTCCCGCGTCGGTGGCGCCGGTCGCCATCAGGCCGAGTGTTGTCAGATCCGACAAGCCCCCAACACAGGCCAGGCCCGCGTTCGTGATGGGGCATTCGGTCAGGAGCAGGTTCCTGAGCGGCGAACGCCCGCGGAGGTGGCCGAGGCCCTTGCCGGTCACGTCGCATGCCCAGAGCCCCAGTTCGCTGAGCTGCGTGAGCACGGCAAGGGGGGCGAGACCGTCGTCGCTGATGCTCGCCGCAACGATACTGAGCTGCGCCAGGTTGGGGAGGTCGGCCAGGGGAGCGGTCCCCTCGTCGCTGATCGACGTGAAGGCGATCCGCAGCTCCTCGAGTTGCCGGACCGAGGAGACGAGGAGGATGTCGCGGTCGGTGATCTCCGGGCCAGCGAGAGTGACAGCTCGCAGCGCCTCGACACCCCCGAGTTCGTCCACGAGCAGTGCCACATCCAGACCGTCCGGCTCAAGCTCGTCGGTGTCATCGCTGTCGGGCACAACCCTCAGGACACAGCCGTCGGGCGCCTCGATGGCGCCCGGCGTGCGGCAGAGGTCCGTCCAGGGGGCCAGCGGCTCGTCTGCCGGGCGCGACGAGACGCGCAGTCGAAGGGTGGAGTAGGCACGCGTCAAGTGGGGCTCCGTTCCGTGACAGCCGCCGAGACGGCCTTCCGTCGGCGTCCATCACGCACTTCGGCTGGGCAGGGCGGCCCACCTCCGTGACGGGCGCGGCCTGGCGAGGAGCGCCCCGGACGGAGCGAGGGTGGCCTGCGGGAACGGCGAATCCCGAGGGGGGGGCTGCCCGTGCGAGGAGGTTCGGCGATGAAGGCCATCGAGGAGCTGCGAGCCGAGCACGAGGGGATCCGCACGATGCTGGCCGTCGTTCGCTCGGCCTGCGGCCGCGGCGAGAGCGCCGAGCCGGCGGAGCGCGCCGACCTGGAGCGCATGGTCGAGTTCCTCCGCGTCTTCGCGGACCGGTGCCACCACGCCAAGGAGGAAGACCTGCTCTTCCCGGCCCTCGAGGCCGCTGGCGTCGCGCGCGAGGGCGGGCCGATCGGGGTGATGCTCGCGGAGCACGCGCGGGGTCGCGAGCTGATCCGGGCGATGGAGGACGCGCTCGAGGGCTGGGCGGGCGACCCGAACGGGGCGCGCCACCGGTTCGCGGCGGCGGCCCGGGCCTACGCGTCGCTCCTCGAGCAGCACATCGAGAAGGAGCAGGGCGTGTTGTTCGCGATGGCCGAGCGGGTGCTCACGCCCGAGCAGGACGCCATCCTGTACGAGGGGTTTGAGGCGATCGAGCGCGACCGGATCGGCCCGGGGAAGCACCAGGAGTACCACGCCCTGATGGACGCGCTGGCCCGGAAGTACCCGTAGGCGGCGGCTACACCTCGATCTCGCACTCGGGCAGCGCCGCCTGGAGGGCGGCGATGCCCGCGTCGGTGACCTCGGCGCCGGTCAGGTCGAGATCGCTGAGCCCCTTGAGCCCCGTGAGGTGGCGGAGGCCGGCGTCGGTGACCAGCGAGCGGGACAGATCGAGTTCGGTAAGGCCGGTGAGACCGCGCAGGTGCGCGAGGCCGGCGTCGGAGACGCGGGTCTCCGAGAGACCGAGCGCGGTGAGCGCCGTGAGGCCGGCGATGCGGCCAAGGCAGGCGTCGGTGACGTCCGTCGTCGACAGCTCCAGTACCGAAAGCCGCCTGAGCCCGGCGATGTGCGCGAGCCCCTTGCCGCTCACGTCGGTGCAGGTCAGGTGAAGCGACTCGAGGCTCGTGAGCCGCGCGAGGCTCCGCAGCCCGGCGTCGGTGACGGCCGAGTAGGCGAGGTCCAGCTCGGTGAACGCCGTCGTGCCGGCGAGCGCCTCTGCCAGGCGCGCGAGTTCCCGGTCGCCGAAGTCGTCCTCCTCGGAGAGCGGGGAGAGGCGCAGCTCGTGGCCCTCGGGGAGCTCGATGGCACCGGGAGTGGCGCAGAGGCTGCTCCAGTCGGCCGAGAGGTCATCCTGCGGCCGGGACTCGGCGAGCAGGCGCAGATCGGTCTCGATGCGAGGCATGGTGCATCCGTCCTATCGTGGGGAGCGTTCGCGCCGGCGCGCGGTGAGGCCTGCACAGCGATCCGGCGGACGGGCTCGGCCGGGCCGCTCCCGGCGGGCGAGCGTCTGCTCGCCCCTACACACGCTGTCCCGCGATCGCCGTAGGGGCGACCTGCCGGTCGCCCTGGATCGGACGGACGCAGCGGACGAGCGGCTGGGCGCCCCTAAACCGGACGCGGGGACCAAACGCAACGGGCCCGCCGGGGTGGCCGGCCCGGGGGGGTTGGGCTGGTGTCCGGGTGGGGCTACTTGCGCTTGAGCAGCTCGAGTGCCGCGGCCGCGATGTCCGGGGCGTCCATGTGGTAGTGGGCGAGCAGCTCGTCGCCGCCACCGGACTGGCCGAACTCATTGTTCATGCCGACGAGCTTCATCGGGACCGGCTTGTGCTGGACGAGCACCTCGGCCACGGCCGAGCCGAAGCCGCCCTGGGTCTGGTGCTCCTCGGCGGTGAGGACGCAGCCGCACTCGCTCGCGGCCTTCACGAGCAGCTCCTCGTCGATCGGGTCGACGGTGTGGAAGCCGAGCACGCGCGCTGAGACGCCCTTCTCGGCGAGCAACTCGGCGGCCTTGAGGCTGCGCTGGACCATCAGACCGGTCGCCGCGAGCGCGATATCGGCGCCCTCGCGCCAGACGATGCCCTTGCCCAGCTCGAACGGCGTCTCGTCGGTGGTGATCGTCGTCTGCTTCGCGCGGCCGAGGCGGATGGTGAAGGGGCCCGGCGTCTTGGCGGCGGCCCGGATGCACCGGGCTGCCTCGACGACATCGCAGGGGACCATGACCCTCATGTTGGGGATCGCCCGCATGTAAGCGATCTCCTCCATGGCCTGGTGGCTCGCGCCGTCCTCACCGACGGAGATGCCGCCGTGGGTCACGACGAGCTTCACGTCGAGGTTGGCATAGCAGACGCTGACGCGGATCTGGTCGACCGCGCGGTTCGAGAGGAAGCAGGCGAAGCTGGAGGCGAAGGCGACCTTCCCGGCCATGGCGAGCCCGGCGGCCATGCCGACCATGTTCTGCTCGGCGATGCCGGCCTGGATGAACCGGTCGGGGTAGGATTTCGCGAACTTGCCGCTGGTCGTGGACTTCGAGAGGTCGGCATCGAGCGAGACGATGTCGAGGCCCTCCTCGACCAGCTCGATCAGGGTGGGCCCGAAGGCCTCGCGGGTCGCCGCGGACTTGACCTCGGCCATCAGAGCACCGCCTCCTCGAGTTCGCGGAGCGCCTGGGCGGCCTGATCGTCGTTCGGCGCCGTCCCGTGCCACTCGCACTGGTTCTCCATGAAGGAAACGCCCTTGCCCTTGACGGTCTTGGCGATGAGGATCGCCGGCTTCCCGGTGACAGCCAGGGCCTTGTCGAAGGCCTGGACGAGGGCGGCGACGTCGTGACCGTCGACCTCGATGGCCTCCCAGCCGAAGGCGCGCCACTTGTCGGCGGCCGGGGCGATGTCCATGACCTCGTGGACGAAGCCGTCGATCTGGAGATCGTTGTAGTCGAGGATCGCGACGAGGTTGTCGACCTTGTAGTGGGCGGCCGACATCGCGGCCTCCCAGATCTGCCCCTCCTGGATCTCGCCGTCGCCCAGGACGGCGAACGAGCGGGCGCCAGTGCCGTTCATCTTCGCGCCGAGCGCGAAGCCGACGGCGACCGAGAGGCCCTGTCCGAGGCTTCCGCCGTTGGTCTCGACGCCGACGCACTTCACGCGCGCCGGGTGGCCCTGGAGGGGGCTGCCGAGCTTGCGGAACGTGGGGAGGAGGTCGGGGCTGAAGTAGCCGCAGCGCGCGAGCACCGCGTAGACCACCGGCGAGCAGTGGCCCTTCGACCAGAAGACGCGGTCGCGCTCGGCCCAGCTCGGGTCCTCGGGCTTGTGCCGGAGGACGTGCTTGTAGAGCACGGTGGCGAAGTCGGCCGACGAGAGACTACCGCCGGGATGGCCGGAGCCCGCCGCGTGGACCTGGACGACGATGTCCTTGCGGACCTGGCGGGCGAACTCCTTGAGGGCCTGGATCTCCTCGGGAGAAGCGGGCATGCGCACACCTACCTCACGGTCGCGGGATGGTTGCGGAAGGCCGCCCGACGCGTCCCAGACAGGCCGGCGGCGCGAGGAGAGCGGCCTCCTCGTGGTCGAGGCGATTATAGGGTTGGCGCGGGGCGAGCGTCAAACGGGGGGGGCGTTAGCCGAGGTAGGGGTTGGGCTCGGCGTCGGGCTCGTAGGACTTGAGCGTGTGGTCCTTGGTCCAGATGTGAACCGCGTACCCGAGCCCCTTGTGCTTGCGCAGCCGCGCGGCCTCGGTCACCGTCTGGGTGTCGACCAAGCCGACCCCCTGGGCGACCATGCCATCGTCGATGAAGCTGTCCATAAGCGCGATCAGCGCCGCCGGCTCGACAGCCGGCAGGACTCTCCATGGACGCGGAGGGGTTGCGACGGCACTGCGCACATGCTCACGAAGCCGTGCAGCCAGCTGTCGCCGGTCGTGGCCGTCCGGCACACGGGCCATGTGGTTGCCCGTCTCGAGGATGCAGCCGATCGTGGTGTACAGCTCATTGTCATGCTCGTTGGCCTCAGCGAACCGCCGGCGGACCTCGTTCACCGCCGGCTTGGTCGAGAAGCCGGGCACGCCGTAGAACTCCAGTAGGTAGCTTGTGTCGACCACGTACACGGTCTTAGGCACCCATCGCCTCCAGCAGCTCTCGCATAGCCTGCTTGCGCTTCTCCGCGAAGTCCGGTGCGAGGTACTGGTCGGCGATCCGCGCTGTGATCAGGTCGCCGAGTCGCCCCCCCTCAATGAACTCCACGTAGCGTGGGAAGTCGGAAAGCCGGACCAACCTCGAGCCGCCCTCCGTGCCAACGCTCGTACAGAGCACGACGGCCCCGAGCTGCTCGTCGCTGAGAGCGTTAAGGGTCGCCGGGTTGTGCGTGGTTGCGAGAACACGCACGCGTCGGCGCTCCGCCGTCTCGAACAGCGCGGAGGTGAGGACGCCGGCCCGGCTGGGGTGGAGACCGTTGTCAACCTCTTCGATGATCAGCAGCGAGCCTTCCTGGGCTGCCTCCAGTGCCGTCAGGATCGCGAGACAGCGGAGGGTGCCATCAGACAGCACCCGTGCGTCGACCCTCTCCGCGCGCTCCCCCATGCGGAATGCCAGCATGACGTCGTGGGCATCAGTCGTCACGAAGTCGATCGAGTGGATGGGCTCCTCGGGGAGCTGCCTGATCCGGCCCGTGATCGCGGTCAGCGCGTCCGGGGCCATCGCGTGAAGCACCGCCGACAGGTTCGCGCCGTCCCGCTGCAGCGGCCACCCCTCCAGGATCCGAGCGTAGCTCCTCATGGCGCCGGGGTTGGGGGCGAGAGTGGAGGCCGAGCTGAGCAGGTCGCGCACCGAGTCGGTCAGCGCAAGGCAGGACTCGGCCCGACCGTTGTCCCGAGCGAACACCCCGTACTGCGACAGGGCAGAGCGGTCGGACCGGATGGAGACTTCCCGCGGGCGGGGCCCCTGCCGGAAGTTGTCGTAGGTGACACTCGTCAGGCCGTCCCTCTCGCCGCCCTGGGCCCTAAGGATGGTGCGCTGCCTTCCGCTGGCGTCCGCAGCAACCAGAGTCTCGCTGGCGAGCGCTCGGATGGGCGCGGCGTAGGTCACGGAGTAGCTAACAGGCGGCTGCCAGTCGGCCACGTAGCCGTCGAACCTCACCGACAACTCGAACTCGTCCTGCCCGTCGCGAACGCACCCATCCAGCCCGCCGCGGACCTCGAAGCTGCCTCGCGAGCCGCGGCCGACATCAACGACTTGATGCAGCGGCAGGCCCAGCGCGATCTGTGCGAGCAGCTCCACACCCTCGATGAGGTTCGTCTTGCCCGAGCCGTTGGGACCGACGAGCAGCGTGACGGCCTGCTGCAGATCGATCTCCGCCTCGGCGAATGACTTGAAGTTGCGGAAGCAGTGCATCGCTAGACCTCCGGGTCGGCGGGATCGTACGTTACCGACTGATCCCCTATTCGCGCGCGCGCTCCGTGTTCCCTCGGCCATCCGCCGCCCACGGTCGGAAGCCGCAGGGGCCGGGCAGGGGCGGAAGGGCCGTCGGGTGAAGCATGAGCCGCGTCGGGGACGAAGGGATCGCTGGGGATGTCACAGGCTCTGCTCGTCTGCACCGAGTGCCAGGTTCCGCTCATCGCCACGGCCGACCAGTGGGGCGGCTGCCATTGCCCCCGGTGCGGGCGCCGCTACGATGAGCACGGCCGGCCGATCGCGTCGTCTCCTCCGCCGCCGACCCCGGCCGGAGCGCCGGCGGGGGAGACTCTCGGGGGCCTGGTCCCCACGCGCAACCCGAACGCGCTGATCGCCTACTACCTGGGCGTGTTCTCGCTCATCCCGTGCATCGGGCTGGCGCTGGCTATCCCGGCGGTGATCCTGGGGGTCAGAGGCCTGCGGTGCGCGAGGGAGCACCCCGAGGTGCGGGGCACGACCCACGCTTGGGTGGGGATCGTCGCCGGCACGCTGTTCGCGCTCCTGTGGGGGGGGCTGACGGTCTGGTTCCTGATCGACGCTGCGAGTGGGCGCGTCTGAGTCTCCGCCCTCGCCGCAGGGGAACGCGGCGCGGCGGGGGCCCCCGCGAAAGGGTACCCCGCGCCCCGTGTCGAGAGCACAACACCTCCGTCGCCGCCGCGCACGCCCCCAGCGCGGCCC
>CAZRDB010000066.1:0-1103 GCA_964598695.1 uncultured Armatimonadia bacterium
CAGAAGACCGTCGGCAACCAGTACGTCGTCGTGCCGTGGATGCCCGAGGAGCGCCGCAAGTACGGCGCCGGCTGGCGCGCGACCGCCGGTCTGCTCGCGGAGCTGGGCGCGAAGCTCCGGGACGAGGGCCTGACGCTCGGCTACCACAACCACAGCTTCGAGTTCGCCCGGTTCGACGGCCGCTACGGCCTCGACATCCTCTTCGACGCCGCGCCGAGCGATTGCCTGGTCTCGGAACTGGACACCTACTGGATCCAGCACGGCGGCGAGGACCCGGCGGCCTACATCCGGAAGCTGGCCGGCCGCGTGCCGCTCGTCCACCTCAAGGACATGGGCCCGGGCGAGGACAGGCCGTTCGCCGAGGTCGGCAGCGGGATCCTCGACTGGGACGCGATCTTCGAGGCCGGCGAGGAGGCGGGGGTCGTCTGGTACATCGTCGAGCAAGACGTGTGCCCCGGCGACCCGATCGAGAGCATCCGGAAGAGCTTCGAGTACCTCCAGGGGCGGTGCAAGTAGGGTGACGTTGAGGCCCACCCCCCACCAGGGGGGTGGGCAGCCCTCAGGTCTCGCCGTGGGTGCGGCCGTACTCGTCCACGCGGTAGACCTTGTGGACCCCGGGCCATGCCTTGGTGCGGATCATCGAGGGCGGCAGATCGGGGAAGATCCCGCGCAGCTCGTTGCAGATCGCCTGGTGGAGCGCGGTTCGCGCCGGGAGGAAGTCCTCGTTCGCCGGAACCAGCTCGCCCGGAACGCGGAAGGTCAGCGTCGGGTCCGGGAGGTACTCTCCGACCAGCGTGAAGGTGCGGCCCGGGCCGTCCTCGACCACCCAGCGGAACAGACGCGGGGCTCTGCCCCGGCCATCGGCGGCGGGCCGTCTCCGGCTCGCCGAGACCGCGCTGCGCTTCCGCGCCTGCAGCCGGAGGGCGGGCTGGAGGCCGGCGGCGGTGACGAGCACGCCGCCGTGTTCGAGCGCCTCGCCGAGGGCGTCCGCGTCGAACAGGGCGACCGGCGGGCTGCCCAGCTCGCCGCGTTCGACGATCTCGCGGCGCACGCGCGCGGCCGAGAGGATCACGCCGAGCGTCGCGCGGCCGGCGATCGCCTCG
>CAZRDB010000066.1:1113-7692 GCA_964598695.1 uncultured Armatimonadia bacterium
CCGCAATCACAGCTTCTGCGAGTACATCACGTACTCGATGAGCGGCTCGAAGCCGCACTTCTCGTACACGTGCCGGGCGGGTGCGTGGCCCTCGTTGAGGCCCGTCCCCACGCACGCGTATTCCATCCCCGCCTCGCGGAAGGTCTCGAGCGTCTCCTCGTCGACCACCCCCGCGCCGACGCGGATCGAGACCAGCGTTGTGAGGCGGCTGGCGCCGACCGGCAGCTCGGCCGCGCACGCCGGAGCGCCGGCGAGATCGGAGACGGGCGCGATTCGCTCGAATCCCGACGCCGAGAGGGTCTCGGAGACGGTGGCGAGCAGCTCGTCACGGCCCATCCGACGCAGGAGGCCGAGCGCCTCCGAGAGCACGCTCCGGCGCTGGGCCTGGATCTCTCGCTCGAGCTGCTGTGCGGCTGCCTCGGGTCTCATCGCCACGACCTCCCACGACACGGTAGAGGTGCGCGATTCGCCGGGCGCCGGCTCGAGACCTGCCGCGCCGGCCGCCTAGCTCTCCGATGGCTCGAGCAGCGTGCGGAGGTGGGCGAGTTGGCTGTCGTCGCCCATGACGATCAGCGTCGACTCGGGCGGGATCTGGCTCTGGCGCGGCGGGTTGATCCGCACCGCGCCGCCGGGGTCGATCAAGCCGACGACGATGGTGCCGCTCGCCGAGAAGCACTGCGTCTCCCGGAGCACCTTCCAGGCGACGGGCGAATCGGGCGCGACGCGGATGGAGTCGAGGCGGATCACCCGCTCCCCCGCGTGCATGGTGACATCGAGGAACTGCAGCACCTCGGGGCGGGTGATCATCGCCGCCATGCGCGCGCCGCCTGTCGCGTAGGGGCTGATGACGTGGGTGGCGCCCGCGCGTCGCATCAGCCGCTCCTCCGTGTCGCCGGTCGCCCGGCCGACGATCAGGATGTCGCTCCGCAGGTCGCGGACCGTGAGGGTCAGGGTCAGGTTGTCGGCATCGGAGCCGAGCGCGGCGATGACGCCACGCGCCCGCGCCACGCCCACGCGCTGGAGCAGTTCCTCATCGAACGCGCTGCCCTCGGCGATCAGGAAGCCCTGCTCGCGGGCGTAGACGGCCACCTCGGGCCGGTTCTCGACGACGACCAGGGGGACGCCGCTGCGGCGCAGCTCCTGTGCGGCCGCGCAACCCATCCGGCCGAAGCCACAGAGGATGATGTGGTCGTGCAGGCGAGCCAACTCCCTCTCCAAGCGTTGCCTCCTCAGTGCGCCGCCGATGTGGCCCTCGACCAAGTACGAGGTGATCGCCGAGCCCGCCACGATCATCAGGACCGAGTTGACCGCGAGGAAGACCACGGTGAACTCCCGGCCGCTCTGCGACAGGTTGTGCACCTCGGTGAAGCCGACCGTGGTGCTCCCGAGGACGGCCATGTACAGGGCATCGAGCGGGGCCCAGCCCTCGACGACCACGTAGCCCGCCGTCCCCGCGAGCCCCCACACGGCGAGCGCGCACACGGCGGCCCAGACGCGCGCCCGCGGCGCGGCCTGAGCCCCCTTGGCGGTCGGCTGCGCTCTGCGGGGGACTCGGGTCATCACAGGGGCTCAACCGTCGGCCGCGCCCGAAGGTTGAGCCGTACTCCAGCCGAATGAGAGGGGGGGCGGGGAGGCTCCAGGAAGGGGTCAGCCCCATGCGGTACGCAGAGGAGTTCATGCGCGTCGTGGTGCCACGCTTCGAGGAGGATCTCCGGGTCCCCGCGCCGGAGCTGCCGCGCGCCGCGTACCGCCCGTGGCCGGAGGTCACGGGAACCTGCATGGACTCCTCGGGCGGAGCCTGGCGCGCCGACGAGGCCGGTCTCGTCGGAGAGTGGGAGGGCTCGCGGCAGACCTACTCGCCCGAACGCTTCGCCGTGGGAGGCAGCGAGGTGCGCGACGTAGCGGTCGATGCCTCCGACATCCTGTGGCTCGCGACCGACCGGGGGATCACGTTGTTCGACGGCCATGCCGCATGGCGAAGCCTCCGTGGGGCCGACGGCCTGCCGAGCGAGGACGTCCGGCGCGTGCTGCTGCGCGCGAATGGCGAGCGGTGGTTCGCCACCGGCCAGGGCGTCGTGCGGCTCTCGGCCCGGGGCGAGTGGTCGCTCTTCGCCGGGCCGCGCTGGCTGCCCGAAGATGACGTGGTGGGGATCGCGGAGGCCGACGCCGAGACCGTCGCCGTTCTCTGTCGCTCCGGCGCGACCGCCGCGTTCCGGCGCCGGCCCATGACGCTCGCGGAGCGGGCCGAGGCGATCGAGGCGATGATCGATCTCCGGCACCGCCGGCGCGGCTACGTGACCGAGTGTACGCTCGCGCGGCCGGGTGACACGAGCGCGTGGTCGCCGGTCGCCTCGGACAACGACGGCCTCTGGACGGCGCTGTACGTCGCGGCCGAGAGCTTCCGGTACGCGGTGACGGGAGAGGACGAAGCGCGCGACCGGGCGCGGGAGTCGCTCCAGGCGCTCCTGTGGCTCGAGCGGGTCACGGGGATCCCGGGCTTCCCCGCCCGGGCGGCCGTCGCCCGCGAGGAGATGCCGATGGAGGGCACCGAGTCGGGCGAGTGGCACCCCTCGGCTGACGGGGAGTGGCTGTGGAAGGGCGATACCAGCTCCGACGAACTGAACGGCCACTTCTTCGCCCTGCCGATCTACTACGACCTCGTGGCCGAGGCCGACGAGCAGCGCGCGATCCAGGAGACCGTCGCCCGCATCACCGACCATCTGCTCGAGAACGACTTCTGCCTCATCGACCAGGACGGCGCCCCGACGCGCTGGGCGGTCTTCTCGCCCCGCCAGCTCAACTACAACCGCCAGTGGGTGATGGAGCGCTCGCTCAACTCGCTCTCGATGCTCAGCTTCCTGCGCGTCGCCCACCACGTCTGCCACGACAGCCGCTATCAGGTCGCCTTCGAGTTCCTCGCGCGCCGCCACGGCTACGCTCTGCAGTCGATCGACCAGAAAGTCACGCTGCCCGGCGAGGTCAACTACTCCGACGACGAGCTGGCCTTCCTCGCCTACTACCCGCTGCTCGCCTACGAAGAGCAGGAGGAACTGCGCGTGGTCGTGCGGCTCGGCCTGGAGCGCAGCATCCGGATCGCGCTGCCGCAGCGCTGCCCGCTCTGGAACGTCATCGCCACCGTCGGCCTCGGGCGCGCCGTGGGGCTCTCGGAGGCCGCGCAGAGCCTCATCGAGATGCCGACCGACCGCGTCGCCTGGCCGATCGACCACACCCGACGGTCCGACGTCGTCCTCGACCGCGAGGCCGGGCGCTTCGGCGAGGCCCAGGCGACCCGCGTGTTGCCCTACTCCGAGAACCCGATGCTGCGCTGGAACGGCAACCCCTACCGGCTCACCCGCGGCGGCGACGGTAGGAGCGAGGACGATGGCGTCGCCTACCTGCTGCCCTACTGGATGGCCCGGTTCCACGGGCTGCTCGAGGAGGGGTAGGGGGGCGCCGGGTCCGGCTCCGGAGGGCCGACAGGGGGAGCGAGCGAGTTGGGGGGCCCCCCCCGCGAGAGGTCGCGGGGGGGCCCCAGTGCCTACTCGCCCAGTTCGGCGACTGCCGCGCGGAGGCGCTCGGCCGACTCGGCCAGCTCGACCTCGCGGGCACGCTCGCGGCTCACGATCTCCTCGGGCGCGCGGCCGGTGAACTTCTCGTCCGAGAGCTTCCGCCGCACTCCCTCGAGGCGGCCGGTCACGTTCTCCAGCTCCTTCTCGAGCCGCTCCCGCTCGCGTCCGAGATCGATGAGGCCCTCGGCGAGGAGGAACACCTCGGTGCCGTCGGCGGCAACGCTCGTGAGCGCGCGCGCGGGCTTCGGGTCCTCCGGCGCGAGCCACTCCACCGATTCCACGCGGGCAAGCTGCCGGAGGAGGTCGGCCACGTCGGTCCGCGCGGCCTCCTCCTGGCCGGCGCTCGGACGCAGCGCCGCACGCACCCAGACCGAGGGCGCGATCCCCTTCTCGGCCCGGAGGTTGCGCGTGGTGCGGATCAGCTCCTGGCAGAGCGCCATCCGGGCCTCGGCGGCCTCGTCGAGCCATTCGGGGCGGGCGGCCGGCCACTCCGCGAGCCCGAGGTAGCCCTCGGTGCCGGGCAGGAGCTGCCACAGCTCCTCAGTGATGAACGGCATCACCGGATGGAGCAGCCGTAGCCCGATCGACAGCACGGCGTGGAGCGCCGCCTGGGTGCGGGCCTTGGCCTCGGCCTCCTCGCCGTAGAGCGCGCTCTTGGCGAGTTCCACATACCAGTCACAGAACTCCGACCACCAGAAGTGGTACGCGCGGTCGGCGGCGTCGGAGAGCTCCATCCGCTCCAGCGCGCCCGTGATGTCCTCGATCGCGCGCGCGGCGCGGCTGAGGATCCAGCGCTCCGAGAGGCCCATCCCCTCGATCGCCGGGGCCTCGCCCGACGGGGTGAGGCCCTCGAGGTTGAGCAGCGTGAAGCGGGTCGCGTTGAAGATCTTGTTGCAGAAGTTGCGGGCGCCCACGAGACGGCTTTCGCCGAAGCTGATGTCCTGCCCACCCGTCACGAGCGAGGCCAAGGCGAACCGCAGAGCGTCGGCGCTGTACTGGTCCATGAGATCGATCGGGTCGATCGCGTTGCCGAGCGACTTGCTGATCTTCCGGCCCTGCTCATCACGCACGAGGCCGTGGATGTAGACGGTCCCGAAGGGGACCTCGCCGGTGATCGCGAGCGACATCGTGACCATCCGCACCACCCAGAAGAAGATGATGTCGTAGCCGGTCACGAGCACGGAGGTCGGGAAGAAGCGTCCGAGGTCGGGCGCGGCCTCGTCGGGCCAGCCCATCGTCGAGAACGGCCACAGGCCCGAGGAGAACCACGTGTCGAGCACATCCTCCTCCTGGGCGAGGTCGGCCGCGCCGCACTTCGGGCATGCCGCCGGCTCCTCGCGGTAGGCCTGCTCGTGGCCGCAAGCCCCACAGGTCCAGACGGGGATCCGGTGGCCCCACCAGAGCTGACGGCTGATGCACCAGTCGCCGAGCTTGGCGAGCCAGTCGAGGTAGACCTTCTCCCACCGCTCCGGCCGCCACCGCGGTCCGCGTCCGTCCTCGGCCGCCGCGATCGCCTTCTGGCCGAGAGGGCCCATGCGGAGGAACCACTGGAGCGAGATCAGGGGCTCGAGAATCGTCCCGCAGCGTTGGCAGTGGCCCACCGAGTGGTTGTGCTCGATGGTGCCCATCAGCACGCCCGTCGCGGTGAGGTCGGCGATCACCCGCTCGCGGCACTCCTCGCGGGTGAGCCCCTCGTACGGCCCGGCCTCCGCGGTCATCTTGCCGTCAAGACCGATCACCTGGATCTGGCCGAGGCGATGGGTCTGGCCGATCTCGAAGTCGAGCGGGTCGTGCGCCGGGGTCACCTTCACGGCGCCGGTGCCGAAGCCGAGTTCCACGCGCTCGTCGGCCACGATGGGGATCTCGCGCCCCATCAGCGGCAGGGTGACGGTCTTGCCCACGAGGGCCCGGTAGCGCTCGTCCTCGGGATGCACGGCCACGCCGGTGTCGCCGAGCATCGTCTCGGGTCGGGTGGTGGCCACCTCGATCGCGCCCGTGCCGTCGCTCAGGGGGTAGCGCAGCCGCCAGAGCTTCCCCTGGTGGTCCTCGTGCTCGACTTCCTCGTCGGAGAGCGCGGTGTGGTCGTTCGGGCACCACTGGACGATGCGGCGACCGCGGTAGATCAGGCCCTGCTCGTGGAAGCGGCAAAACGCCTCGCGCACGGCGCGGGAGAGGCCCTCGTCGAGCGTGAAGCGCTCGCGCGACCAGTCGAGCGAGGCGCCCATCCGCTTGAGCTGCGAGGTGATGACGCCGTGGCTCTGGTGCTTCCAGTCCCACACGCGCTCGAGAAAGGCCTCGCGCCCGAGGTCGTGACGTGAGAGGCCCTCCCGGGCGATCTGGCGCTCCACGACCACCTGGGTCGCGATGCCGGCGTGGTCGGTTCCGGGGAGCCACAACACGTCGCGGCCCCGCATCCGCTCGAAGCGCGCGAAGGTGTCCTGGATCGTGTTGTCGAGCGCGTGGCCGATGTGCAGGACCCCGGTCACGTTGGGCGGTGGGATGACGATGGAGAAGGGCGCGCCGCCCTCTCCCTGGGCGCGGAAGGTCGCCTCGCGCACCCACTCCGCGCGCCAGCGCTCCTCCACCGGGCCGGGCTCGTACGACTTGCGGTCCTTGAGATCGGACATGGGAGTCCCTCTTCTCGATCGATGATGGGGCGGCCTCAGGGCCGGCCGGCACGCCCGCAAACAAAAAGCCCCGTCTCCGCGATGGCGGCTACGGGGCTTGTCGGTCTTCTCGGGCGTGCGCTACCCCGCACCCACCATCTCGGGGCTCGCTACAACGACGGCTTGGCTCCGGTACGCGCACACGGTGTGCGTTCCTCTCCTGAGCGCCGATGCGCCACTTGGCGCGATTCTAGACGCGTCCGCGGGCGGGTGTCAAAGGGGGGGAACACCGCCCCACCCCGGCGCTTCGCGCCACCCCTCCCCCTTCGGCCTTCGGCCGAGATGAGAGGGGGCAAGCCGACTGGGCTCTCCCCCTCGTCCCGAGCCTTGCGAGGGAGAGGGGG
>CAZRDB010000066.1:7792-22304 GCA_964598695.1 uncultured Armatimonadia bacterium
GGGGCAAGCCGACTGGGCTCTCCCCCTCGTCCCGAGCCTTGCGAGGGAGAGGGGGGGTGGCCCGTAGGGCCGGGGGGTGAGGCCCGACCGGAGACGCCGGTCATGGGCCCGTGCGGAGGGCCGCTCGGATCGCGTCCAGCGCCGCGTCCAGGTCGGCTAGCACGAGAGACGCCGGCAGACGCAGCACACGGATCCCCTGCCCTCGGAGCCACTCGTCGCGCTCGGCATCGGCCTCCACGCTCTCCTGGTGGCACTTGCCGTCGACCTCCACGGCGAGGAGTGCTTCGCGGCAGAACAGGTCGACGACGAACCGGCCGATGGGGTGTTGTCGGCGGAACTTGGCCCCGTTCAGACCCTTGGCACGGAGCTGAGCCCACAGGAGTTCCTCGGGCGGCGTCTGTTCACCGCGCAGACGCCGGGCCGCTCCGAGGATCGCGCGCGACGCGACGCGCCGCACCCGTCGTTGGGGGCCGTGCTCCTCCTCAGACAACGGCTGCCTCCCTCCGCGGGCGCAGGCCGCCCGACCGCCCCACCCCGGCGCTTCGCGCCACCCCTCCCCCTTCGGCCTTCGGCCGAGATGAGAGGGGACAACCCGGCTGGGGTCTCCCCCTCGTCCCGAGCCTTGCGAGGGAGAGGGGGGTGGCCCGTAGGGCCGGGGGGTGAGGCCCGACCGGAGGCGCCGGCCCCTCTTTGCGCACGATCCCACGCCCGGTTCGGCCGCGCCACACGGAGACCTCCGCCCGACCGCCCCACCCCGGCAGGGCTCCCCCCTCGTCCCGAGCCTTGCGAGGGAGAGGGGGGTGGCCCGCAGGGGCGGGGGTGAGGCCGGCGCGGGAGGTCGGCAGGTTCCGTCCTGCCACGGGGGGAAGCCTGTGCCGCGGTGGGCGATCCAGCAGGCGCTGGAGGTCTGCGCCTCGCACCAGTGCGGCACGGTACTACTGCACCCTTGGGAGTGAGCCTGCGTCCTAGGGGGAGAACGGAGTGGTGGAATGGTCGCTCTTGCCCTGATCTTCCCGCTGCTCGCGGGGCCCACGGACGATCTCGCGAACCGGGCGCACGCGAACGCCATCGAGGCCAACCGCGCCTTCGTGGCCGCGACGGGCGTCCTCGACGGCTGGATGGCGCTCCAGGACCGCGAGACCAAGCTCATCGGCCAGAACACGGACAACCCGCTGTGGTCGGTCAACAACTCGGCCGCCGACCTGTACCCGTTCCTCGTGCTGACGAGCTACCTTACGGACCGGCCGCGCTACGAGGGGCCGATGCGCGAGATCCTCGATGAGGAGATCAAGCGAACGACGAGGCTCCGCAGTCTCTCCGACGACCTCGCGCTCGAGACCGGCACGTTCGCGCAGCCGCTCGACACCCATCGGGTGATGTTCGGCAACGCGGAGTACGCGAAGGACGGCCTGCTGCCTCTGCTCGAGTACCTCGGTGATACGCCGTGGTCGTGGCGCCTGCGCGGCATCGCGCGCGACCTGCTGCTCGAGAGCCCGATCGCGAGCGACTTCGGGCCGCTGCCCTCGACGGGGGCCGAGGTCAACGGCGAGACGCTCGAGGTGCTGTGTCGGCTCTTCTACGCCACGGCCGACCTCGCCTACCTGGAGGGCGCGCTGCGGATCGCTGACGCCTACTACCTCGAGGTGCTGCCCCGCAACAACGGCCTGCCCTGCCATGCGTGGGACTTCACCGCCCACCGGCCGATCTCGGCCCACCTGTACCTCAACGACCACGGCAACGAGATCATTGGCGGTCTCACCGAGGCCTACGTGCTCGCCCGGGCCTACCGGCCGGAGAAGGCGCGGCAGTACGAGCCGGTCCTGCGGGCGATGCTCGACGCGCTGCTCGCGCGCCACCGCAACCAGCGCGGTATCCTCTCGAACCAGCCGGAGGGCGACGGCGGCGTGCCGGACACCTGGGGCTACCTGTACAACGCCTTCTACACGGCCTACCTCGTGCTGGGCGAGGAACGCTATCGCCAGGCCGTGCTCGAGGCGATGGACGCGATCACGAGCTACCTCGAGTGGGGCGGCGCCGATTCCTACGCCGACTGCGAGGAGAGCGCGATCGTGCTGCTCAATCGAGAGCCGAACGAGGCCACCGACCGCTGGCTACGGGCGATGGTGGCGCGCCACCACGCCTACCAGCAGAAGGACGGCATCGTGGAGGGTTGGTACGGGGACGGCAACTCCGCGCGGACCTGGCTGATGTACGCGCTCTACCGCACCCGGGGCACCTACCCCCTCCCGTGGCGGAAGGACATCCGCTGGGGAGCGGCCGAGAGCGGCGGGGAGCTGACGATCGCGGCCTGGGCCGATGGCGGCTGGCAGGGGAAGCTGTGCTTCGACCATCCGCGCTCGCGCGACCACCTCGGACTGCCGCTCAACTACCCACGGCTCAACGAGTGGCCGGAATGGTGGCCCGTCGAGGCCGGGTCGTTCTACGAGGTCGCGACGGAGAAGGAGACCCGAACCGTCTCCGGCCGTCAGCTCATCGAGGGGCTGCCGGTCTCCTTCGGCAAGGGCAAGCCATGGATCGCGCGCGTGCGCCGCTTGAGCGCCGTTCCGCACGGCGAGGGCCTCGTCGAGGTCGTCGCGCCGCACCTCCTGAACGCCGTCCCCACGGCGCGGGCCAGCGTGGTTGTCCGCAACCGCACCGACCAGCCGCTGGCGGTGGCGCTGACCGTCGACCGGGGCAAGCTCTCGGCCGCCCGGCTCGACCTGGCCCCGAAGGGTGAGGCGAACACGGAGTGGCTCGTGGAGGGTGGCGACTTCACCCAGGCGACGCTCACGGCCGTGGCCGCGGGCGGGCTCAGCCCCGTCCGGCTGACGCTCCCCGTCTACCGCGAGCCGGGCCTGCTGGATGCCTTCCGGCTCGGGGGCGAGTTCTACCAAGAGCGCGCCTACCACTGGCTCGGCCGGAGCCCGGTCGAGCGCACGGTGGAGACCGGCGGACGACGGAGGGTCATCCTCTCGCTCTTGTGGGGCGCCAAAGGCGACAACCGGAGCGCGATCGTCCGCCTGGGGGGCGTCGAGCAGCAGCTCACGCTCGGAGGCTGGGACGGCTTCCAGTGGGTCAAACTGCCGTTCGAGCTGCCGGAGCAGCCCGGCCCGGTGCGCCTCGAGATCCTGGCGCCCGACCAGGGACAGCCGGCGTTTCTGAGCGAGGTCACCGTGAGCGAGGGGTAGGGGAGGGTCCCTACTCGACCAGACGACACGAGAACCGGCACGGTGCGCCCCCACCCGAGGCCGCGGCCGAGCTGAGGACGGTCATCTCCACCTTGCGGCCCAGGGCGATCTGCAGATGGTGCTTCACGTGGCCTGCGCAGCAGTAGCAGTAGGTCACCGAGATCGGCTCCTCCCGTCGCGCGATGCAGGGGCAGGGGTACTCGGGCCAGCCGTCGGGCTGGAACTGCACCAGCACCGTACCGTCGGGGGCGAGGCCGACGCTGTGGCCGAAGACGAACCGCGCCTCGTTGGCGGCGGCGATGCGCTCCTCGAGGGTCTCGTGGTCGCGGGCGATCGCGCGGGAGAGTGTGAGCCGCTTGCCGCCCAGACAGCAGGCGCAGCGCTCGCGGGTCGCCTGGCGGGTGGGCGGATCGAGTTCGGCGTCCATGCGGGCCATCGCGCCCGCGAACCACGCCGATCGCTCCTCGCGCGACGCGCTCCGGCCGATCTCGTCGGCTCCCTCGAGGATCCGCTCGCGGGTCTCCGGGGCCACCCCTTGCTTGCGCAACCCCTCTGCCAGCCGCTTGACGTATCCGTTCTCGTACGGGGCCACCAAGGCGCCTCCTGAGCGTGAGAGCGCAGCGCGCCCGGTCGTCGCGGCCGCGCGGGGGAGACAGGCCGTCGAGCCCGTTACGGCGCTGCCTCCAGGTTGAGGGCACGCCGCACGGCGGCCTGGAGCGCCGCGGTCGTGAACGGCTTCTCGAGCAGCTCGTGGCCGAGGCCGTAGGCGCTGCCTCCCGTCACCGTGTCGTCGAGGTACCCCGACATGTACAGCACGGCGGCCCGGGGCAGAAGGTCCCGGATCTCGTCGCACAGCGCCGGACCGCGCCCGTCGGGCATCACGACGTCGCTCAGGACGAGATCGACCGTTGCGCCATGGCTGCGCGCCAGGGCGAGGGCTTCCGAGCGGCTCCCGGCCTCCAGCACCGTGTAGCCGGTGCCGCGCAGCACCGTGCTCACGAACTGCCGGACGCCGGCTTCGTCCTCGACGACGAGGACCGTGTGGCCCGAGCCGCTCTCCCCGCGTCGGGGCTCCTCCCGAGGTGCGGGTGCGCCGGCCGCCCCATCCTCGGCCTCGGGGAGGTAGACGCGCATGGTTGTGCCCACGCCGACCTCGGAGGCGATCGTGATGTCGCCGCCGCTCTGCCGCACGATGCCGTAGACCGTCGCGAGGCCGAGGCCCGTGCCGCGGTCCCCCTTGGTCGAGAAGAACGGCTCGAAGATGCGGTCGCGGATCTCCGGGGCGACGCCGTGGCCGGTGTCGACCACGGAGACGGTCGCGTACCGGCCGGCCGGCAATGCGCCGCCCGTGACGGTCCCGCGGCCGTCGAGCACGGCCGTCGCGGTGCGGATCGTCAGGTGGCCGCCGGAGGGCATCGCATCGCGGGCGTTGACGACCAGGTTCATCAGCACTTGGTCCAGCCGGGTCCGATCGACGAGGACGGGGCAGAGGTCGCCGCCGAGGTCGACCGACAGGCTGATGTCCGAGGGGAGGAGACGCTGGAGCATGCGTGCGAGCCCCTCGATCGCCTCGTTGAGGTCGACGAGGGCCGGTTGCAGCACCTGCTTGCGCGAGAACGCGAGCAACTGGCGGACGAGTTCCGTCGCGCGATCGCCGGCACGCGCGATGTCGCTCAGCCCGGCGCGATGGGGGTGGTCGGGCGCCAGGTCCTGCATGAGCAGTTCGGCCTGGCCTCGGATGACCATCAGCAGGTTGTTGAAGTCGTGCGCCACGCCGCTGGCGAGGGTGCCGAGCGACTCCATCTTCTGGGCCTGGTGGAGCTGGGCCTCGAGCGACTCGATCTCGGTCACGTCCTGCGCGATGCCGGTGAACCCCGTGATCTGCCCGTCGGAATCGACCATCGGCGAGACCATGACGTCGAGCTGGCGGCGCTCCGGCCCTCCGGCGGCGCACCGCCCGCTCCAGGCGCCGCCCGTCTGTGTGGCCCGGAGCACCGCCTCGCCCACCTCGGGACCGAAGACCTCGTCGCAGAGCGCCCCGAGCGACCGTCCGAGCGACGAGCCCTCGGGCCCGGGCCGGAGAGAGCGCGACGCCGCGTTGCCGTAGACGATCGTGCCCTCCTCGTCGCACAGGACGATCGCCTGCGGAGACCGCTCGAGGGCCGTGGCCAGTCGCTCGCGGTCGCGCTGGGCTTGTCGCTGCTCCGTGACGTCGGTCACCACGCCCAAGGCCCCCTGGTAGGAGCCGTCGTCGCCCAGGAGCGGGACCGTCGAGATCGCGGTCCAGACGGCGGCGCCGTCGCGCCGCAGGAAGGAGAAGTCGTGCTGGTCGGCGGCGCCGCGCCGGCGGTGCTCGATCCGTTGCGCCAGCAGCGGCACGTCCTCGGGAGCGACGAAGTCCGCCAGGGGGCGGCCCATCATCTCCCGCACGGTGTACCCGAGCATCGCGGCCATCGTCGGGTTGGCGAAGGTGGTCCGGCTCTCGGCGTCGATGACCCAGAGGCCCTCGGGCATCAGATCGACCACGTGCCGGTACCGCGCCTCGCTCGCGGCCAGCTCCTGCTCGGCGCGCTCGCGCTCGGCGATGTCCCGCTCGAGTTCGCGCTGCGTCTGCTCCAACTGCGCCAGCTTGTCCTCGAGCTTGTGGATGAGGACCTGGTTGTACTGGCGGAGGTAGGCCGACTCCTCGAGGTCGGGCCGGTCGTCCGACGGTCCGGCGACGGGCGGAGTCCCCCCGCGCCGCTCCTCCTGGCTGACGATGTCGCGGATCCGTCGCACGAAGACGTCGGGCTCCTCGGGCTTGACGACGAAGTCACGGGCGCCCAGGCCGAGGGCGAGGTCGCGGTCGCGCTCCTCGGTGTACGTCGCGGTGTAGAAGACCAACGGCACGTCGCGCAGCCGGTCGTCCTCCTGCCAGGCGCGGCACAGCGTGTAGCCGTCCATCACGGGCATGAGGATGTCGGTGATGACCAGATCGGGCGGCTCGGACGTGGCCAGCTCGAGCGCCTCGGCGCCGTGGCAAGCGGTCACGACCTGGTAGCCGTTGCCGGACAGCAGCACCTCGAGCTGGTAGCGGTTGACGTCGTTGTCGTCGACCACGAGGATCCTCACGGGCTGTTCCCTTCGCCGCCCCGCGCGGCCCCCCCGTGTTGCTCGACTTGGTGCACGAACGTCTCGGGGTTGATCGGCTTCTCGACGTAGCCCGTGCAGCCGGCCTCGAGCGCGCGTTCACGGTCGCCCACCATCGCGTAGGAGGTCACGGCCACGATCGGCACCGCGGTGAGGTCGGCGTTCTCGCGGAGCGCGCGGGCCACCGCATAGCCGTCCATCCCCGGGAGCTGGATGTCGAGGAGGATCAGGTCGGGCCGAACCTCGGCGGCCATCTCGATCCCCTCGGGCCCGCTCACCGCCTGCAGCACCTCGTGGCCGTGCTTCGCGAGCAGGAAGGTCGCGAGGTACCGGTTCTGGCTGTTGTCCTCGATGATCAGGACCCTCATGTTCCCGCCTCCACCCGTGTGGGGAGCGTTACCGTGAAGACGCTGCCCTCGCCCCATCGGCTCTCCACGCCGATGCTCCCGCCGAGGCGCTCGGCGAGGCGCTTGCAGATCGCGAGGCCGAGGCCGGTGCCCTCATGCTGGCGCGTCAGGCCGGTGTCGATCTGGTGAAACGGCTTGAACAGCCCCGGGATCTCCTCCTCGCGGATCCCGATGCCGCTGTCGCGCACCCGGAACACCACATGGTCGTCCTCGCGCTCGCACAGCAACGAGACCTGGCCCGCTTCGGTGAACTTGACCGCATTGCTGAGCAGGTTCAGCAGAATCTGCTCGACCCGCCTCTGGTCACTGGAGATCGAGCCCACGTCCGGTCCGATCTCGGTCGCCAAGCGCAGCGCCTTCCTCTCCGCCAAGGGCGAGACGGTCTCGGCGACTCTGCGGACCGCGAGGGCGACCTCGAAGGGCTGGCAGCGGATCTCGACCTGCCCGGCCTCGATCTTCGAGATGTCGAGCACGTCGTTGATCAGCGCCAGCAGGTGCCGTCCGCTGGCCTGGATCATGCCGAGTTGCTTGGTCTGCTCCGCGTTGAGCGATCCGGCGAGGACCTGCAGCAGGATCCCCGTGAAACCGATGATCGAGTTGAGCGGGGTTCGCAGCTCGTGCGACATCGTCGCGAGGAAGGCCGACTTGATCCGGTCGGCCTCCTCGGCGCGGTCGCGCGCGACGGCCAGCTCGGCTGTCCGCTCGGCCACCCGGCGCTCGAGCGTGGCGTTCAGCTCTCGAACCGCCTCCTCTGCCCTGCGGCGCTCGGTCACGTCGGTGCCGACGCTCAGGATGTCGGCGACCTGCCCGTGCTCGTCCCACATGAACTTATTGGTCCATGCGATCCACACGCGTCGGCCGTCGCGGAGCATGTTCTCGTTGACGTTTTGCTCGAAGGTCGCCGGGTTGGCGCAGATGGCCTCCATCAGCGATGCCAGGTCGCGCCCACCGCTGTCGGTCGCCGGCACGATCGTCCCCACCACGTGGCGGCCGCGGATCTCGTCCTCGGAGTAGCCGAAGAACCGCTGGCCGTACTCGTTGAGGAAGATGACCCGGCCCTCGCGCGTCCAGTGCAGGATGATGCTGTTGGCGTGCTCGACCAGTTCGCGGTACTTCCGCTCGCTCGCCTCGACGCGCTCCTGGGCCTGCTGACGTGCCGTCACGTCCCGCGAGACCACCAGGACTTTGGCCACCTCGCCGCGCTCGCCGCGGATCACGCTGCCCTGCGACTCGATGTGACGGATCTGGCCGTCCCGATCGACCATGCGGTACTCCATGCGCTGCCCGACGCCCGTGCGCACCGTCTCCTCGAACACCGCCCGGACCCGTTGCCGGTCCTCGGGATGGATCTGGTCGAACGACATCGAGCCGGTGAGGCGATCGACATCGCCGAGGATGTTCTGGTACGAGGGGCTGTTGTAGAGACGGCGCCCGGAGGGGTCCACGACGGCCACCAGGTCGGCGAGGTTCTCCATGATCAGCCGGAACTGCTCCTCGCCCTCCCGCAGGGCGGCCTCGGCCCGGCGACGGTCGGTGATGTCGCGGACGGTTGCCTGCAGCAGGGCCTCCCCCTCCACCTGGAGGGTGTTGAGACCCACCTCGGCGGCGAAGCGCGCGCCGTCGAGCCGCAGGTGCTCCCACTCGAACAACTGCGGCGTCCCGGCCAGGGCCCGGCCGATGTGGTCCAGCGCGGCCTCGCTCGAGGGGCGACCGTCGGGCTGCGTCGGCGGCGAGAAGGTGAGCGGGGAGGTGCTGACGACCTGCTCGCGCGTGGCGCAGCCGTACATCGCGACCGCGCGGGCGTTGCAGTCGATGAACCGATCGCCGCGCATCAGGAGGATCGCGTCGTGAGCGGTCTCGAAGAGGGCCCGGTGGCGCGCCTCGCTCTCCCGGAGCGCCCTCTCGACCTGGCGCAAGTCGGTCACGTCGCGGGTGATGTCGATGGCGCCCCAGCGCCGACCCTCGTTGTCGACCAGGGGGGAGGCGACGGCCCAGAGGTGCGCGCCCTGGCCCCCGCGCAGGGCTGGGGCGTACGATTCGGCGTAGACCGCGCTGCCGCGCCGCTCCACGTACTTGTAGAAGGCTTCCTCGGGCCCCCCGGCCGGGGCGTCGAGGAGGTCGATCAGGACCGGACGTCGGGCGCCGAAGAAGGGCACCGCGTAGTCGCGGCTCCCCAGCATCTGCTCCCGGTCAACGCCGGTGAGTTCCTCGCAAGCGCGGTTCCAGGCAACGACGCGCTTCTCGGTGTCGATCACGAACGTGGCGTCGGGCAGGGAGTCGATCACCTCGGCGAGGTGCCACTCTGCCGGCGAGCGGGGGCAGGCCGCGTGTGGCGGCCGGGCCTCGTCGTGGTCGGTCGCGTCGTCGGTCGGGTCGGGATCGACCATCCCAAACCTCCTCCGCACGTCTCTGCCGGCGCATGCCGGCATCTACATGCCGTGCGCGCCGGAGGCGCAGGCGTCGGCTCCAGACCCCAGAGTCCCGGCCTCGATGTTCTCCGTCTGCCGCCGAGTTCCTCGCGGGCCTCTGGCAAACCCGTGCGACGCAGGAGACGCGCGCGGAGCGTCGAACGGGGCGTGGGGTCGGCCGTGCCCGCCCGTGGGGCCGGACGGCGACGAGCGCAAGCGAGACCGAGGGGGTCCGAGGATGCAGCACGATCCCGTGGAGTGCCGCGAGTACCGGATGGGCGAGGTGGGTGATCTCCGTGCGGAGCTGGCTTCGGTCCGACAGGGCGTGTGCCTCCTGTTCGCACTGGGGGTCGCGATGGCCGGCGCCCTGCTGACCATCGGCGTGGCGGGCAAGCACCACGCCGCGTTCCTGGTGCTCTCGCCGTGTCTCTGCGCGCTGGGCCTGTACATCGTCCACGCGCGTCGCCTGATGGTCCGCTCCGAAGCGCGCCTGCGCCGGCTCTTGGAGCCCGACGCGGCGGAGGGCGGTCCCGCCGCCGGCGCGATGGGCCTCGAGACGCCGGCCCTGATCGCGCTCGGGCTTGTTGCCGCGGTCTTCTACGTGACCTTCGCGGAGCCGCAGCCCGACTCCCGACTCGCGCTGGCCCTCGTCTGGCTCGCCGGCTGGCCCGCCGCGCTCGCCTGGGTCGCGGCACTCCGCCCCGGCCCCGCCTCGAGACCGACCGCGGGCGCGCGCGGCGCGCGTACCGCGAAGCCGATCCGCTTCCGTTGCCCGCTCTGCGGCGCCGAGCTGCGGGCGTCCGCGGCCCGTGCCGGCGAGCGGCGCCAGTGTGGCTCCTGCAAGAAGATGATCCGGGTCCCCGTTCCCGGGGCGGGCTGGCGGGCCGCGGGGCGGGTTGCGGCGGGGCTCGTGCTGCTGGCGGCCCTCGGCGCTCTCGTCTGGTGGGGGCGGCATGCCGCTGCCGACCTCCAGGGAGAGCCCGTGGAGGGTGGTCCACTGGCGCAGGTCGGCGAGTTGGGTCCGTGGCTCGAGGTGGGCGCGGCCTACGCGATCGCCGCGTTGGTCGCCGTGGTCGCCCTCTTCGGGGTCCGGTGGGGGTTCGGGGCGCTAGCCGTCTGCACGGGCCTGATCACCCTCCAGCGCGTCGCCGCAACGCCGTGCCCATGGCTGGGCGGCTGGCTGCCGGGGCCCGACATGGCGTGGCCGGTCCTCGCGCAGTCGGCGGAGATCCTGGTGCTGACCCTGGTCACCGTGGTGCTGGCGCTCGCGTGCGACCGCAGCCCCCGGCGCAAGCCTGCCGGTCCGTGAGGTTGACGCTGCCGCCGGCTTGGCCCACAATCACCGCGAGCCCAAACATGCGTATCCTCCGTCACGGCGCCGACGCCCGGAGATCCTGGGCCGGGAGCGAGAGCGACCATGGAGCCGCAGGCCGAGGAGACGAGCACCGTGAGCGAGGAGTCTGCCTCGCCCGAGGTCTCTCCCCACGCGCCCCACGGTGGCCATGACCTCACCGTCGGCAGCATCCCGGGCCACCTCATCCGCTTCTCGCTGCCCATGCTGCTCGGCTCGGTGATCCAGAACGCCTACGGGATCATCAACGGGATCTGGGTCGGCAAGGGGCTCGGGGAGGACGCCCTGGCCGCGGTCACGGCCACGTTCCCCGTCTTCTGGATGCTGATCGCGGCCGCGATCGGTCTCACGATGGCTGCCAACATCATGGTCTCGCAGGCCTACGGCGCGCGCGATTGGGGCCAGGTCCGACGCGTGGCGGGCAACTCGGTCGCGCTCGTCTCGGCCGTCAGCCTGGCGCTGCTGGTCGCGGGCCACCTCTCGTGCAACGCGCTCCTGCGGATGATCGACACCCCCCCGGCCGTCTACGAGGCCGCGGCGGGCTACTTCCACATCTTCCTGTGGACGCTGCCGCTCAGCTTCGGGACCTTCCTCCTCGCCTCGTTCCTGCGCGGGGCGGGGGATTCCGTCACGCCCCTGTGGTTCCAGGCCATCTCGGTCGTCCTCGGCGCCATCCTGGACCCGGTGCTCATGTTCGGCTGGCTCGGCGCCCCGGCCCTCGGCCTCAACGGGACGGCCTACGCCAGCATCATCGCGCAGGCGGGCACGATCATCGGGATCGTCGCCTACCTCCGCCGCAAGCGCCACATCGTGCTCCCGGCGGCCGCGAACGTCCGGTTCGACCGGGACACCACCTCGCTCACGCTCAAGATCGGCATCCCGTCGATGATCCAGCAGTCGCTGCTCTCGATCGGCTCCCTCGTGCTCACCGGCCTCGTCAACGGCTTCGGGGTCGATGCGACGGCGGCCTATGGCGCGGCCGGGCGGATCGAGATGCTCGCGATGATGCCGGCCATGACCGTCGGCATGGCCGCCTCGAGCCTCGCCGGACAGAACATCGGCGCCGGCCGGTTCGAGCGGGTCCGCGAGGTGTTCACGTGGAGCCTGATCGTCGGCTGCGGCGTGACCTTGATCCCCTCCCTCGCGGCCTTCCTCCTGCCGGAGCCACTCTTGAGTTGCTTCCTCACGGCGCCCGCCCCGATGGAGATCGGCGTCGGCTACCTGCGGATCGTGGGGCTCGGGTACGTCCTGATGGCCGTGCTCTTCGCCACGAACGGCGTCATCAACGGCGCCGGCCACACCTTCGCCACAACGCTCGTCACCCTCGTCTCGCTCTGGCTCTTCCGCGTGCCCCTGGCCGTCTACTGGTCGCGGCACCTCGGCCGCGTCGATGGCGTCTGGTACTCGGTCGTCGTGGGCTTCGCGATCGGCACGGCCCTGGCCCTCGCCTACTACCTGTCCGGCCTGTGGAGACGCCCGCTCTCCGGCCGGCGCCCGGGTCCGCCACCAGCGCCCGCCGGGCCTCCCGACAGCCCGATCGTCGAGGCTGCCGAGGAGGCGCTCGCGCAGGCCCCCATCGAGCCCCCGGGCGTGGCATAGAGCCCTCCGTGCGGCCGCCAGGGAAGAGGGAGTGAACCCTGGCACGCGAAAAGTGGTTTCTGACAAGAACCACCAACTATCGCGAATGCCGTAACCGGAGGGCGTGACCGCTCAGTGACCAACCGCCCCAGCGTCCGTGCTGTCCTTGCGCTGGCTGCTCTTGCGCTGGCTGCGCACTGCTGCACGGCGCAGCAGGGAGATGAGGCGCGCGCGCGCCAACGGACGGCGCAGGGCGACTACGCCGGCGCCGCCCAGGAGTACGCGGCTCTCGATGCCGCCACCGGCCTCGATTGGCGGCTGCGTGCGGACTGGGGGACCGTGCTCGTCTGGGCCGGTCGCTATGCCGAGGCCGCCACGCAGCTCGCGCGCGCCCGGAGTGAAGCACCGCGCCCGACGCCCGAGACCCTGACACGCGCCTACGCGGTCGCCCTCGCCGGAGGCGGCGACGCCGCCCAGGCCCTCGCACTGGCGCGCGCGGAGCTGCTGCCGCGGAGAGCCGACCCGGCGATCCGTCAGTCGCTGATTGGCATCGCCGCGCTGCTCGAGGCGCGGGGGGCGCGTGCGGCGGCCGATGACAACTGGCAGGAGGCCCGGGGCTTCGCGCTCGCGGCTCGGTCGCTCCGCTGCGAGTGGGTGCTCGCGAAGGCCAACCGGGACACGAAGGAGCAGGATCGCGCGGTCGCGCTCGCGGCGGCGAAGGACTTCGTCGGCGCTCTCGCGATCTACGACGCGCTCGAGCAGGCGGGACGTCTCGACTGGCGTGCCTGCGGCGACTACGGCATCGCGCTCTCATGGTCCGACCGGCCCTTCGAGGCCGCCGGCCGGCTCGATGTCGCCTACGAACTGAGCTCGCAGCCGGCGCCGGAGTACATCCCCCGGGCGTTGGCCGCCGCACTCGCCGCTTCCGGCGACGCCGACCGCGCCTGGGAACTGGTCACCCGCCACCTGCTGCCGAGCCGCCAGAAGCCCGAGACCCAGGATGACCTGGCCTCGATCGCCGACCGGTTCGACGAGCAGGCCGCGCGCGCCGCCACGAAGGGCGACGCCGCGCGGGCCGACCTGCTCCACGCCCGCGCGAGCCAGATCCGCCCCGCCGGACGCGGCCCCGCCCCGCAGAGCCAGACGGCCGGCGCCGTCGAGCTGGCGAAGGGCGGGAAGACCGAGGAGGCGCTCCGGGTCTTCGAGAGCCTCGAGGCCCGCGGGCTGCTGGACTGGAAGGGTCGGGCCGACTGGGGCATCGTTCTCTCGTGGGCCGGGCGCTATGCCGAGGCGCTCCGGCAGCTCCGGCAGGCCGAGGAGAGCGGGCCGACACCGACCCCGGACTACGTCACCCGCGCCACGATCACCGCGCTTGCGGGCTCGGGCGAGTGGGACGCGGCCTGGGGCCGGATCGAGGGCGAGCTGTTGCCTCGGGCCGAGGAGACGGAGATCGCGGAGACGCTCCGAGTGATCTCCCTGCTGTACTTCGAGGAGGGCGCCAAGCGCGCCGGTCTCGCGAGCGCCGCGGGGGACTCCGCAGGGCTCGCGCAGGCGATCGCCCTGCTCGAGAAGGCAGGCACGCTGCACGGCGGCGACCGTCGCTACACGGCGGAGCTGGGCCGCGCGCTGGTCTGGTCGAAGCAGTACGACCGGGCCATCGAGGTGCTGGGCTCGCTCACGCCGGCGGATCCGGCCGAGGCCTACATCGCGGCCACGCTGGGCGAGGCGCTCGAGGGCGCGAACCGGCGCGACGCCGCCCTGTCGGCGTTCCGGCGTGCGCTCGAGCTGGACCCCGCCAACGAGCAGGCCCTGGGCGGGCTGACGCGGATCGCCGACGCGCTCGACATCGAGGCGATGGAGACCGTGCGGATCGCCGAGGGGCTGAAGGCCAAGGGCGACCTCGCCGCGGCCGCTCCGCTCTACGCGCAGGCCGAGGTGACCCTGCTCCGAGCGACGGAGCTGGCTCCGGCGATGCCCCGGCTGTGGGCGGATCTCGGGATCGCGCGCAACTGGGCCGGCAGGCCACGGGAGGCGATCCCGGCCCTCGAGCGGGCGCTGACGCTGCTCGGGAACCCCACGGTTCCCTACGACGAGGCCGAGCTGCCGCCGTACGCGCACGTCCTCGCGGCCTACGCGACCGCGCTCGAGGCGGTCGGGAGCACCGACGAGGCGACGCAGCTCTTCCAGGCGCTCGCGGCCAGCCGGCCGGCCCTGCCCGGGCTGCCGGAGACGATGGTCGGGCCGGCGCGCGAGGCCTCGGCCCGCGGGATCGAGCATGCCCGCGCCGCGGTGGCCGGCGATCCGGACCACCCCGACCCATCGGAGCGCGATCTGGCGCTCGCGGAGTTCGCCCGCGCGCTGGAGCTGGCCCCCGAGGCATGGCAGGTCCTGACTGATGTGGGGGTCGGTGAGAACTGGCTCGGGATGCACGCGGAGGCCAAGGGGCACCTG
>CAZRDB010000067.1:0-8907 GCA_964598695.1 uncultured Armatimonadia bacterium
CCAGTGGCGATCGGGTGGTCGCGGTCGGCCGGAGCGAGCCACTGCGGGCCTCCCGCAAGCCGGGCGAGTTCGACGCCGTCCGGTACTACGCCCGCCGCTTCGGCGCCTTCTCGGCCGTGGCCGAGGCCTCCGTGCTCCCCGCTCCCGCGCTGTGGGACTGGTCGCCGGCGCAACTGCGCGCCGCCATCGCCCGCCGGACGCGCGCGCTGAGTCGCGACCCCGACCACCCGCTCCGCTGCGAGGTGATGCTGAGCATGGTGTTCGGCGCCTCGGGCTCGAACCTGCCGGAGCCGACCCTCGAGAGCTTCCGGCGGGCAGGGACGATCCATGTGCTCGTCGTCTCCGGAGCGCAGATCTCGATCCTCGCGGTGCTGGTCGGGTGGCTCGCGGGGCTCGGTCGGCTAACGGGCTGGTGCGAGGCGGCGGTCACCCTCGCGCTCGTGCTGCTCTACGCCGCCCTGCTGCCGCCCGAGGGCAGCATCGTGCGGGCTGTCGCGCTGCTCGGCGTGTTGTACGCCGGCCGCGCGTGGCAGCGCGACACCGAGGTGCTCTCGGCGCTCGTGACGGCCGCGTTCGTCATCCTGTGCTGGTGGCCCCCCATGCTGTTCTCGCTCAGCTTCCAGCTCTCGGTGGCCGCGGTGCTCGGGGTGGTCGTGGCCACGCGGATCCTCGCCCCTGAGCCTCTCCCCTCCGTCCGGCTCCACCCCGTCCGTTGGAGCGTCGCCTTCGTCCGCGCCATCCTCGTTGCCAGTCTCGGCGCATCGCTTGGAACCCTACCGCTGATCGCCGGTGTCTTCGGGACGGTCTCGCTGATCGCGCCGCTGGCCAACCTGCTCGTCGTGCCGCCCGCGATGGTGCTGACCGTGCTGATGTTCGTCTCGGTCGCCGCCCTGCCGATCCCCCCTCTCGCGCGGGCGCTCCACGCGCCGGCAAGCTGGCTCTCGGAGGCCGTTCTCGCCGGCTCGCAGGCTGCCGGCTCGCTCCCGTGGGCGGCGCTCGAGGGGCGCCCGTGGCCCTGGTGGGCGTGCGTGGCCTGCTACGCGGCACTGGGCGGAGTGGCGGTCCGAGGGCTTCGATGGCGGATGCGACGCGGAGTCTGAGACGGGGAAGGAATCGAGGGTGAGCGTCCGAAGGGATCACTCGGCTGGGTTCGGGGCTGAGCGGCGCACCTCACACCACATATAGTGCGCCCCGCAGGCAAGAAACACCACATCTTGTGTTTCCCGTTGACACCATCCCCAATGGGCGCTACTCTACCCCCGCCTGGGTAGCGGGGCACCTTCATGCAGCTTTTGATGGGAAAACTACCCAGAGTTCCCACTAACGAGGGGCGAGTGTGCAGGCGTGAAGATCTCGCGGCGTTTCACTCTGGCAGGGAAGTCCCCGTACGAAGGCCTGGAGTTCGTCCCGCGCGTCAGCGAGATCCGAAGCCCCGATGGCAGCACCGTCTTCCGAGCCGAGGGCGTGCTCGTGCCCGAGCAATGGTCGCAGGTTGCCGTCGACATCCTCGCCCAGAAGTACTTCCGCCGTGCCGGCGTTCCCCAGGAGGACGGCGGCACGGGGGGCGAGACCGACTCTCGCCAGGTGTTCCACCGCATGGCCGGCTGCTGGCGCCACTGGGGCGAGCGGTACGGCTACTTCGACACACCCGAGGACGCGCAGGCGTTCTACGACGAGACCTGCGCGATGCTGGCGCGCCAGATGGCCGCGCCGAACAGCCCGCAGTGGTTCAACACGGGACTCCACTTCGCCTACGGGATCGAAGGGCCGCCGCAGGGCCACCTGTACTGCGACCACGAGACCGGCGAGGTGCGGACCTCCACGAGCGCCTACGAGCGCCCGCAGCCGCACGCCTGCTTCATCCAGTCGATCCGCGACGACCTCGTCAACGAGGGCGGGATCATGGATCTGTGGCGGCGCGAGGCGCTGGTGTTCAAGTACGGCTCGGGGACGGGCAGCAACTTCTCGGCGCTCCGGGGCGAGAACGAGCCCCTGTCGGGCGGGGGCCGCTCCTCGGGCCTGATGAGCTTCCTCAAGATCGGCGATGCGGCGGCCGGGGCGATCAAGTCGGGCGGCACGACCCGGCGCGCGGCGAAGATGGTCTGCGTCGACATCGACCACCCGGACGTCGAGACGTTCATCGAGTGGAAGGCGATCGAGGAGCAGAAGGTCGCCTCCTTGGTGGCGGGCTCGAAGGCCTGCGCCAAGCACCTGCGGGCGATCCTGGCCGCGTGCGTCCAGTCGGACGGCGCGGCGCTGTGTGACCCGGCCACCAACCCGGCGCTCACGAAGGCGATCCGTGAGGCGCTGGCGGCCTTCGTCCCGGAGGCCTATGTCCAGCGGGTCATCGACTTCGCGCGGCAAGGCTACACGGAGATGGCCTTCCCCGAGTACGACCCGGGCTGGGAATCGGAGGCCTACCGCACCGTCGCCGGGCAGAATGCCAACAACTCGGTCCGTCTCTCGGAGGCGTTCCTCCGGGCCGTCGAGCAGGACGGTGAGTGGCCCCTGGTGCGGCGGACCGACCGGTCGGTCGCCAAGACGCTCCACGCCCGCGGCCTGATGGACCGGATCGCCCACGCCGCGTGGGCCTGCGCCGACCCGGGCGTGCAGTACGACACGACGATCAACGAGTGGCACACGTGCCCCAAGGACGGCCGCATCAACGCCTCCAACCCGTGCTCCGAGTACATGTTCCTCGATGACACGGCCTGCAACCTCGCGTCGCTCAACCTGCTCTCGTTCGTGCAGCCGGAGACCGGCGAGGTCCAGATCGACGACCTGCGGCACGCGATCCGGCTGTGGACGATCATCCTCGAGATCAGCGTCGTGATGGCCCAGTTCCCGAGCGCGGAGATCGCCCGGCGGAGCTGGGAGTACCGCACGATCGGCCTGGGCTTCGCCAACCTCGGCTCGCTGCTGATGGTGCTGGGGATCCCGTACGACAGCCGCGAGGCGCGGGCGATCGCGGGGGCGGTTGCGGCGATCATCTGCGGCGAGTCGTACGCCACCTCGGCCGAGATGGCCTCGGAGCTGGGCGCCTTCCCCGGTTTCGAGCGCAACCGCAGCGACATGCTCCGGGTCATCCGCAACCACAGCCGTGCCGCCCACGGCTCCAAGGGCTCCGCCTACGAGGGACTCAGCATCCTCCCGCTCGAACTCGACGCCGAGGTGACGCCGCCCGCGCTGCTGAGCGCGGCGCGCGAGGGGTGGGATCGCGCCCTCGTGCTCGGCGAGGAGCACGGGTTCCGCAACGCCCAGGTCACCGTGGTGGCGCCGACGGGGACGATCGGCCTCGTGATGGACTGCGACACGACCGGCATCGAGCCCGACTACGCGCTCGTCAAGTTCAAGAAACTGTCCGGCGGGGGCTACTTCAAGATCATCAACCAGTCGGTCCCCCGCGCTCTGCACCGCCTCGGCTACACCGACCGCCAGATTGAGGAGATCATCGACTACTGCGTCGGAACCGGCCGACTGGTCGACACGCCGCACATCAACGAGGACTCGCTGCGGGCTCTGGGCTTCGGTGAGGAGCAGCTCGAGCGGGTCGCCCAGCAGCTCCCCAGCGCCTTCGACCTGTCGTTCGTCTTCAACCGCTTCACGCTCGGCGAGGCGTTCTGCCTCCGGACACTGGGGCTCGCCGAGGAGCAGCTCGACGGCGACCTGCTCGAGGCGCTCGGTTTCTCGCGCGAGCAGATCGCCGAGGCGACCGAACGGATCTGCGGCACGATGACGATCGAGGGGGCCCCCCACCTGCGGGCGGGCGACCTCCCCGTCTTCGATTGCGCCAACCGCTGCGGCGCCCGGGGCACCCGGTACATCCACCACAACGCGCACCTCACGATGATGGCCGCGGTCCAGCCGTTCGTCTCGGGCGCGATCTCGAAGACCGTCAACATGCCCAACGACGCCACGGTCGAGGATGTCGCGAGCGTCTACCTGCGGGGCTGGAAGCTGATGCTGAAGGCGATCGCGATCTACCGCGACGGCTCGAAGCTCAACCAGCCGCTGCTCAGCTCGCTGCCGGCCGCGGCCTCGGTCGTCGGCGAGGAGGCCCCCGAGGCGCTGCAGGCGGCGGAGAAGATCGTGGTGCAGTACCTCACCCGGCGCCGGCTGCTGCCGGACCGACGGCGGGGCTACACCCAGAAGGCGCGGGTGGGCAACCTCCGGGTCTACCTCCGGACCGGCGAGTACGAGGACCACTCGCTCGGCGAGATCTTCATCGACATGCACAAGGAAGGCGCCGCGTTCCGATCGCTGATGAACTGCTTCGCGATCGCGATCTCGCTGGGCCTGCAGCACGGGGTGCCGCTCGAGGAGTTCGTCGATGCCTTCGTCTTCACGCGGTTCGAGCCCAACGGGCTGGTCGCCGGCCACCCCAACGTGAAGATGGCGACCTCGGTGATCGACTACATCTTCCGCGACCTGGCGATCACCTACCTCGGACGCCACGACCTGGCCCATGTCGCGCCCGAGGACCTGCGGCCCGACGCGGTCGGCACCGAGGACGACGGCCCCGAGCACGTCGTCGACGACGCGACCGCCTCGCTGTTCGACTTCGACGGCGGCAACGGCCATGACAGCGCCCCGGCGCCCTCACTGAGGCAGGGCCGCGTCTCGCACGACCTCCGCGAGGTCGCGCGGATGAAGGGGTACGAGGGCGACGCCTGCCCCGAGTGCGGCCAGTTCACCATGGTCCGCAACGGGGCGTGCCTCAAGTGCGTCTCGTGCGGCGCGACGAGCGGCTGCTCCTGACCGGATCCCGGTGCGCCACAGCGCGGCCCGCGTCAGGTAGAATGGCTGCGGGCTGGAGGCGGCGGCACAGCCGTTTGGCGGTGGTGCGTGAGCGAGCCTCGGACTCCGGACTACGGCCGCGCAGAGTCGGTGCTGCGCCGTATGTGCGACTGCATGGGTGAGTACCTGCGGTGCATCGAGACCGTCGCCGAGAGCCACGTCCGCTCGGACACGGCCCAGGGCGCCCTCGCTCTCGCCGGCGGACACGTCGAGCAGATGCGCCTCCTCGCCACCGAACTGGATGCCTACTGGCCGCCGAACGCGGCCGGCCACCGCCCCCCCGAGGGCGTCCCGGAGCCCCTCCCGACGCTGGCGGCACGCTTCCGCTCGCTCGCCGAGCGGGCCGCCACCGTGGAGGAAGCCATCCGCGAGCGGTGCACGAGCGCCATGGCCATCGCGTCGGAGGCGCTGCGCGGCCTGCGGGTCCAGCGCCGGGCCGAGGCCCCCTACCATCGCGCGCCGCGCGGCACCGGGGGGCTGATGGACCTGGAGCGCTGACGAAGTTGGTGTGCGCGAGGAGGGGTTTGCGGGGGGCTGCGGCGAACGATGATCCACGGGACTGCACGTGACCTTAGGTGAGGTGGACAAGAGGTGGAGGAGTCCTCCTTCAGCGAGCTACAGATGGACGCGCTCCGCGAGATCGGCAACGTCGGGGCGGGCAACTCGGCGACGGCGCTCTCCGACCTACTGCAGGAGCGTGTCGACATCGGTGTGCCCGAGGTCTCCCTGATCGAGACGACGCGGATCCGCGAGATGGTCGGCGGCGATGACCAGGAGGTCGTCGGGATCCACTTCGGTCTCACCGGGGACATCGAGGGCGCGGCGATCTACATCTTCCCGGTGGAGGAGGCGCGACGCCTCTCCGACCAGCTCCTCGGCCGCCAGCCCGGCGAGACCGTGGAGATCGGCGAGATGGAGCTGTCGGTCTCGTCGGAGGTCGCCAACATCCTGACCGGGAGCTACATCACGGCCCTCCAGGGATTCACCCAGCTCAGCGCCGACATGAGCCCGCCCGCGACCGTCTGCAGCAGCGCGCTCGTCGTGCTCGGCGAGGCGACGATCATCGCCAGCATGGTGGCCGACCAGACGATCTGGATGCAGACGCAGTTCCATCTGGGGGATGGGATCTTCGCGGCCTACCTCGTGCTGTTGGCGACTCCGGCCTCCATGGCACGTATGCTGAACGCGCTTGGGGTGGGTTGACATTGGGGCAGAATATCCCCGTCGGTATGGCGGAGGTGAAGGTCGCGACCGCGCCGGGTGACGCACTGGTGGCACTGGGACTCGGCTCCTGTATCGGGGTCTGCATGTACGACCGCCGGAGCCGGATCGCGGGCATGGCCCACGTGATGCTGCCGTGCAGCGATGGCAAGCCCACCCACCAGCCGGGGAAGTTCGCCGACACGGCGGTGCCCGAGCTGCTCCAGGAGATGAAGCGCGCGGGGGCGTCGCAGGGCGACATTCTGTGCGTGATCGGGGGGGGAGCCGAAGTCTTCTCCTTCGGCTCCCAGAACCCGACGCTGGCCATCGGCAAACGCAACGCCGCCGCGGTGCGCGAGGCGCTCAAGCTGGCCTCGATGCGCCTCCTCGCCGAGGACGTGGGCGGCAACGTGGGACGGACGGTGACGCTGACCGTCGAGGGGGGCGTTGTGAGCGTGCGCCCGGTGGGCGGCACGCAGAAGGACCTGGCCAAGCTCGGGTAGGACGAAGCCTCCGAGCAACGCCGAGGGGGAATGGTAAGTGGCGGTTCCGAAGATCAAGAACTGCGGACGGTGCGGCAAGCCGTTCCTGCCGACCGCGAGCCAGAAGGTCTGTCCGGAGTGCGTCCGGCAGGAGGACGAGGTCTACCGCCGGGTGCAGCAGTACATCCGCGAGCATCGGGAGGCATCGGTCGACGAGATCGCGAGCGAGTGCGAGGTCTCGGTCGACATGATCATGGGCTTCGTGCGGACCGGCCGACTCGAACTCGACCTACCCGACGGGGTCGCGGCCAGCCTCTGCCGCGTCTGCGGTCGTCCGCTGGAGGAGGGGTCGATCTGCGCGAAGTGCAAGCGGGTGGCCCAGCAGTTGCAGACGCTCCAGTCCGGGCGGCAGAGCGCGGCGCCCCCGAAGCCGGCGGCCAAGGATCCCGGCACGACCGACCGCTCCGATCGGGGCGACCGGAGCACGGGCTACGTGGACTACCGCAAGAAGGGGCCGTAGCGAGAGGGCGCTTGGGCGTCCACGCCGCGACGTCCGGATCGGTGGGTGATGGGTATGAGCAGAGCTGTGACGGCTGAAGACATTGCGCGACGGGTTCGCGACCTTCCAGCGCTGCCCACGGTCGTGTCCGAGGTGCTCCAGGCGACCAAGGATCCGAACAGCTCGATCACGGGTCTCACCGAGACCCTGGCGCGCGACCAGGCGCTGATGACCAAGGTCCTCCGCCTGGCCAACTCCGCCCTGTTCGGCTTTCCGCGCCGCATCGGCACGCTGTCGGACGCTGTCGTCCTGCTCGGCTTCAGCACGATCCGAAGCCTGGCGCTGGCCGGCTCGGCCTTCACGGTCATGGACCGCGCCCTGTCGGGCTACGGCCTCGACCGGGGCGCGCTCTGGGAGCAGGGCATGGCCACGGCGGTCGCCTCGCGCTTCATCGCGCGCAAGACCGCGCCGCGCCTGTGCGAGGAGGCGCTGGTCGCCGGGCTGATCCACGATCTCGGCAAGATCGTCCTCGATGCCTACGTCGGGACGGAGTACCAGGACATCCTCAGCCAGGTCCGCCGCGACCAGGTCACGTTCGCCGATGCCGAGCGACGGGTGCTCGGCTTCGACCACGCCGAGGTCGGCGCGTTGGTGACGGAGGCGTGGGGGCTGCCCGAGGACCTGGTGGCCAGCATTCGCTACTACCTGCGGCCCAGCGACGACCCGCACCACCACGAGCTGCCCTGCGTCGTGCATCTCGGCTACATCGCCGCGATGTGCGCGGGGATCGGACTCGGGATCGACGGCCTTGCCTACAGTCTGGACGACTACGCCCTCACGCGCCTGGGCGTGGGGCCGGAGATCGTCGAGGAGGCCGTGGGGGAGATCCCCGAGGCCTTCGCGGACGCCGACCAGATCCTGCGACTCACCTAGGGCCGCAGCCGACGGAGTGACGGAGACGTCCCGTATGTGTGCGATTCGCGTACTCGTAGTCGACGACTCGGCCTTCATGCGCAAGATGGTCTCTGACATCCTGTCGCAGAAGCCCGAGTTCGAGGTCGTCGGAGCGGCCCGCAACGGCCAGGAAGGCCTCGAGCTGGTCCGCTCCCTGCGGCCCGACGTCATCACGCTCGATGTCGAGATGCCCGTCCTCGACGGCCTCGCGACGCTGGCTCAGGTCATGAAGGAGCAGCCCACGCCGGTCGTGATGCTCTCCAGCCTGACGGCCGACGGCGCCGACACGACGATGCGGGCGCTCCACCTCGGCGCCGTCGACTTCGTACACAAGCCCTCGGGCGCGATCTCGCTCGACATCGCCAAGGTCGGCGACGAGATCGTCGCGCGGGTCGCACAGGCGGCCCGCGCCAACCTCCGCGGCGTCTCGCGGCCCCCTGGACGGACTGCGGGCGGGGCCACGGCTGAGGCGCCCGCGGGCGCCCCGGCAGCCGGGCCGCCCGCGGCGCGGCCCGCGCGGGCGGCCTCGTACCGGGCGATCGTCGCGATCGGGACCTCGACGGGAGGGCCTCGGGCGCTGCAGGAGGTCGTCCCCAAGATCCCGGGCGGGATCGAGGCGGCGATCGTGATCGTGCAGCACATGCCGCCGAAGTTCACCAAGTCCCTTGCCGAGCGCCTCGACTCGCTGAGCCAGATCAGCGTCTCGGAGGCCGAGGAGGGCGACACCCTGCGTCCGGGCCATGCCTACCTGGCGCCGGGCGGCTACCACATGCGGGTGGCGCGCGGCAACCGGATCGTCCTGAGCCAGGAGCCCCCGCTGTGGGGCGTGCGGCCGGCAGCCGACCTACTGCTCGAGTCGGTGGCCGTCGAGTACGGCCCCCGGGTGGTCGGCGTGATCATGACCGGCATGGGCCACGGCGGCGCGGCCGCGATGAAGCGGCTCCCGGAGCGCGGCGGCGCCACGATCGCCGCGAG
>CAZRDB010000067.1:8917-22262 GCA_964598695.1 uncultured Armatimonadia bacterium
GGCCCCGGGGGGGGGGGGGTTAAATTACCGGCTTGGGGCCAAAGGGGCGGGCCCGTTTTTAGGTTTAAATGGTGGGGGGGGGGGCAAGATCGCCGAGAGCGAGGAGACCTGCGTCATCTACGGGATGCCTCGGGCGGTCGTCGAGGCCGGCGCCGCCGACCACGTCGAGCCGCTCGGCGGGATCCCGGCGCGGATCGCGGAGTGCGTGCGCGCGGTCCGCTAAGCGACCGCGGACAAGGAGCCGTCCATGCTGTTCGGCCCTGAGCCCAAGGTGGAGACCGATGCCGAGTTCGCGACCTTCTGTCGGCGGATCCACGCTCTGACCGGGATCGATCTCGCCAGCTACAAGGGCAACCAGATGCGCCGCCGGCTGCGGAGCCTGGCGACGCGGGAGGGGCTCGACCACGTGCTCCCCTACGCCCAGGCGCTCGAGGGCGATCGGGCGATGCTCGAACGGTTCCTCGACCGGATCACGATCAACGTCTCGGAGTTGTTCCGCAACCCCGAGAAGTTCGACCAGCTCCGCGACGACTTCCTCGCCCCGCTGGCCAAGAGCACGCAGCGGCTGAAGATCTGGTCGGCCGGGTGCTCGTACGGCGCCGAGATCTACTCGGTGGCGATGATCCTGGACAGCCTCGGCGCCGGCCAGGGCCCCAAGCTGCTGGGCTCCGACATCGACATCCGGATCCTCGAGCGAGCCCGCAAGGGGATCTTCCAGGCCACCGACATGAAGAACGTGGCTCCCGCTCTGATCCAGCGGCACTTCACGCAGACGGGGCCGGACGAGTGGACGATCAGCGACGCACTGCGGCGCCGGGTGGAGTTCCGGCGCCATGACCTACTGCGCGACCCGTATGAGAGTGGCTTCCACGTGATCCTGTGCCGCAACGTGGTGATCTACTTCACGGAGGAGGCCAAGGACGTGCTCTACCGAAAGTTCTACGACGCGCTTGTGCCCGGAGGCATCCTCTTCGTCGGAGGCACGGAGAGGATCATGGGCTCTCGGGAGATCGGTTTCGAGAGTCCGAAGAGCTTCTTCTACCGCAGACCGGGCGCCTAGAGAAGGCATCGCGGCCCCGGTCGAGGAATGAACGAGTAGGCTGCCTGCAGAGGCCATCCCTGCACGCCGAACCACGGAGGCGGTGACCTGTGGCGAGTATCATGATCGTCGACGACGCGATGTTCATGCGCGTGACGCTGCGGAACATCTTGACCAAGGAAGGGCACGAGATCGTCGCCGAGAGCGACAATGGCGAGGACGCCGTCGCCCGTTACCTTGAGCTGCGCCCCGACGTGGTCACCATGGACATCACGATGCCGAAGATGGACGGGATCGCGGCCGTCCGCGAGATCGTCGCGGCCGACCCCAGCGCCCGGGTCATCATGTGCACGGCCATGGGACAGAAGAACATGGTGTTGGAGGCGATCCAGGCGGGAGCGAAGGACTTCATCGTGAAGCCCTTCCAGCCGGAGCGCGTCATCGAGGGGATCAACAAGGCGCTCGGCGCGTAGACTCACCCCGGGCCTGCAGCTTCGCGCGCCCGAGCACGGACGGGCGTCACGCTGCAGAGAGACACTGCGGGCAGGGCCGTGCGAGTGTCCCGGAAGCCACGGCCCTCCGCGACCGGAGGCGGAGACAAGCATGAGCCCCGATGAGTGTCGGCGGATTCTCGGCGTGGACCGACACGCGGCGCTGGAGGAGCTGAAGCGCGCGAAGAAGCGCCTTCTCCTCCAGTACCACCCGGACCAGAACCCCGGGCGCCGCGAGTGGGCCGATCGCCAGACCAAGCTCGTGCTGATCGCCTACGATCTTCTGCTCGCCGCCGCCGCCGAGCCCTCGTCGCGCCCCACGCGCCCCGCGAGCCAGGGCGGCGTCGGCCACGTCGGCTTCCAGAGCCCGCGGCGACCGGAGCCGGAGCCCCGGACGGTCCACAAGGACCTCCACTACGTGATCGTGCGGCTCCACGGCCAACTGCTCGGACTCCCGCTCTCGCAGGTCGTCCAGGTCGTGCCGCTCAACCGCCAGGAGTTCCATGCGCTCAGCGGCGCCCTCCACCGGCTCGCGATCGGCTACGTCTCCTACAACCGCATGCAGATGCCGCTGCTCGATGTGGGGGCGGCGCTCGGGTACGACAAGACGGAGGCCGACGACTGCCGGCACTTCGTGGTGGTCAACGCGCGAGCGGGCCAGGTGGCGGTCGCCGTCGACCAGGTCGAGCAGTTGGCCACGATCAACGCGACCGCGATCGAGCCGGCCGGCCAGTTCGCGCCGCGCCACAAAGACCTCCTGAAGGGCATCTTCCACTGGAACGACGGCTGCGTCGCCATCCCGGACCTGGACGCGATCCTCTGCTGACGGGGTCGGCGACGCCTGGACGGACGACCGCCGATGGGCGTATCCTGCGGGGCCGTGCCAGTACCCGGGTGGGGCACGCGCAAGGGGACAAGGAGCGGTAGCATGGAACTCACGGTCAGCGCCCAGCAGGGACGCGAGGGCGTCCTGATCGTCCGGGTGAGTGGTGAGATCGACTCGACGACCTCGGAGCGTTTCCGCGAGCAGCTCGTCGGCTTCATCGGCGACACGACGCGGCACCTGATCGTCGATTTCGGCGACGTCACCTACATCAACAGCAGCGGCCTCGGAGCCCTCGTCGCCGCCTACAAGCGCGTGCGCTCGAGCGACGGCTCGCTCAAGCTGTGCCGGGTGCGCGGCACGATCGCCGCCGTCATGAGCCTCATCCGCCTCGACAAGATGGTCGAGATCTACGAGTCGGAGGAGCGGGCGCTCGACTCCATCGCGTAGCGGCGTCTCGCGCGGGGTGGATGGAGGGACTGGCGGCGTGACCCATCGGCAGCGCTACATCGAGACCGTACGGTTCGGCACTCCCGATCGTGTTCCGTTCTCCCCCGGGGGACCTCGCGAATCGACCCTCCGCGCCTGGCGCGAGCAGGGGCTGCGCGAGGGCGCGCCCTGGTGGCCGCAGCTCTGCGAGGCCGTGGGGATCACGCCCGACGAGGAGCCCGAGACGATCGGGACCGGCGTCTCCTTCCGGCTCATGCCCGAGTTCGAGGAGCGGATCCTCGAGCACCGCGACGGCCACTACATCCTCCAGGACTACATGGGCGCCGTCGTCGAGGTCTCCGACTGCTACGACGCCTCCTACATCCGGAGCGCCAAGGACTTCGTCACCCGCAAGTGGCACCGCTTCCCCGTCACCTGCCGCGAGGACTTCGACGAACGGATCCGCTTCCGCTACGACCCCGCGACGCCGGCGCGCTACCCGGCCGGCGATCCCGCCTCCCTTGCCCGGCTCGCCGGCCCCGAGCGGCGCTCCGTGCTGCTCGTCTCGGTCAACGGCCCCTTCTGGCAGCTCCGCGAGTGGTGCGGCTTCGAGTACCTCTGCGAGCTGTTCGTCGACGATCCCGAATTCGTCCGCGAGATGGTCGAGGTCTGGGCCGCGTTCGTCGACCAGGTGCTGCGTCGGATCCTCGCCCACACCGACATCGACCGGATCCACGTCTCCGAGGACATGGCCTACAAGAGCCACGCGATGATCTCGCCCGCGATGACCCGCGAGTTCCTCGTCCCCTGCTACCGCCGCTGGCTCGCGACGGCCACCGCCGGGGGCTGCAGCGTCTTCGGCATCGACTCCGACGGCTACGTCGGCGACCTGATCCCCGTCTGGATCGACGCCGGGGTTCACCTCTGCGACCCGATGGAGGTCGCGGCCGGCAACGACCTCCCGGCCTTCCGCGCGCAGTTCGGTCGCGCGATGGCCTACGGCGGCGGCATCGACAAGCGCGCGATCGCCAAGGGCGGCGAGACCATGCGCGCGGAGCTGCGGCGGGTCATCCCGCCTCTGCTCCGCGACGGCGGGTTCATCCCGAGCTGCGACCACGGCGTCCCCCCCGACATCTCCTGGCCCGCCTTCGTCGACTACAGCCGCGAGCTGGCCGCCTACTGCGGCTGGCGTTAGCGCGGCGCGCGAGGGAACCCAACCGGATCGACGACACTCTCACTGACGGGCGGGCCGGCGGGGGCCGACGGAGAGGATGATCCGAGATGGCGCTCTTCCTGACTCGTGCCCTGGGCTCGATCGCGGCATGCGCGCTCTGCGCCGCGCTCGCGGGCGCCGAGGAGGTGACGCTGGTGGAGCGGGCGGCCGACACGGCTCCCTCGTTCACGCGGCACTACCGGCCGGTCGCGGCCGAGACGCGCGGGCAGGTGCGGCCCACGGCACTCCCCCTCGACGTGACCGCAATCGTCAACCGCGGCGATCTCCCGTACGGCGACGGGGAGCGGGTCGAACAGGCGCTGTCGCGGAACGGCTTCGTGGTGGTCCCGCAGTACATGCAGGAGGACATGGTCTCCTACTACAAGGACCAGGGCGAGCGCGACCGCGCGATCTACGTCACGACCGACAGCCTGCTCAATCTGTTCCACGTCCAGTTCGACACCGCGCTCCGGGAGACCGAGGAGAGCCGGCTGGCGCCGCTCATGGCGCGGTTCAGCCAGGCGATGCTCGACCGCAGCCTGGCCCAGTACAACGCGTTCGACGCGCCCGTGCTCAAGGAGGCCGCCCGCCGCAACCTCGCCTACTTCGGGGTCGGCCTGGCGCTGCTCGAGGGCGACGAGCGTAGCGGACCGGCCCATCCCGCCGTCCGGGAGATCGTGGAGCAGGAGCTGGCCCTGGTCGCCGGCCACGAGGGCATGACCGAGAGCCCGCTCTTCGGATACGACGAGGACTACTCGCAGTACGTCCCGCGCGGCCACTACACGAAGAGCCCGCGGCTCGAGGCCTACTTCCGGGCGATGATGTGGTACGGCCGCATGACGATGCTGCTCAAGGGCAAGGAGCCGGGCATCGACAGCGCGCTGGTGAGCGCCGAGGAAGCGCGGATCCAGACCGTCCAGGCACTGCTGATCGCCGGGCTTCTCGGCGAGGACTCCGACGCGGCCGCGCGCGAGCTTCGTGGGCCCTGGCAGACGGTCTACGCCGTGACCGGCTTCTTCGTCGGCGCCGCCGACGACCTCACGCCCGCCGAGTACGCCGCGGAGCTGCGCGCGGTGCTGGGCGCCTCGTTCGACTGGACCCGGCTCGGCGATGAGGCAACCTACCCCGCCGTGCGCGAGCGCCTCGCCGCCCTGCGATCGCCCGCGATCTTCGGCGGGCAGGGCGACCTCGTGCTGATGCCGCCGTTCTCGCCGGAGCAGCTCGACGAGGTGCTCGACGCCTCGAAGGGCATGCGCCTGATGGGCCAGCGGTTCGTGCCCGACTCCCACATGTTCCAGCGGCTTGTCTTCCCCGCAGTCGGCCGCCACACGGGCCCCGAGCAGCCCTTCACGCTCGGCGAGACGCCCGGGGGGGCGGTACGGGTCTTCCCGCGCGGCCTCGACGTGCTGGCGGTACTCGGCAGCGACCGGGCCCTCGAGATCCTCCGGAGCGAGGGCGACACCGCCTACGAAGGCTACGACGACTCGGTGAAGGAGCTGCGGGCCGAGTTCGCCGCGCTGCCCGACACGGAGTGGCGGCGCAGCCTCTACTGGTGCTGGCTCGACACGTTGCGCGCGATGGTGGAACCGGCGCCGGAGGGCTACCCGAGCTACATGCGGAGCCCGGCCTGGCAGGACCGGATGCTCCAGGGCGCCCTGGCCTCGTGGGCCACGCTGCGCCACGACACGATCCTCTACGCCAAGCAGAGCTACACGCCGCTCGCGGGCGCGGCGCCCCCCGGCGAGGACGACGGCCCGCCGCCGGTCCCGCTCGGCTATGTCGAGCCGATCCCGACCTTCTACGCGCGGCTGCTGGCCACGACCCGGATGCTCCACACGGGCCTCGAGCGGCTCGCGCTGCTCGACGAGGCCACCGCCGGCCGGCTGACGGCACTCGACGAGGTGCTCGACCGCTGCCTGCGGATCTCGGAGCGCGAACTCGCGGGCCAATGGCTCGAGGAGGAGGACTACGCGTGGATCCTCGGGATCGGCCGTACGCTCGAGCGGACGCTCGACCGGACCGAGGACGAGGCGGCCAACCCGATGCTCGTGGCCGACGTGCACACCGACACCAACAGCGGCCTCGTGCTCGAGGAGGGCGTCGGCGCGATCCAGCACCTCGCGGTGGTCTGGTCGGGGCCGGACGGCAAGCCCCGGTGCGCCGTCGGCCCGATCCTCACCTACTACGAGTTCAAGCAGCCGATGGCCGACCGGCTCACCGACGAGGCCTGGCGTGAGATGGTCCACAGCGAGACCGCGCCGCTGCCTCCGGCCTGGACGACCGGCTACCTCGGCGTGGCGGCGGAGGACGAGTAAGCGGGTGCAGGAGGGAAGCCCATCTCCGCGGAACGCCCGCTCGGGACGGCGGCGGAAGGAGCAGAGACCATGCATGACGTGACCGCGGCCAACCTGCGCAGCGCCTACGGCGGGGAGTCGATGGCCCACCAGCGCTACCTCGTCTGGTCCTCGAAAGCCGGGAAGGACGGATTCCCGAACGTGGCCCGCCTGTTCCAGGCCGTCTCACACTCCGAGCTGGTGCATGCCTGGAACCACTTCGTGAAGCTGAAGGCGGTCCCGGGCGAGGCCCAGGTCGTTGCCGGCGCCGGATTCGGCCTCGGCCCGACGGCCGAGAACCTCGCCGCCGCGATGGCCGGCGAAGCCTACGAGATCGCCGAGATGTACCCGGCCTTCATCCAGCTTGCCGAGTGGCAGGGCGAGGAGGGCGCGGCCCATTCGATGCGCAACGCGCTGGAGGCGGAGCGGACGCACCACGCGCTGTACGAGCGCGCGAAGGCGGCCGTGGAGGCGGGGCGGGATGCCGAACTCGGCGCCATCCATGTCTGCGACATGTGCGGCGCCACGGTCGAGGGCGACGCGCCGGACACCTGCCCGATCTGCGGGGCGGCGAAGGACCAGTTCGTCACGTTCGAGTAGCGAACGGGACGCGAAGCGAAGGACGAGCGGCCGGGCACACGTGTGCCCGGCCGCTCGCGCGATCGAGCCTACCGCCACCCGCCCGGGGGTCCCGAGGGGAAGCCGGGCGGCTGTCCCGGGCCCATGCCCGAGGGCGGGCCGAAGCTCGGGTCGAACTGCGGGCCGTCGAACGAGGGACCGTTCATCATCTGGGTCGGAGCCCCGCGCTGGATCCCCGTGGGCGTCAGGTTGCGCCAACTGAGCCCGCTCTTGGCGAGGAGGGAGCCCATGCACAGGCAGAAGACCACCGTGAAGGCCACCGTGGGGATCAGGGCCGCGATCAGCCCCTTCCACCACTCGATCTCGTGCAGCCGCGAGAAGCCGATGACCATCACCGCGATCGTCCACGGTGTGGCGGCCAGAGAGAGCAGCATCGCGACGACTGCCAGCGCGGGAACGGCGGCCTGGATGAGCCCGCCCACCACCCCGACGAGGAGGCCCGGAACGACCGAGTAGACGCACGCCCGGAACGTCGCCGGGTAGTCGCCCTTCGGCCCGAACATCAGCAGGCAGACGTGGTAGATCGCGGCCGCGACGAACTGAAGGCCGGCGGCGAGAGGGATCGCCACGACGGCCGTGACACACAGGACGCCAACCATCGCGCCCAGGCCGTAGGCCTGCCCGCCCCCCGCCCCGTGCGGCGACCGGAGAAGCGTGATGGCGCCAAACACCGTCTGGAACCCAAGGCCGATGGCCACGGCGACCATGAAGAACGTGATCGGAGCCGCGAAACCCCTGTAGCCGCGGAGCGAGTCGAAGAACGAGACCGGCTCGGTAACGATCGATAGGACGTTCTCGAGTGACCAACCGCCCGGATCGTCCCCCTGCGCCACGGGGCGCGGGAGCGGACCCGGGCCCTGCGGCGGGTAGCCGGGAGGCGGGGCGCCCGGCGGCGCCGGTGGGGTCTCCCACGGCGCGAGGGGCTCCGAGGGGCGCCCCGGACGGGGGCCCTCGTCGATCAGGGCGTCCCAGTGGTCGGCCGAGCCCGCCTCGGGCGCCGCCCCTCCGGGCTCCGGCGGGACCGGCTTGCCCTGCTCGATCAGCTTGGCCATCGCGCGGTGTGTCCCCGCCTGCGCCTTGGTGTTGGAGGGGTCGAGCTTCGCGAGCGCGCGCCAGGCGACCAGGGCTTCCTCCCAGGCGCCGGTCGCCTCGCAGGCCGTGCCGAGGTTCTGCTGGGCCGCCTTGCTCTCAGGCCTCAGCCGGACCGCCGACTGCAGCGCGGCTACGCCGTCGGGCAGCAGCCCGTTGCGGCACAAGCCGATCCCGAGAACGAGGTAGGCGTCGGCGTCCTGCGGGTTCGCGGCAATGGCCTGTCGGGCGCTCGCGAGGGCTTCGTCGACGCGCCCCTCCTTGAGATGCTCCTTCGCGATCCTGCAGTGCTCTCCGCTCGGTGGTCCCGCTCCCATGGTCGAAGGGCCTCCCATCGCCTCGTCCGCCAACCGCACACGCCAGGACACAGTGATACCGTCGTCGAGCGGTTCGGGATGACGCCGGCGTCGGCCTTCTTCGCTTGTGCGCACGGCGCAGGTGCGGCGGCTCGGGGGGCGAATTGTGGAGTTTCTGTTGAGTTTGCCAACTGTTGTGTGTGTCATGCGTCTGACACCGCGTTCGGCTACTGCCGTGACGGGTGCGGCGCGCAGGCGGCCCGAGAGAGCAGGGATGGCGACGGAACGGGAATCCGCACCCGCGGAGCTGGAGACGAGCATCGGTCGCAACATCGCCGTGCTGCATCGGCACGGCAGGGGCTTCTTCGGACCGCGACTGGCCGAGTACGGTCTGCCGGGTCCGGCCCTGCCGATCCTGCTGCAGATCCTGCGGAAGCCGGGCCGCAACCAGGACGACATCGCCCGACGGTCGTTCGTCGACAAGACGCATCTCTCCCGGATGCTGACGACGCTCGAGCAGCTCGGGTACGTCCGGCGGAGCATCGACCCCGACGACTCGCGCGTGAAGCGCGTCGAGCCGACCGATCGGGCGCGCGAACTGAAGCCCGTTCTGGAGCAGTGGCTCCACGAGTGGAACGCCATCCTTCGAAGCGGCCTGACCGAGGAAGAGCAGCGGCAAGTCTCCGAGCTGCTGCATCGGATGGCCGCGACGGCCCGGCAGGCGCTTCGGGCCGAGCGCGGCGAACCGGAGTGCGACCGTCCCGCGCGGGACGCCTGAGACCCGCTCGCTAGGCAGAGCGTGATCGTGACAACGGAGTGAGAGCATGAAGCGGCGAGTGATCTGGATCGTGGCCCTGGTCGTGGTCCTGGCGGGTACGTTCCTGACGGTGCGGGCGGTCCGCGCGCGCTCTGACGCGGGCAAGCCGAAGCTCGACGGCGAGCCGGTCGCCGCGGAGCGCGGAGTCGTCCGGAAGAGCGTCTCGGCCGACGGCACGCTCCGGGCGCTCACCACCGTCGACGTGAAGTCGTACGCCGGCGGTAAGGTCGAGGTGCTTGCCGTCGAGCTGGGCGACCGCGTGAAAGCCGGCGACCTGGTCGCCGTGATCGACCCGACCGACAGCCGCACAACCCACCAGCAGGCGGTGGCCGACCTGACCGTCGCGAAGGCCAACCTCTCGAAGGCCCTGGCCAACATGCGGGTGCAGCGCACGCTGACCGATGCCGACATCGCGAGCGCGGTCGCCGGGCAGACGAGCGCCGTCACGCAGCTCGCACAGCTTCAGGAGGCGACGCAGCCGCGCACCCGGGCCGAGGCGAAGGCCGCGGTCGAAGAGGCAACGGCCTCGCTCGACGCCGCGCTGAAGGACCTGGACCGGATCCGCGACGCCTCGCAGCCCCAGTCGCGCACCGAGGCCCAGTCGTCGCTCGAGCGCTACACGGCGGCCGTCCGGACGGCCCAGAAGGAACTCGAGAGCCTGAAGGGCGCCTCGCAGCCGCAGACCGTCGTCGAGATGAAGGTCGCGGTCGACCGGGCACGGGCGGCGCGCGACGCGGCGAAGGAGAGCCTGGCGCGGCTCGAGCAGGCAGGCCATCCGCAGGCGCGCGTGGAGGCCCAGGGCAACCTGGCCCGCACCCGCAGTCAGCTCGAGGTCGCGGCGAAGGAGCTGGAGCGGATGACGTCGCTCCGGGAGAAGGGCTTCGTCTCGAAGAGCGAGCTGGAGGCCGCCCAGAGCAGCCTCGAAGCGGCGCAGGCCGAGTACAACAACGCCGAGGAGGCGACGGCGACGATCGGCGCCGACCAAGCCTCGCAGATCCGCGCCGCCCAGCTCACGGTGGCCCAGTACGAGGCCGATCTCCAGGCGGCCGAGGAGCGCTGGCGCCAGCTCGCCCCGCAGCAGTCGGCCGAGCTGGAGGCCGCGCAGGCCAAGCTCACCCAGGCGCGCGCCGACCTCGCGGCGGCCGAGAAGAAGTGGACCACGATCGACAACCAGCAGTCGCTCGAGCTGCGCGTCGCCGAGGCGAAGGTCGTCCAGGCGCAAGCATCGCTCAGCTCGGCGCAGGAGCGTTGGCGGATCCTCGACCGCGAGCAGCAGACCGAGACCGAGGCGCAGGAGAGCCGGGTTGCGGAGGCCCAGGCCGCGCTGCTCAAGGCGAAGGCGAACGCCGTCGAGAACGAGCTGCGCAAGGCGGAGGCCGACAGCGCGCGCGCCTCGGTCGTGAAGGCGCAGGCCCAGGTGCAGAATGCCGCGATCATGCTCGGCTACACGACGATCGTGGCGCCCCGCGACGGCGTGATCCTCACCAAGAGCGTGGAGGAGGGCACGATCATTACCTCGGGCCGTTCCTCCGTCACGAGCGGCACCACACTCGTGCAGCTCGGCGACCTCTCCCGCATCTTCGCCGACGTGCAGGTCGATGAGGCCAACCTCGGCGACATCCAGGAGGGCCAGCGCGTCGAGACGCGCGTCGAGGCCTACAGTGAGGAGAGCGTCGAGGGCAAGGTGACCAAGGTCGCGCCCCTCGCAACCACCACGAGCAACGTCACGACCGTCCTGGTCGAGGTCGAGATCCAGCATCCCGACGAGCGCTTCCTGCCCGGGCTCACCGTCTCCTGCGACTTCGTCGTGGCACAGGTGGAGGACGCCCTGTTCGTCCCCCGCCGGGCCGTCGCCAACGTCGCCAACGGCGAGGGCACCGTGAAGGTGATGCAGCCCGATGGCACGGCGACGGAGACCCCGGTCAAGGTCGGCCTGCAGGGCGACGATTCGACGGAGATCCTCGAGGGGCTCACCGAGGGGACGTCGGTCCTGCTGCCCAGGCTGGGGGCGGGCATCCAGGCGGCGTCCGACAGCCACGGCAAGGAGATGGGCCGACGCATGGGCGGCGGCGGCTTCACGGCGGGCGGCCGGTAACATGGGCGCCCCGCCGAGAGGACGTGAGGCGTGAGACTCTGGGAATCCATCCTCGTTGCACTGGAAGCCATCGCGGCGAACCGCCTGCGGTCGGGCCTCACCATGCTGGGTCTGATCTTCGGCGTCGGCGCCGTCATCGCCGCCGTCTCGCTTACCGAGGGCGCGAAGATCGCGACCCTCAAGCGGTTCGAGGCGATGGGCACCAATACGATCACGATCCGGCCCGGCCAGGCCGGGCGGGGGCCGATCGGCGGCGGCATGGGATCGCAGTCCACCCTGACGATCGACGATGCCGAGGCGATCGCGCGCGAGGTGCGCGAGGTCGTCACGGTGGCCCCGCAGGTCAACGGCTCCGCGCAGGTCGTTGCAGGCGACAACAACACGAACACCTCGATCCTGGGCACGACGCCCGGCAGCGAGCAGGCGGAGAACTACAAGATCCAGGAGGGGACATTCATCACCGACCTCGATGTCGCCAAGCGGCGCAAGGTGGCCGTGGTTGGGGCGACGGTGGTCAAGAACCTCTTCGGACCGGGCCAGAAGGTCACCGGCAGCGAGATCCGCATCGCCGGCAGCACCTTCCGGATCATCGGCCAGTACGCCCCCAAGGGCGCGATGGGCTTCCGCGATCCGGACGACCAGATCGTGATCCCGGTGACGACGGCGCTCCAGCGCGGCATCGGACGCCGGGGGGGGATCCCGCGCGCCCGGGACACCGTCAACGCGATCGTCGTCCAGGTCCACAGCATGGAGCAGTCGACCCGGGCGCAGGAGGCGATCACCGAGCTGCTGCGCAGTCGCCACCGGATCCGCGCCTCCGAGCCGGCCGACTTCCAGATCATGTCGGTCGCCGACGTCGTCGAGGGCGCGACCGAGGCCAACAAGCTGATGACCGTGCTGTTCAGCTCGATCGCGGCGGTCTCGCTCGTCGTCGGCGGCATCGGCATCATGAACATCATGCTGGTCTCCGTGACCGAGCGAACGCGCGAGATCGGCCTCCGCAAGGCGGTCGGCGCCACCCCCCGCGACATCATGAGCCAGTTCCTCATCGAAGCCCTGACGCTCAGCACCACCGGGGGACTCCTGGGGGTGGGGGCCGGGATCGGCACGGTCCCCATTGTCGCGAAGCTCGGCCTCACCGCGAAGATCCCGTTCGAGTGGGTCTTCATCTCCTTCTCGTTCGCAGCCGCCGTCGGCATCGTCTTCGGGCTCCTGCCGGCGCGGAAGGCGGCCTCGCTGGCCCCCGTGGAGGCGTTGCGCTATGAGTGATCTCCACTCCCCCCCCCGGCTCCGTGCCGTGGTGCTCCTCCTCGCGCTCTCGCTGCTGTACGCGGCGGGAGCCGGAGCGCAGGACCAGCCGCCGGTCGCCCCCGACCTCCCTCCCGACGGCTGGAGCCTCGAGATGTGCGTCGCCGCGGCCCTGCGCGGCAACCCGGCCGTGGCGATCGCGCGGGCGTCGATCTGGTCGTCGGAGGCGGCGATCGACCGGGCCCGCAGCGACCAGTACCCCCAGGTCACCGCCGACGCCTCGGCGACGGCCGGCAGCTCCTCCGCCAGTACCGGCCCCTGGACGACCACCTCCTCGAATCTCGGCGTGGGCGTCGACTGGACCTTCTGGGAGACCGGCCGCCACGACACCGACATGCAGAGCCGCTCGAACCTCGACGCCTCCCGGATGGACTACGCCGACGTGCTCCAGTCGCTCGTCGAGGAGGTGGCGGTCGACTACTACGCGGTGCTCGCGTCGCGCGAGCTGGTCGCCGTGGCCGAGGACGGGCTGCGCGCCTCCGAGCAGCAGCTCGCCGAGGTGCTGGCGCGGATCGCGGACGGCGACCTCGCCGAGGTGGAGCAGTACTCGGCCGAGGCCGACCGCGCATCGGCCGAGCTGGACCTGATCGACGCGCGCACCGGCGAGCAGCTCGCGCTCGCGAACCTGCGCAACGCGATCGCGCTGGACCGCGCCGAGGCGTTCTCGGTGCGCGCAGACGCCCTGTACGGCGACTGGCAGGCCCGGGCGCGGGGGGAGGCGCGCGCGCGCGGCGCGGCCGGGCGGCGCCCCCTGGGCTCGCGGCCGGCGTCGG
>CAZRDB010000068.1:0-7109 GCA_964598695.1 uncultured Armatimonadia bacterium
ATCTCGCGGACCACTGCGCCGCCATGCACGCCCACGAGGTCGAGCGCTACGGCCAGCTCGGCTTGGACGAGAGCTGGACCTGCTGGACGGAACGAACCGCGGCCAGCCTCGCGGAGATGCACGACAAGCTCGACGGCAAGCTCACGGAGGACGGCCGCGCGAGCCTTCGGCGCGTGATCGACGATCTCCCCCGTCACCTCGAGGGCACCGGCCCGCCGTGCCTTGTCCACGGCGATATCTGGAACCCGAACATCATGGTCCACGAGGGTAGGCTCGTGAGCTTCCTCGACCATGAGGGCCTCTTCTGGCCGGCCGAGAAGGACATTGCCGACCTTCAGATCTGGGGTACCGTCGACGACCGGTTCCTCGCCCGCTACCGCGAGCACTGCCCCGACGACGGCGGCTACGAGCGCAGGCGGCGCGTCCACTGGCTCGGCGCGCTGCTGCTCCACGTCGACCTCTTCGGCGGCAACTACATCAACTGGGCCGAGGACCTCATGCGCGAGATGTGCGGGTAGCGGGCGGGGTGCGGGGCTGTGGTGGCGAACGTCAAGCCACGAGCACCCGCGAGAGTGCGGTGGGATCGGCGAACAGCGGAATGAGCGTGGAGAGATCGGCCAGTCGATCCAAGTCGTCGGGCCGGTACACCCTCTCCTGGCGGTCATCGTACACCGTCACGCGCTGCTCGGTACGCTCAGGGACGGCCAGGTCGTACCACTTGCAGAAGGCGCTGTGAGCCGAGGTCCGAGCGCTGGACGGGCCCTGCGCTGACAAGGCCAGGATGGCGGTGCTCTGGACGCCCCCGGTGACCAAGAAGTCGACGCGGACTGGGTTGCCATGCCTCCCCAGGAGTTCCGCACCGGTCTGGTAGGGGAGGTCGCAGTCGGCCACGACCTCCTCCACCTCCTCCGCGAAGCCGACCGAGAGCGCGGCCCGCTTGGTGAAGATGAGATCGGCCATCCGGACGCACGCTTGGCCGAGGCGCACGATGTCGTCGGCCAGCCTGCTCGGGTCGCTCACGTCGCACACCAGTTCCCCACCCTCCTGTCGCACTCTCAGCGTGCGGAGGATGTCGTCCAGGAAGGACTGACGCTTGGCTGAGAGCCAAGGCTTGATGGGAATGTGCAGGAGCCAGGCCATCGTCTCGCCCGCGTCGGTCAGGGCCAGCTGCTCTTCGGATAACAGGCTCTCCCTCTGACGAAGGTAGACGTCGACCTGGGAACCGTCTGGGTATCGGAGCGCCGTCTCAATGCGCACCAGTCCAGACGGCAGCTCCGAAGCGCTCGTCACGACGGCCTGGTTCTGCGCGTAGCCCAGCAGTTGGTCTGAGGATAGCCGCACCGTTCACTTCACCTCTCTGGACAGAGGAACTCCCCTCGGTGCGTGATGTTCGCGTCCGCACAGAACCCCTCGAAGACCTCCTGTAGTGTGTGCCCCGACAAGTCGCCTCGGGATGCCACGCCGCTCGGTAGGTTGGCACGAGGGCAATCGTCGCTACGCAGGCTGTGCTTGTGCGACCGACCAGCCGGCGGGTGGCTCTGGCCGTCGACATCGAGCCGGCAAATGGGTCCGAGACCTGGGACGTAGACGTTGATGCTCTTGCTGCCCGTCAGGGGGTTGTAGGTGAGGGCCAGCCTGAGGTCAGCGCCCGCCTCATTGGCGATCTTCACGTCCTCCGCCCGCAGCAACGGCTTCGTCGGGCGCTGCTCCTGGAGACGAATGTCACCTAGGATCACCTTGCCCGGCATGTCCCGCAGACGCTCGAACTCGGCCCTCGTCACGGGGCGACACCTCCCCTGCTGCCAGCTACGTGCTTCGCCGCCCGCCCCACTTCACCTCCGGCCACTGACCCGTTTCAGCCCCCCAGGTCACTGACCCTCCCGCGTCGAAGGCCTCCGTGACGATGGAATGGAGGCCCCGCCATGCTTGCCGTGCTGCTCTCGCCCTCCCTCGCCCTCCTCGCTGGCCTTGCCGCCCAGGCCCCGGGGGCGCCCCGGGGGATCACCATCCCGCTGCTCGACCTCGCGAGTGACACCGCCCGGCAGGTCGTGATCGACAAGGAGCCCGGCCAGTACCTCGGCCACCCGACGACCGTGTTGCTGCGCGACAACCGCACGATGCTCTGCGTCTACCCGAAGGGCCACGGCAAGGGCGCGATCGTGCTCAAGCGGAGCGACGATGGCGGCCTCACCTGGAGCGACCGGCTGCCGACGCCCGAGAACTGGGAGACCTCGCTCGAGACGCCCACGATCTACCGCCTGACCGACCCGCAGGGCGTCGAGCGGCTCGTGATGTTCTCGGGCCTCTACCCGATCCGGACCGCGGTCTCGGAGGATGACGGCAGGACCTGGAGCCCGCTGGCGCCGATCGGTGATTACGGAGGCATCGTCGCGATGGCCTCGGTCGTGCGGCTCAAGGACGGCCGCCAGCTCGCGCTGTTCCACGACGACGGCCGGTTCATCGTGAGCACGCCGCGCCCCCTCGAGCGCATCACGCTCTACGGCGCCCACTCCGCCGACGGTGGGCTGACCTGGGGTCCCGCGCGCGCGCTCTACCAGGATCCCGAAGTCGACCTCTGCGAGCCCGGCGCCCTCCGCTCGCCCGACGGCCAGGAGATCGCGATGCTCCTGCGCGAGAACCGCCGCCTACGCAACTCGATGGTGATGCTCAGCCGCGATGAGGGCGAGACGTGGTCAGCGCCCCAGGAGCTGCCGGGCTCGCTCACCGGCGACCGCCACCAAGCGAGGTACGCCCCGGACGGCCGGCTGGTGGTCTGCTTCCGCGACATGGCCTTCGACAGCCCGACGAAGGGCGACTTCGTCGCCTGGGTGGGGACCTACGCGGACATCGTGGCAGGCCGGGAGGGCCAGTACCGGGTGCGTCTGCTCGACAACCGCCACCAGTGGGACTGCGGCTACCCCGGCCTCGAGCTGCTGCCGGACGGGACCTTCGTCGCCACGACCTACTACCACCCCGAGGAGGACGAGCCCGCCTGCGTTGCGAGCGTCCGCTTCCGGCTCGGGGAGCTCGACCGGATGGTGCGGTAGGGGGCCGCTTCACCGAGCCTTCACCTTGCCCGCAGGCCGCCCGAATTGACACCCCGGGGGGCCGTCAGTAGACTGCTGGTGGCGGAGGGCGTCCGCACTTCGCACTCGAATCGCCTCCGTGCATACCTGCCGATCCATCGGCCCGTAGGGCGCGTACGGTCGGCCTTGATACCGTTCCCTGGGAGGGGATCGCCTGTGGCAGTGAAAGTTGGAATCAACGGTTTCGGGAGAATCGGGCGCCAGACGCTCAAGGCCATCTACGAGCTCGGCCATCAGGACAAAGTCGAGGTCGTCGCGGTCAATGACCTGACCGACGTCCCCACCCTCGCCCACCTTCTGAAGTACGACTCCACCTATGGCAAGTGGGATGTCCCCATCTCCGCCGGAGAGGGCTCCATCCACGTCGCAGGCCGCGACATCGCCATCACTGCCGAGCGCGACCCCGCCGCCCTCGACTGGTCGGCCTACGGCTGCGACCTCGTCGTCGAGTCGACCGGCCGCTTCACCGATGCCGAGAAGGCCGGCCTCCACAAGAAGGGCACCGTCAAGAAGGTCATCATCTCGGCCCCGGCCAAGGGCGAGGACCTGACGGTCGTCCTCGGCGTCAACGAGGACAAGTACGACCCCAAGGCCCACAGCATCATCTCGAACGCCTCCTGCACCACGAACTGCCTCGCGCCGGTCTGCTCCGCGCTGCATGCGGCGTTCGGCATCGAGAACGGCCTCATGACGACGATCCACTCCTACACCAACGACCAGGTCATCCTGGACTTCCCCCACAAGGACCTCCGCCGGGCCCGCGCCGCGGCGCTCTCGATGATCCCGACCACCACCGGCGCCGCCAAGGCGATCGGGCTGGTCATGCCGGAACTCAAGGGCAAGCTCAACGGCTACTCGATGCGGGTCCCGACCCCGACCGTCTCGGTGGTCGACCTCTCGGTCAACCTGAAGAAGAAGGTCAGTGTCGACGAGATCAACGCCGCGGTGAAGGCCGCCGCCGAGGGCAAGCTCAAGGGCATCCTCGGCTACTGCGACGAGCCGCTGGTCTCGATCGACTTCAAGGAGGACTCGCGCTCCTCGATCTACGACGCCGGCAGCACCTACATCATGGAGAACGCCGACGGCAACACCTTCGCCAAGGTCCTCTCGTGGTACGACAACGAGTGGGGCTACTCCTGCCGCGTGGCCGACCTGATCGTCTTCCTCGCGAGCAAGGGCCTCTAGGAACCGAGCCGACCCGGAGCCCCGTCCTTCCTCCGCCCGCCGGAGGGGGCGGGGCTCTTCTGTAAGCGACACCCACGGGAAAGGACCACGGAAGATGGCGAAGAAGTCCGTCACCGACATCGAGGTCCAGGGCAAGCGCGTCCTGGTGCGCGTCGATTTCAACGTCCCGACCGACGAGACCCGCGCGATCACCGACGATGCGCGGATCCGGGCCGCGCTGCCCACGATCAACTACCTGCTCGAGAAGGGCGCGAAGGTCATCCTCGTCAGCCATTTCGGCCGGCCCAAGGGCAAGAAGGTCCCGGGGATGGACATGACCCCGGTCGCGGCGCGCCTCGCCGAGCTGGTCTCGGCGAAGGTCACCAAGGCCCCCGACGTCATCGGCCCCGAGGTTGAGGCGCTCGTCGGCGCGATGCAGCCGGGCGAGATCGTCCTGCTCGAGAACAGCCGCTTCTACGCCGAGGAGGAAGCCAACGACGAGGACTTCTCGAAGCAGCTCGCCGCCCTGTGCGACGTCTACGTGAACGACGCCTTCGGCGCCGCCCACCGCGCCCATGCGACCACCCACGGGATCACGCGCTACGTCGCGACCTGCGTCGCCGGCTTCCTCATGCAGCGCGAGCTGGACATCCTCGGCGCCGCGCTCCTCGAGAGCCCCAAGCGGCCGCTCGTCTCGGTGATGGGCGGCGCGAAGATCGAGGGCAAGCTCGGCGTGATCGACGCCCTGCTGAAGGTCTCCGACACGGTCATCATCGGCGGCGGCATGTCCTACACGTTCCTCAAGGCGATGGGCTACGAGGTCGGCACGTCGCTCCTCGATGAGTCGAAGCTCGACTACTGCAGGGGTGTCATCGAGCACGCCAAGGCCGCCGGGAAGAAGCTGCTGCTGCCCGTCGACATCCTCGTCGCCGACGACTTCAAGGCCGACGCGGCCACCCGGGTCGTCCCGGCCGATGGGATCCCGGCCGACTGGATGGGCCTCGACATGGGACCGGAGACGACCAAGATCTTCTGCGAGGCCGTCGCCACCGCGGGCACCGTCTTCTGGAATGGCCCGATGGGCGTGTTCGAGATGGAACCGTTCGCCAAGGCGACCTACGCGCTCGCGAAGGCCATGGCCGACTCCGATGCCTGCACAATCATCGGCGGCGGCGACAGCGCGGCCGCGATCGCGCAGATGGGCTTCGCCGACAAGATGACCCACATCTCGACCGGCGGCGGCGCCTCGCTCGAGTTCGTCGAGCAGGGCTCGCTGCCGTGCGTCGAGGTGCTCAACGACAAGTAGGGCCGGGCAAGAGCCCAGCGCTCGCCATCTCCAGAAGGAGGTTCCACGCATGGCACGCAATCCGCTCATCGCGGGCAACTGGAAGATGTACAACACCGTCCCCGAGGCCAAGGCCCTCGTCGCCGGCCTGATCGAGCAGGGCGACGATGTCTCGCCCGTCGAGATCCTTGTCTGCCCCCCCTTCACCGCCCTGTGGGCCGTGAGCGAGCAGATCAAGGCCGCCGGCAGCAAGATCGGGATCGCGGGGCAGGACGTCTTCGGCGATAGCCAGGGCGCCTTCACCGGCATGATCTCCACGCCGATGCTCAAGGACTGCGGCTGCACCTACGTCGTCCTCGGCCACTCCGAGCGTCGGGGCCGGTTCGGCAAGCTCGAGGACTGGATGACGCCGGCGCTCCACGCGCTGTTCGCCGACTCCGACGCGAGCGTGAACGCGAAGGCCAAGATCGCGCAGAAGGCCGGGCTCACTCCGATCGTCTGTTGCGGCGAGACCATCGACGAGCGGAAGGCCGGCAAGACCGACGAGATCGTCAGCGGCCAGATCCGGGCCGCGCTCGAGGGCCTCGACCTGGGCAACGTGGTCATCGCCTACGAGCCCGTCTGGGCGATCGGCACCGGCGAGACCTGCGACACCCCGGAGGCCCAGCGCGTGTGCAAGATGATCCGTGGCGTCGTTGCGGGCCTCTGTGCCGACTCGGCCGAGAAGATCCGGATCCAGTACGGCGGCAGCGTCAAGCCGGACAACGCCGAGGATCTCCTCGGCCAGCCCGACATCGACGGCGCCCTCGTCGGCGGCGCGAGCCTCAAGGTCGACAGCTTCGCGGCGATCGTCCGCGCAGCGAAGAAGACCCTCTAGCACACGACCGCGGGCTCCGCCCACACCCGCCGGAGGGTTCCCCTCCGGACCACCGCAGGCTGACGCGGGGGTTGGCCCTCTGGGCCGGCCCCCGCATCTGCTTTGGGAGACCACGGGGCGATCCATCGACAGGGCCGGGGGGTGCGGCCCGCCTGGCTGCCGCTCAGTACAGCGTCCAGTTGCGCCCCGTCCCCAGGCCGCGCCCGTTCGGCGCAGCGGCCTCCGAGGCGTAGACGTACACCGCCGTGTCGGTGTGGAGGACGATCTCCGGCCGGCCGTCGCCGTCCATGTCGCCCACGAAGCCGAACGGTCCCGGATCTCCCCGAGCTGCCTCCCGCTCGCGGGCGAACCGGTCGAAGCCCTCGTCGTCGGGCGCCGTGAGCCGGGCGATGCACCGCCCCTCCCCATCGTAGACCCCGCGTGCGTTCGTGATCACCAGCTCGTCGAGCCCGTCGCCGTTCCAGTCGATCAGCCGGTGGTGGCGGCCGTAGCCGGTGACGTAGGTCCCGAAGTGGGCGCCCTCCGCGTCGATCAGCCAGGTCTCGGACTGCCCGTATGGCACGTGGTCGATGTCGACGGCGAGCTGCGGCCCCGGCAGGTCGGCGCGCAGACGTCCGGCATCGACCGACTCGAAGTGGCGGCCGCCGATCTCCCACAGCGCCCGGCCCGTCCCATCGAGCAGTGCCACGAGGTTCGA
>CAZRDB010000068.1:7119-22032 GCA_964598695.1 uncultured Armatimonadia bacterium
CGAACCGCAGCAGGTGACGAGGATCCGCGTCGCCTCGGGCGTCGGGCCGACGGAGACCGGCTCGGCCGCGTCGAGGTGGCCGATCCGTAGGTCGGTGGCCTCGGTCGCGTACGTCCAGCGCTCCGCGCCGTCGCTGTCGAGCACCGTGTAGCCGACGAGGACCTCGTCGCGGCCGTCCCCGTCGAGGTCGAGGGGTGTGGGGTGGTGGCACGTGAGGTAGCCCTCGGGCGCCTGCCAGGACCACAGGGGTCGCCACTCGGCGGTGTAGGCCCAGACCTTCGAGTAGCGCGTCTTGACGAGGAGATCGGTCGGACGGCCGCGGCCGGTGAGATCGGCGAAGGTGATGCAGTCGGCCACGGCGAGGCCCTCGGGCAGTGGGTGCCTCCGCAGCTCCCGCCCGGTCGCCCCCTCGAGCACGACGAGCCAGCCGGGCACGGAGAGGAAGACCTCGTCGCGGCCGTCGCCGTCGAGGTCGTAGGTCACGAGAGGGACGTCGTACGCGAAGCCGCCGCGCCCCAGATCCGGCGCGCCCCAGCGCCACAGGACGGAACCGTCGAGGCGGTAGGCGATGGCGGAGGTGACGGCCTGCTCGTCGTTGCGCGCCGCGACCAGCTCGGCTGTCCCATCTCCATCGAGGTCGCCCGCGACGACCCACTCGCCGGCGTACCGCGTGTCGAGCGTCACGGTATGGCGCGGCGCAACGGTCGGGCCCGGGAGATCGTCGGCGACCGCCCGGAAGCCGGGCTGGAGCATCGCGAGACTCGCAAGCAGCAGGTGCATGGTGTGGGCCTCCTGTCGCGTGAAGCGGCCTCGCCGCCCGATGCCGCCTGCCCTCAGAACTTGTCGTAGCGGCAGTAGTAGTAGGGTCTTCGGGGGAACAGGGCGGCCAGCTCTTCGGTGCGGTCCGGCCCCTGCCACTCGATCTCCCGCTTGGCAGCGAGGTCGGCCGCGCTCTCGCGCCCGAGCAGCAGCTTGAGGAAGGTCGCGTGGGTCATCGTGAGGTCGGCCGGGCCCTTGTGGTCGGCAACGGCGAGCCCGGGGCGGGCCTCGAGCCGCGCGCAGCCGATCTCGGCATCGAGGGTCAGCGGCGTCAGCACGGCGAGGCCCGCGTCGGCCAGTCGCCGCTCCAGCTCCGGCGTCAGGGCGCGGAGCAGCCCCTCCAGGTCGATCACCCGGAACATCGCGTGGTAGTCGTAGACCTCCTCGAGCGCCTCCTCCCCCCCGAGAGACGCGAGCGCCGGGTGGGCCTCGCCCATCCCGAGATCGACGAACGTCTTGCCCGCCGCATGGGCGGCGGCGAGGAACCGCTCCGCCAGCGGCGCGAGGCAGGCCTCCTCGCCCGGGAGCCAGCACAGTTCGTCGAGCGCGGCGCGATCCGGACCGAGCTGCGCGATTCGCCCGCGGGCGTAGCCGCACAGCCTCCCGGCGCGCTCGGCGGCAATGCACGCGGCCGGGTCCTCGCCGAGGAACTCGCCAAGGGTCCAAGCGGGGTGGGCGCGCCAGTAGGCCTCGGTCCGCGCGAGCGGGGTGAGCCACCGGTCGGCCGCCGCCTCGTAGACGGGGGCCAGCTCGGGCAAGCCCTCGGGCACCGTCACCGGCCGCAGGACGTAGCCGCCGTCGCCGCCGCGGGGCGCCCAGTTCGCGAGTTGCAGCCGGCGGTCGGTGAGCGGGATCGTCCGCCACCCGTAGGTCTCGTAGTAGTGGTTGATCCCCGTGTAGAGCTGCGAGAGGTGGTAGCCGGTGGCCCGCATGAAGGCGATCTGCTCCTCGAGCAGCCTGCCCGCGATGCCGCGACGGCGGAAGTCCGGGTGGGTGGCGACGTGGCCGATCCCGCCCATCGTGAGCGTCGCGCGCCCCACGCGCACGGGCCGGCAGTGGACCTGCACGTTGGCGACGAGGCGGCCGTTCTCCTCGGCGACGAACGTCCGGCCAAGGGCCCGCCACGGGTCCTCCTCGATGATCCGGCGGAAGAAGGTCCCGCCGCCGTCGAACACCAGCGCGAGCAGCGCGACCAGTTCCTCGATCTCCTCGGGACGGGCCGGGCGGAAGACGGTTCCCATCGACAATCTCTCCTGTCGCCAGTGGCTTCCGCTGCCAGGTGTTCCGCATTGAATGCAGAACCCCTATCGTCTGCCGCATTCTGTCGGTCAGGGAGGAACACCGCATGACGTCACGCGAGCGCTTTCTGGCGATCATGAACTACGAGCCCGTCGACCGGATGCCGGTCTACCACTGGGCCGAGTGGGGCGAGACGGCCGAGCGCTGGGAGCGCGAGGGCCTGGCGCGCGACGCCGACCGCCACGCGCACTTCGGAACCGAGCCGATGCCGTGGAACATCCCGATCAACCAAGGCCTCTTCCCGCGCTTCGAGGAGGAGACGATCGAGGAGACCGCGGAGTACCGCATCTTCCGGCAGGGCGACGGCGTGGTCGCCCAGCACTGGAAGGGCAAGAGCAGCATCCCGCACTACATCGACTTCCTGCTGCGCGACCGCGCGTCGTGGCCGGAGTACAAGAAGCGGCTCCAGCCCGACCCGGCCCGCATCCCGGCCGACCTCGACGCGCACATCGAGCGGCTCAACGCGTACGGCGGAGCGATCAGCGTTCCCTGCGCGGCTCTCGGCGGGTGGATTCGCGACTGGATGGGCGTCGAGAACCTCGCCTACTGCCAGGGTGATGACCCGGACCTCCTGTTCGAGATGTGCGACACGCTGGCCGATCTCGTGTGTTGGACGCTCGACCAGACGCTGCCGAGGATCCGGGCCGATCTCGGCTGGGGCTGGGAGGACATCTGCGGCCGGAGCGGCCCGCTGATCAGCCCCTGGGCGTGGGAGCAGTGTGTCGTGCCGGCCTACAAGAAGATCTCGGCGAAGCTGCGGGAGTACGGGACGAACCTGTACCTGGTGGACTGCGACGGCTACATCGACGACCTCGTGCCCGGCTGGCTCGAGGGCGGCGTCAACATCATGTTCCCGATCGAGATCGGGGTGTGGGACGCCGACCCGATGGACTACCGCAACCGGTACGGCCGCGAGCTGCGGGTCTTCGGCGGGATCGACAAGCGCCAGATCGCCAAGGGCGCGGCCGCGACCGACGCCGAGATCGAGCGCCGCAAGCCGATCATGCGCGCCGGCGGTTTCGTGCCGCTGCCCGACCACCTGATCATCCCGGAGACCTCGCTCGCCGACTACACGTACTACATCGAGCAGATGAAGAGACTGGAGCTGTAGCGGCGCCGCAGGAGGCGCCCCCCTGGCCGGCATCCGCGCCCGCCCCCCCTCCCGCTCGGAGCGACACGGAGGGGGGGCGGACGGCACGGCTACGTCCCCAGGCGCTCGGCGGTCACGAGAAGTGCGTCGGCCAGGCGCGCCAACTCCTCAGCCGAGGCCGAGACCTCCTCGAAGGTCGCGTTCATCTCCTCGGTCGCGGCCGAGACCTCCTGCGTGATCGCCGAGACCTCGGTTGCGCTCGTCTGCGTCTCCTGGACGGCGGCGCCCATCGCGTCGAACTCCGCAACGACATCGCCGACCTGGTCGGCGGCCTGCGACAGCGCGCCGGCCGATCCCTCGGCATCACGGACCCGCTCGGTGACCTGGGCCTGGATCGTGTGCACGAGCGACGAGATCCCACCGGTCGCCTGTGCCGCTTGCTCGGCCAGCTTCCGCACCTCCTGCGCGACCACCGCGAAGCCCCGACCGTGCTCGCCGGCCCGAGCGGCCTCGATGGCGGCGTTGAGGGCGAGCAGGTTGGTCTGCTGCGAGACCCCGTCGATCACCTGGGTGATCCCGCCGATCTCGTCGGCACGGCCGCTCAGGTCGCGCATCCCACCGACGAGCCCCTCGGCGCTGTCGCGGACACCCGCCATGCGCGAGACGGCGTCGCGCGCGCTCGAGATGCTGCGAGTGGCGCGGTCGGCGACATCGCCCGAGCGGGCCGCGATGCCCTCCATCTCGCGGGCGATCCGTTCTACCGACTGCGCGACCTGCTCGGCGACCAGGGCCACGTCCTTGAGGCTGCGCGAGACATCCTGGCTGGCCCGCGCGATCGAGCCCGAGGCCTCGCGCACCTGACGCTCGATCTCGATCTCCTTCGTGATGTCGCGGATCAGCTCGAATCCGCCGATGACCTTCCCCGACGAGTCACGGATCGCCGCCGCACTCACGACCACCGGGATCTCCTGGTCGGCGCGGTTGCGCACCGTCACGCGCGCCCCGGAGATCGCCTCACCAGTGCGCATGGAGTGCCGAATGGCGCACGCGGAGTCGCAGATGCTCGCGCGGAAGGTCTCGCGGCACTGCATCTTGCCCACGACCTCCCCGACGCTGTAGCCGATCGCCTGCGCGCAGGCCTCGTTCATGTAGGTGACGACGAGGTTCTCGTCCACGATGAAGAACGGGTCGGTGATCCCCCGGATCACGCTCTGGGCGTACTCCTCCCGATCGGCGATCGCCTGCTCGCGCGCGACATCCGCGCTCACGTCGCGAACGATCTCCATCCCGCCGAGGACGGTGCCGTCCGACGCGACCAGCGGCGAGGCGCTCACAATGATGGGGACCTCGCCTCCCTTCTTCGTCCGCATCGTGGCCCGGGTTCCCGTCACGCAGCAGGCGGTGGCCATGCAGCCCTTGAGCGCGCACTGGGTCTCACAGATGTCGGCCGCGAAGACCTCGCGACAGGAGCGCTTGCCGACGACCTCGGCCGGCGAGAGCCCCACGGCCTTGGCGCAGGCCTCATTCATGTAGACGATCGTGAGGTCGCGGTTGGCGACGAACATGGGGTCGCACACCCCGCGGACGATTGCGGCGAGGACCTCCTCTGCTGCGGCAAGCTCCTGGAGGCGCCGCTTGTCCCATACGGCCCCGTTGCCGCTTCCCGTCAGCAGTGGCGCCAGCGCGTCCACTGCGGCCTGCCGTGCCCGTACGTGGCCATCCCGAGTGCCCTGCATGTGTTTCCTCCCCATCGAAGCGCGCATCCCTGGTCACTGCCGCGACGTGCCCGATCCGAATCGCGATTCCACTCGCAGATGGGCCATCCTCCCCGAGTGCTGCCGGCCCTTGGGCCCGGGCGCACTCAGGTGCGCCCGGGTTGCACCCGGGTGCCCCAGGTCGCGGTCCCAGGTCGTCGTGGCCGGCGCCCCTTGGGGCTACTCTCTGCCCCAGGGAGGTGGTGGCGATGCAGATGAGCATGCCCCCCGAGCAGGCGGAGCAGTGGTGCAGAACCATGAACGAGCTGGCGCTCGCCTGCACGGCCGGCGGTGGCCTCGCCATGCTCACCGCGTTGGCCTGCGTCCACGTCTGGATCTACCGCACGGAGCTCGGCTGGCGTCGAGGGGTGGCCGTCCGGCTGTCCGCCGTCTCGCTGTCGGCCGGCGCCGCCGCCGGGATCCTCGCGGCGTGGGTGGTGGCTCTCGCGGCGCCGTCAGCTCGCTGGCTTGCCTTCGGCGCGGCCGTCGTCACATCGGTGGTCATCGATGCACCGCTCGCCATCTACGTCGCTCGACGCCTTGGGCTCAATGACCCGAGGCTCCGCACCGTCGCGTGGACCGCCGCGGCGGGCAGCCGGCTCGCGGCCATCGTGGCGTTGCCGGTGGGGTACTACGCCGGGCTCGTGGCCGTCTTTGCCGCCGGATGACGGGACACCCTCTCCGTGCCTGTCCGCCGCCGCTTCCTCCTGTCGGCCACGCCCCGACGGCCCTGAGGGTGCTTGGCCCCGGCGGGGCCGAGCACGTCACGAAGGGGGAAGTCGGACCGCTGGTGGCGCGTTGGGCGGGCTCCCGCGGGCGAGTGGCCACTCGCCCCTACCAGGTCCGCATAGGCCTGTGCCCTCGGCTCGGCGACGACGCCGCACTCGGGGCGTGGGGCCGCGCCCGTCGCGACGCCGCCGGGGCGTCTCGCCAGGGACACGGCCCCACCTACAGCCGGTAGGCTACAGCTCGCAGTACGGCGTCACGCCGAGCAGCCTGCCCTCGATCTTCGTGAAGCCCTGCATCGACCACTCGTAGGGGAGGATCGGGTTGCCGAGGTGGCCGACGTTGTGGAAGCGGAGGTAGACGCCGAGGTCGCGCTGCGTCGCGCCGAAGGAGCCGTAGCCGAGGCCGTCCAGCTCGACCCAGCCGAGGGGGTGGAGGTAGACCTCGACCCAGCCGTGCGAGCCGCCGCATGCGACGGTCTCGTCGTTGGGGCCGTTCCAGCCGAAGACCTCGCCGCCGACGATCCGGGCGGGGATGCCGGCCGCGCGGCACAGGGCGACGATCACGACGCTGTAGTGGTGGCAGACGCCGAAGTGCTGGATGAGCAGCCCCTCGGAGTCCTGCGTCCGGTTGTCGATGTAGCGGAAGTTGTCGCGCATCCAGCGCATGATGTGGTCGATGGTCTCGTAGTGCGTCGCCCCGCGCAGCTCCGCGATCAGGCTCTTGCACTGCGGGCCGAAGGGGTCGATCGGGCAGTCGTCCGACTTGCCGAGGTACTCGTGGGCCACGGCGGCGGGGACATGGCCCTTGACCGTCTTCCGCAGCGTCGCGAGCGGGTAGGTGCCGGGCCGCACGACGCAGTCCGTGCGGATGACGACCGGGGCGCCCTTGGTGTAGCGCACGCGCAGGTAGTCGACCTCGCGCGACTGGACGCGCGTCGGCTCGGCCACGCCGGAGAGGACCTCGTACCGCACGTCCTGCCGCGGGTGGCGCATCTGCGGGAGCCGCACCCACAGGAGGTTCCCGGGGTGGTCGAGGCCGTCGGTCTCAGCGGTCCAGGTGACCGAGATCCGCTTCACGCCGAACATCCCGAGCCAGCCGAGGTGGACGTCGCGGAGCGCCGGCAGCGCCGGGTTGTCGCGACGGATCCCGATCCGGCCGGCGCTGCGGAGGACCCGTGTCGTCAGCTCGGCATCGTGTACCCCGAGGGCGGAGTCGCCGAGTTGGGCGAGGGTCCACGGCGTCTCTCCATGGCGGCCGATGTTCGCGCGCGCCACCTGGAGCGACTCCTCGAACTCGCCCGCGCGCTTGAGCGACCAGGCGAGGCTGCGCCAGGCGTACTCCGTGCCCTCCCACTCGGCGAGCGCCTTGCGGATCGCCGCCGCCATGCCGGCCATGTCGCCCGTCTTCTTGCAGGCATCGGCCTCGGCCATGAGCCGCGTGTACGCCGCGGGCTCGGCCTGGGCCGCGGGGACGCGGCTCGCGAGCAGGCCGGCGGCGCCGCAGGCCGCGAGGCGGAGGAAGCCGCGACGGCTCGGGGCCGGGGCGTCAGGCGCGGTGGGGGCTAAGAGACTCTCGCTTGCGGTGCGGTCGGTCATGGTTCCCATCCTATCTCCCGACGGAGCGTCGGGGGCGGGGGCCGGCCCCCGTTGGCCGGGCCCAGGACCGTTTCCACGAGCGCGGCCGGGCTCCTGCCCGAGAGGCGCTTGACGCGTGTCGCGGGAGCGGGCTAAGCTGCCTATAGACTGAGGAAGGAGGTGGTCTGGATAAGTATGCATTCGGACAGTCGAGGTGGCTGTAGGAGCTAGCCTCACCGCTCTTCCTTCAGCAAGACGAAACCAAGGGTAGTCAGGTGGCTCCAAGCCAAAGCAGTCACCGCCAGGAGGGGTTCCCCCGGGAGCCCCTCCTGCTTTGTTGTACGGCCGCCGGGCGGCGTGACAGGCCCCGAACCCCGTGGTACAATCCGGCGCAATCTCGTGCTTCCCAGAGGTGCCATGGTGAGTTCTCCCCAGATTCGCTTCGGGATCGTGGGGCTTGGGATCGGTCGGGCACACGCGACCGGCATCCAGAAGTCGCGGGGCGGTCGGATCGCGGCGCTCTGCGATGTCGATGACGAGGTCCTCGCCCAGCAGTCCCAGACCCTCGGGGTCTCCCGCACGTACCAGGACTACCGGCAGCTGTGTGCCGACCCGGAGGTCGACGCCGTCTGCGTCTGCACCCCGAACCATCTCCATGCCGAGGTGGCGATCTGTGCGCTGGAGCACGGCAAGCACATCATCGTGGAGAAGCCGATCGGCACCTCGGTCGAGGAAGGGCGCCGGATCCTCGAGGCGGCGGCACGCCACGGCAACAACATCGCGATGACCGCCTTCAGCAGCCGCTTCACCGGCCCCGCGCAGCTTCTCCGCAGGGCGGTCGACGAGGGCCAGCTCGGGGAGATCTACTACGCGAAGGCCAGCTACCTCCGTCGCCAGGGCATCCCGGGCTACGGCACCTGGTTCACGAACAAGGCGCAGTCGGGCGGGGGGGCGCTGATCGACCTCGGCGTCCACGTCCTCGACATCGCCTGGTGGCTGATGGGCTGCCCGAGCCCGGTGAGCTGCACCGGCGCCGTCTACGCGGAGTTCGGGCCGCGTCGCAAGGGGATCGGCGGCCGCCGGAAGGTCGTGCCGGAGGGGGTCTTCAACGTCGAGGACCTGGGCTGCGGGATGATCCGGCTCGAGGGCGGCAAGACGATCTTCGTCGAGGCGAGCTGGGCCTCCCACGTCAACACCGCCGGCGCCAACGTGCAGCTCTTCGGCAACCGCGGCGGCGCGAGCCTCGACCCGTGCGTGATCCACACCGACCTGTACGGCGAGGCTCCGGTCGATATCCGTCCCGAGGTGCCGCAGGTCTACGGCCACGAGGGAGAGCTACAGCACTTCATCGACTGCATCGCCGACCGGGCGCAGCCCGTCGCGACGCTCGAGCACGGGATCGTCGTCCAGCGGATGCTCGACGGGATCTACGAGTCGGCGCGCACCGGCCTCGAGGTGCGGTTCTAGCACGGCTCCGGCGTTGCCTCAGACAACAAGGGCCCGAGCGGCGTCGCTCGGGCCCTCGCATGTACGGGTTCGGCCGTCTGCTAGCGGACGTCGCGCCCGCTGCCCGGCTCGTTCTGGTGGCTGCCCTGGATCGGGGTGCCGTCCGGGCGGAACCACATCCAGTTGAGGTCGTGGACCGAGCCGCCGGGGTAGTCCTGGGCCGTGACGTGGCGCCAGACCTTGGCGTGGCCATCGAAGAAGGTCGCGTTGATCTGCGGCTCGGGGCCGGTCGTCCAGACATTCTTGGGGTCGATGTGGAAGGCCTGGACGTCGCTGTAGACAACCTGCTGGGCCGGCTGGCCGAGGAGCGCCTCCTTCAGGATGTTGCCGTTGGCGCCGTTGTAGTCGATCCAGTAGCGGAAGTAGTAGGACGAGACGACGTGGGTCATGTCGGGGAAGATCGCGTTCGCCGTGTTGACCCAGCCGGAGCTGCGGCGGCTCCAGTAATCGCCCTCGTCATCGCTGGGGCAGACGAGGATCTGGCTGTTCTTCATGTAGGGGTTGAGGAATCGCTGGGTTCCGCCGTCGAGCATGATCGTGATGTTGCTGCCATCGGCGGGCCAGGGCGGGGTCTGGAAGGCGGCATGGAGGCACTGGAAGTAGTAGAGCCTCCCGTCGTAGTCCTGCATGTAGCTGAGGACGGCCGTGCCGATCTGTCGCGTGTTCGAGAGGCAACTGGTCTGTCGGGCCTTCTCACGCGCCCGAGCGAACACCGGGAAGAGGATCGCCGCGAGGATGGCGATGATGGCGATAACCACCAACAGCTCAATCAGGGTGAAGCCACGCTTCGTGCTTCGTGCAGCTCGCATTGTCCAACCTCCTTGCGTACCTGACGATCGCCCCGTGACCAACCGCCCGGGGGGCCTACTTGCCGCCCTGCGCTCCCTTGACGCGAGCCTCAAACTCGGACGGGGTGGTCGCGCTGCCGCCCTCGACCGTCTTGCCGTCGGGCGTCGTGATCTTGCTCGAGTTGAGCTGCGGCACCGCCGCGCCCTCCGCCGGCTTCTTCTTCCCGCACCCCACGAGCAGCACCGCGCCCAGCAGGAGGGCCAACGCCCCCATGGCAAACGTTTTGACCATCGATCTCTCCTCTCCTCGATCGGTCGATCCGCGAACCGCTTCTACTGGTTTGTGCGCTGCCGGTTGCGGGACACCTGCCGCAAACTGCACGCGGCAGGCCAGGCCCGGCCGTGTGCGGGAGGGAGGCCAGCGGTTCGTCGTCAGACCAGCGGACGGCCGGTGAGCGGGTTCCCCGGCGTCGTCGGTACGTACGACGGCGCGAGCGCTGGAAGCGTCTCGGGGTTGGCCTTGCCTTCGGGGCGGTAGGGCTCCCGCGCGGCGGGAGCGGGTTCGCGATCGTCGCGCGCGGGGTGGCCCGCTAGGCGCTCGCGGGAACCTGGAAGCCGATCGTGCGGTCGCTGTCGCCGCCCGCGAGGCTTCGCTTCTCCTCGAGCGCGGCGCCACGGAGGTCGGCTTGGCGGATGACCCGCTCCGCGATCGGCCGCGAAGCGGCGGCGACCGCCGCGCGGAGCGTCGCGTTCTTGATGTGCCCGCCGGCGAAGGCGAACTCGTGGGCGAGCGCCTCGAGGTCGACGTCGGCCGCAAGCGGGGCCTGCTCGGGGAGATGGCGACGCCAGATCTCACGGCGCGAGGCCGCGTCGGGGATCGGGAAGACGGCGCGGACGGCGATCCGGCGCTCGAAGGCCGGGTCGAGACCCTCGGCGCGGTTGGTGGTGAGGATCAACACGCCCTCGAAGCGCTCGACCTCCTGCAGGAGGACGTTGACCTCGCGGTTGAAGCTCTGGTCGGTCGCGTTCGAGACCTGCATGCGGGTGTAGAACAGCGCGTCGGCTTCGTCGAAGACGAGCACCGCGTCGTTGCTCCGGGCCTCCTGGAACAGCGCGAGGAGGTTCTTCTCGGTGTCGCCGACCCACTTGCTGACGACCTCGGGGTAGGAGACCATGAGGATCTTCTTGCCGAGCGAGCTGGCGACGGCATGTGCGGCCATGGTCTTGCCGGTGCCGGGGGGGCCGCTGAACAGCACGGTCGAGTGGCCGGTGCGGCCGTGGACCTCGCCGTAGCCCCACTGGTCGAGGATCGTCGCGCGGTGTTCGGCGAAGCGCACCACGTGCTCGACCTGGCCGAGGACGGGGGCGGGGAGGACGATGTCGCGGAGGGTGAAGCGGGGCTCGCCGAGCGCGCGGCCGAAGTTGGGGGCCTGCTCGCGCAGGTTGCCGACGCTCTGGGGGGCCTCGCGGCAGGGGTCTTGCAGCTCCTGGATCGCGCGCTCCGAGATCTTGAAGTAGGCGTCGAGGACCGTCGACTCGGCAGCGGCCGAGGAGGTCATCAGGCCGCTGCGGACCAGCGCCCCCGAGGGGTAGAGGTAGCGGCGGGCGGCGAGGACGTCGATGCGGTCCTCGATGAGGATGCCGAGGATGTCGCGGCCCCGCGAGTAGGTCTTCTGGCCGTTCACCGTGATGTCTTCGAGCAGGAGGATCAGGAGGATCTGCAGCTCGGTCTCGTCGAGGCCGTACTTCGCGGCGAAGCGGTCGACCAGGTAGGTCTGGCCCTGGGCCGCGGCGATCGAGCGCTTGGTCTCGATCCGCTCGACCAGCCGGTCGACGCGAAGCTGCAGGCGCTGCAGCTCTCCCTTGCGCGTCTGCTCGTAGTCGGGGTCGCTGAGGCCCTCGTCATCCCACTCGCGCGCCCGGACCTTGTGGCTGTACAGGCGCTGCCGAAGGTCGAGAAGCTGGAGGGAGTCCTCAAGCAGTTCGCGATCGGTTCGATACGGGGCTGTGATCCTGCGACCCATCTCGTCGAGCCAGGCCTCCTCGGCCTCCCCTACCAGGGAGGCGGACTCCGCCTGAGTCTCGACGGGGAACAACTCGCCGTTCCCCATAGCACCTTCCCCCGTGGCTCCCGCCTGGGAGCTGACTGGGTTCGAGGACTCAGGCTGTCACCGATGGCAACAGCCGGGGAGCCCCCGAAGTTCAGACTGGCCGCCGCGCCCACACCCCGCCCGAGTGCGGGCCGCGGGCGCTGGGTCCGCGGCACTGCAACGGACGGACAGACGAGCAATCGGATCAACTTCTGCGGAGGTTTTCACACCAATTCTCGAAGATTCCTTGCCTGTCACGAGTGATTCTCGTGCCAGCCGCCCAGACCCCTCACAGGAGGCTTCCGGGCGCCCTCCGCGCCCCGGGGAGGTGGTCGCGCTCGCTCGTGGAACAGCCGCGCGAGGCCGGTCGCGCACGGTCTTGGCCCGGCCCGGGAGAGGAACACCATGCCGACAGCACCGAGAAGCCTCATCGCGGCCGCGGCGGCGGCTCTGCTCGTCCTCCTCGGAGCGGCCTCCGCAGCGCGGGCCGAGGGCCTTCCGGCGTTCGACTTCACCGACGGCGACCAAGTCCGCGCGTGGCGTCCCACACACGATGTCGGGAGCATCGCCGCGACCGCCGACGGCATGGCGGTCGAGATCACCGGCCTCGATCCGTACATCCAGGGCCCCCTCCGCGACTACCCCGCCGAGACCCCTCTGTGGCTCACGATCCGGCTGAAGTCGGACCGTGCGGGGGTGGGTCAGATCTTCCCCTTCACCGCGACGAGGGGGCCGAGCGAGGCGGATTCGGTTCGCTTCACGGTCCCGACCGCGGGCGAGTGGCTCACGGTCCGCGTCCCAATCCCCGCGCTGGGCCCCGGCGTTGGCCTCCGCTTCGACCCGCCGGGCATCGAGGGCCGCTGTGTCATCGCCTCGATCGCGTTCGAGGAGCGGGTGGTCCCCACGTCCCCGGCGTGGCCCGTGCCCGACCCACCGGAGATGGACGGCGCGCGACGCCTCCAGAGCGGCGACCTCGTCGTCCGGCAGAGCGTACGGCAGCTCGGGGGGATCACCGTCGAGGTGGCGGGGCGCCAGGTCGCCGTCGGCAACACGCGGCCACTGATCGGCTATGCCGGGGGCGGCTCGATGCGGTGGCTCGATGTCGCCCGGCTCGCTGAGGTCCAGTGCCTCCAGCGGCTCGGCGCGACCACGATCGAGGCGCGGTTCCGCGACCCCGATGGCGGGATGTGGGTGATCCAGCAGGCGCTCCGGCGCGGGAAGGTGAGTGGCTCGGTCACCATCCGCACGACCGTCAGCGTCGACGCCCAGCGCGATGTCTGCTACCTCCCGCTGCTGATCCTCCACCCCGGCGTCGGGAGCTTCGGCCCCAAGCAGGAGCATGCGCTGTTCGCGGGCCTCGAGTACATGGACGCCCCAGACACGAGCAGCAGTGAGGCCGATATCACCGGCCCAGGCAGCAAGCGCCAGGTGCCGGACACGGCCAAGGTGACCTTCCCGCTGATGGTGGTGCAGGCCGAGGGCCGGTACGTGGGCCTGATCTGGGACCAGCGGCCCGAGGTCGCGCCGGTGTTCGACGCGCCCGATCGTCTCTTCGGCTCGGGCGGGCACACGATGGGCGTGCTCTTCCCCGGCTCGAACGGTCTCGACCGGCAGGAGGGCAGCCTTCTCCCCTACGGCGGCCAGCTGCTGGAGCCGGATGCGCCGCTCACTCTCGAGGCGACGATCATCGGCGGCCAGGGCACCAGTGTGGTTCCCGCTGTGCAGCAGTACGTGGCGCTGCGTCCGCTCCCGCCCGTTCCGCAGACCGGTCTCGGCCTGCAGGGCTACGTCCGGCAGGCTGCGGCGGGCTGGCTCGATTCGCGGATCGGCGAGGACGGCGGCTACCGCCATGCCTACTGGCCAGGGTGGAACGCGACGGCCTCTCCGGCAGCCGACGCGGCCCTGTGGATGACCTGGCTTGCGCGCATGACCGAGGATGCCGGCCTGCGGCAGCGGCTCGACGCGGCGGCCGGAGCAGCGCTCTTCCAGGTCGAGCCCGGCGCGTACGACCATGCCGGCGTCTCGCACGTCCGCTACCCGGCCCAGTCGCTGGTCTTCGGCCACGTCGCGGAGAACGCGCAGGCGGCGGAGGAGGCGGGCAGGGCGACGCTCGCTGGCTTCGAGCCCGATGGCGCGGTTCTCTACCGGCAGGCCCCAGGGGCTCTCGACTACGGTAGGACCCACTTCGCGCCCGACGCGAACGGGCTCACGGCGGGGCGCGTGGCGGCCCTGCTGCAGGAGGCCACCGTCAGCGGGGACCCACAGCTGGTGCGCACGGGGCTACGGATGCTGCGCGCGCTCGACCGGTTCGACGACAGCACCCCTCGCGGCGCGCAGACCTGGGAGGTGCCGCTCCACACGCCGGACATCCTCGCCTCGGCGTACCTCGTGCGGGCCTACACGCTCGGCTACGAGCTGACGGGGGAGCGCGATCTGCTGGAGCGGGCGATCTACTGGGCCTGGACCGGTGTGCCGTTCGTCTACCTGCGGAACCCCGCCGACCGGCCTGTGGGGCCGTACGCGACGATCCCCGTCTTCGGCGCGACACAGTGGGTGGGCTCGTGGTTCGGCCTCCCCGTCCAGTGGTGCGGCCTGGTCTACTCCGACGCGCTCTATCGGCTGATCCGCCACGACCCCGGGAACGCCGCGCTGTGGAAGCGGCTGGCCGACGGCATTGCCGCAAGCGGGATCCAGCAGAACTACCCGCTCGGTGAGCCCGACCTCGAGGGGCTGCTGCCGGACTCGTTCAACCTTCGGCCGCAGACACGCAACGGCGTGGCGATCAACCCGGGGACGGTTCAGGCCAGCGCGATTCGCCTCGTGGGCGGGCCGGAGGTCTACGACTTCCGCGTCTTCCGGGCGAGCGGTCTTCTGGTGCACGCGCCGGGGGCGATCGAGCGGGCGCAGGAGAGCGCCCGAAGCGTGCGGGTCCGCGTGCGCGGCTGGACGGGCCGTCCCTACTCGCTGCTCATCGTGGGCTTGCGCGCCGAGCCGGTGGTCCTGGTCAACGGCCGGACGGTCGCGCTCGAGGGGCCGAACCAGTACATCGCCGACAAGGGCCGGCTGATCCTCGAGGTGGAGGGCTCGCCGACCATCGAGGTCCGGTGGTAGGGGCGGGGCTTGCGCCCGCCCCCCCCCCCCCCCCCCCGCGCGGGGGGGGGTTGGGGGTGTTACTGGGGGGGGATTTTCCGGGGCAGGCCCCATGCAATTTCTCGTCGACCCTCATCTCCATGCCGCCGTCGTCGGGGCCCGCCCACTGGGGGT
>CAZRDB010000069.1:0-6261 GCA_964598695.1 uncultured Armatimonadia bacterium
GGAACTGACGCTTGCCCCCCGGGCGATCCTTGGCGGGGGCGCCGCCAGCGGGCCTGCCGTTCGGACCCGCGGCCGGGGGCGCGCCGGTTCCGCCGGAGACGTACGTCGGCTGCCCGGCGCCCTGCGGCCCGGCCGTGTTCTTCTTGGCGCAGCCAGCAAGCACGAGGCCGATCACCACGAGGGCAACAACGGCCGCCAACCACATCGCGCGCTTCATCTTGCGTTCCATCCTCTCAGGATCGCCCGGGGATACCGCTCGGGAGCTGCTAGTTCGACATGTGGCCGTAGTAGGGCGAGTTGGGGTCGTTGTACTGGGCCTGGTCGGTGATGTCGCGCGCCCGGAGCTGCATGCTCTTGACCCACTTCGCGTGGCCGTCGGCGAAGTTGCAGTTCTTGCCGTCGTTGTGCGGCCCCTCCTGTGCGACCCAGTTGCGGGTGGTGATCATCGCGCGGCCGTACCAGTCGTACCACGTCGTGAAGCAGAGCGAGTTGCCCTTGTCCATCATGAGGTAGGTGGTCGCCGGGTTGCTGCTGTCGGCGATGTGGACGAACCACGCGGCGCTCTCGTTCCAGGTGTAGCCCGTGCGCCGGTTGACATACGCGCGATTCGGGCCGTTACCCGGGTTGCCGTCGTTCCACCAGCCGGAGGTCTCGACCCCGTCGTTGCCCTGGGTCTCCGGGCAGAGCCAGATCTGGGTGTTCTTGGCGTAGGGGTTGGTCAGGTCCTGCCAATGCAGGCCGATGGTGTCGCCACCATTCCAGGCAAGGTAGGGGTACGCCTCGTCGTAGTCCTGGGCATAGGAGAGGACAGCTGTCGCAAGCTGCCGGACATTGGAGAGACACGACGTCTGTCGTGCCTTGGCCCGCGCCTTGGCGAAGACCGGGAACAGGATCGCTGCTAGGATGGCGATGATGGCGATTACGACTAGCAGCTCAATGAGGGTGAAGCCTCTGCGTCGCATTTCGACCTGCCTCCTTCGACGTACCGACCGTCTCCCACACCTCGCTTCGGCATTCGCTGCGCGACGCGGCATTCCTGCCAGGGCCGGTACGCGCGCGAAACCAGTGGGCGGCACAGGTGTCTGCGGGGCGCCGGCCTACCGGCGGGCCCCCGCGTAGATCCGCTGCCACCGCGGGGAGAGGAGGTCGTCGATCCGGACCGCGCCGCCCGAGCCGCTCGCGTGGATGAACCGGCCGCTGCCCATGTACAGCCCCGTGTGATCGATCTCGTGGCCGGCCTGGAAGTAGACCCGGTCGCCCGGCTCCAGCGCGCCGAGCGCGACCGGCACGCCGACCTGCGCCTGGTCACAGGCGACCCGCGGGAGCTTGCGCCCCTCCTCCTGGAAGACCCGCTGTACGAGCCCCGAGCAGTCGAAACCGGAGACGTTCGTGCCGCCCCACACGTAGGGGACCCCCATGTAGGCCATCGCGCGCGCGACGAGACGCTCGCCGGGGCCGTCGGCCTCACTCGGCGGCGGGGTGGCGGGCTCCTCGAGGATCGTCAGGTGGCTGCCGTGCATCCAGCCGAGCCGGCCGTCGGCCATCCGCAGGCCCGCGTAGCCCGCGCGGGCCTCGAGCACCGGGACATACTCCCCCGGCTCGACCCGGCTGATCGGACTGGCGTCGGTTCGCGCCTCGGCGTAGACGAGCGGCTCGCCGTGGACCACGAGACCGAGGCGGTCGACAGGACCGTCCCGCGCCAGCTCGGCGGGAACCGGCCGCCCCTCGAAGGGCCGCCGACGGGCGCGCGCCCGGTCGGACGCGAGATCGGCCGTCTCCCGCGCCACCGGGTCGCCTCCCCACAGCGAGGGCGCCGGCCCCCCACGGCCGCAGCCCGCCGCGAGCGCGGCCAGCGCCCACAGCGCCACGACGCCCACGCGCCTCATTGTGTCTCCGACTGCCATCGCTTCCTTGGACGCCCGGGGCGTCCGCGCCCTTCGCCCCCCCGTGCGCCGTACAACAAGAGCCGACCCCCGTGTGACACCCGGCGCCTGCGTCCGTGTGTGCCACCCGAGGATCGGCTCTGCATTGGTTGCCGTGAAGCGGGCCGCGTAGCCTCTAGCGCTTGGAGAACTGGAAGCCGCGACGGGCGCGCTTGTGACCCCACTTCTTGCGCTCCTTGACGCGCGGGTCGCGCGTCAGGAAGCCGGCCTGCTTGAGCCGAACGCGCAGCTCCGGATCGTACTCCAGGAGCGCCTTCGCGATGCCGTGACGGAGCGCGCCGGCCTGGCCGACCATCCCGCCTCCCTTGGCCGTCGCGACGACGTCGAAGCGATCCGCGACCTCCGCGGCCAGCAGCGGCTGGCGCACCATCGTCACGAGCGCGTCGTGGCAGAGGTAGACCCCGCCCTCGCGGTCGTTGATGGTGACCGCGCCCGAGCCCGGCTTCAGCCAGACGCGCGCGACGGACGTCTTCCGGTGTCCCGTGCCGTAGTACCTGGTGTCCGACATGTTCCCTGTCTGTCCTTCCATCCGACCCACCCGACGGTTAGGCCTGCGGCAGCGGCTCCGGCAACTGCGCCTCGTGCGGGTGGTTCGGCCCGACGTATACCTTGAGCTTGCGGATCACCTGACGTCCGAGCCGGTTGTGCGGCAGCATGCCCCGGATCGCGTGGAGGATGACCTTCTCGGGGTGCTTCTCCATCATCCGACGGAGGTTGGCCGACTTCAGGCCGTGGGGGTAGCCCGAGTTCGAGTAGTACATCTTCTGGTCCATCTTACGACCCGTGAGGACGATCTTCTCGATGTCGGTGATGATCACATGGTCGCCGCAGTCGACGTGCGGGCTGAAGAACGGCTTGTGCTTGCCCCGCAGCACGGTGGCCACTCGGGTCGCGAGCCGGCCCAGCACCTCGCCCTCGGCACTGACGACATACCACTTCCGCTGGATCTCTTCAGGCTTCGCGCTGAGAGTTCGCATCACAACGTTCTTCCCTTCGCGCCTCCTACCCGGCCGCTTCGTCCGCCGGGTAGCGCACATCCGTGAGCACAAGACCGTTGGGCGGCGCGGTCGGAGGAAGCAGGTCTCGCCTTCCCGTCCGTAGCGCCTCCACGAGCACATCGGGGCCGATCCGTCCGCGCCCGATGTGGATCAGTGCGCCGACGATGTTCCGGACCATCTTATAGAGAAAGCCGTTCGCGACACAACGGATCCGGATCCAGACCTCGGCGGGCGTCTCCGCCCACTCCGGCCGCACCGCTGCGAGCGGGCCTCGCGCCACGCTCACCTCTTCGACCCGCCGGATCGTCTCTCCCGGCTTCCTCCCACTTGCGGCAAAGGCCGCGAAGTCTCGCTCGCCCACGAGCAGTTCCGCCGCGCCGCGCATCCGGTCCACGTTCGGCTCGGGCCAGACGACCCAACTACACCGTTCGAGAAGCGGCCTCCGCGTCGGGCTCGCCACGACGTGGTAGTCGTAGACCTTGCCGATCGCCGAGTAGCGCGCGTGGAAGCCCTCGGGGGCCTCCGCCGACTCCCTCGCGCAGACATCGCGCGGAAGGTGCCGGTTGAGTCCTGCTGCGAACCTCTCGCCGGGGATCCCGCTCGCTGTCGTGAACGAGACCACCTGGTTGCGCGCATGCACGCCGGCGTCGGTTCGGCCGGCCGCGTGGATCCGGAGCGCCTCCCCGGTCAGCTTCCGGAGAGCCTCCTCCACCTCCGCCTGGACGGTCCGAACTCCCGGCTGGACCTGCCAGCCCGAGAACTCCGTCCCGTCGTACTCCAGACGGACGCAGATCACACGCGCGGTCACGGCACGATCTCGAGCCTTGCCATCATCGTGTTGTCGCCCCGCCGCGCCCCGAGCCGGGTGATCCGCGTGTAGCCGCCCTTCTCGCGGTTGGCGCAGTCGGGACCCAGCTCATCGAACAGCTTGCGAATCGGGTCGACCTTCGTCTTGCCCTGCTTCTTCCGCTCGACCGGCGTCGGCTGGCGCTCCGGACCGAGGATCTTGGCGGCGAGGCGGCGGTTGTGGACGCTGTTCTCGCGCGAGATCGAGAAGACGTGCTCCGCGAGGCGCTGGGCCTCCTTGGCGCGCATCAGCGTGGTGTCCACATGCTCGTGGACGATCAGCGACTTGACGATGTTGCGGAGCATCGCCATCCGCTGGTCGGTCGGTCGGCCGAGCTTGCGCCGATCACATCGATGCCTCATCGTACGACTCTCCTCACACTACGGTGCACGAGCCGGGGGCTCCGCCGCCGCGGCCTATTCCTCGTCCTCGTCTTCGCCGTCCAACTCGTCGGTCAGGTCCTCGTCCTCGTCCTCCTCCTGGCCCTCGATCTCCGTCCGACGGAGCGAGTAGCCAAGGGAGGCGAGCTTCTGCTGGACCTCGGTGAGCGACTTGCGGCCGAAGTTGCGGATCCCCATCAGGTCCTGCTCCGTCCGCTGGATCAGCTCGCGGATGTTGAGCACGCCTTCCTTCTTCAGGCAGTTGAAGGTGCGGACCGAGAAGTCCAGGTCCTCGATGCGGTAGTCGAGGACGGCACTCTCGGTCGTGCCCGCCTCGAGCCGACCGCGGTCCGCCTCCTCCGCCACCGGGCGGAAGTCGAAGAAGAAGTGCAGGTACTGGTCGAGCACGCGCGCGGCCTGGCTGATCGCGTCGGCCGCCGAGATCCCGCCGTTGGTCCACAGCTCGAGGATCAGGCGGTCGAGATCGGTCCGATGCTCGCGCCGGGTCGGCTCGACCACGAAGTTCGCCTTGCGAACCGGGCTGAAGACCGAGTCCATCGGGATCCGGCCCACCTCGGCCGACGGGATCTGCTTCTCCGCCGGACGGTAGCCGCGCCCCGCCATGACCTCCAGCTCGATCTCGAGCCGCGAGTCGCGCGAGGTCAGGTAGGCGATGTGCTGATCGGGTCGCGCCATCTCGAACTCCGGCGGGCACTGGACGTCGGCCGCCGTGACCTCGCACTCGCCCGAAGCGCTGATCCGGGCGCGCCAGATCTCCTCCTCGGAGAAGTTCGCCGACGCCGGATCCTCGAGGACCGGACGGAGGCAGACCTCCTTGAGGTTGAGCAGCAGCTCCGTCGTGTCCTCGTAGACCCCGGTCAGGGTCGAGAACTCGTGCACGACGCCGTCGATCCGAGCGCTCGTGAACGCCAGGCCCTGGATGAAGCTGAGCAGCACCCGGCGAAGGGCGTTGCCGAGCGTCACGCCGAAGCCCCGCTCCAGCGGCTCGATCAGGAACTTGCCATACGACTGGTCGTCACTTCCGGCCAGCAGTTCGATCTTCGGACGTACGAGTTGCGCCATCTGAGGCTCTGACCCCCGTCGGTGGGTGCAGCTTCGCTGCACCCGGTCTCGGTGTCATGCACCGGCTCGAGTACTGTGCCCCCGAGCCCGCGGGCTACACGCGGCGGCGCTTTGGCGGCCGGCAGCCGTTGTGCGGTACCGGCGTGACGTCCTTGATGCTGCCCACGTCGAGGCCGCTCGCGGCGAGCGAGCGGATGGCCGTGTCCTTGCCGGAGCCCGGCCCCTTCACCTCGACGTCGACCTTGCGCATGCCCTGGTCCATGGCCTTGCGCGCGGCCAACTCCGCCGCGAGCTGGGCCGCGAACGGCGTGCCCTTCTTGGTGCCCTTGAACCCGGCGGTGCCGGCGCTCGCCCAGGAGACGACCTCGCCCACGCGATCGGTGATCGAAACGATCGTGTTGTTGAAGGTGCACTGGATGTGCGCGACACCTTCGGGCACTACTCTTCTCTCGCGGCGCTTCTTGCCGGCCTTGGCCTGCTTCCTTGCCATTCTCGAACTCCTTTGCCGTCGGGCATGGTCCTGCGTCGGGCAGCCCCTGCGCTCCTCCCCCGCGCCGCCGCGCACTGCGGCGGCCGGGGGGGCTCACGATTAGTGGGCGACCTTCTTCTTCTTCCGGATCCCGACTTTCTTCTTGTTGCCGCGCCGGGTCATCGCGTTCGTCTTGGTCCGCTGGCCGCGGACGGGGAGCCCCTTGCGGTGGCGGATCCCGCGGTAGCAGCCGATCTCCATCAGGCGCTTGATGTTGCCCTGGATCTCGCGCCGCAGGTCGCCCTCCAGCACGTAGTCCCGCTCGAGCCGCGCACGCAGCCGGGCGATCTCCTCTTCGGTGAGGTCGCGGACCTTCGTGTTCTGGTCGATCCCACAACCCCGGAGAACTTCGCGGCTCCGCGGCCTACCTACGCCGTAGATATACGTGAGAGCGACCTCCACGCGCTTGTCTCGCGGCAAGTCTACTCCTGCGATACGTGCCAACCGAACGCACCTCCAGAAGTGGGCCGAGCCCTGCCGC
>CAZRDB010000069.1:6271-21776 GCA_964598695.1 uncultured Armatimonadia bacterium
AAATATCCCGTTTTAATAAGTTTTTAGGCCCACCCCCGGTTTTTTAGCGGGAAATTTTAAACCGCGTTAATTGGCAAACCAAAGCACCTCCAGAATTGGGCCTAGCCCTGCCGCTGCTTGTGCTTCGCGACCTTCGGGCAGATCACGCGGAGAACGCCTCTCCGCTTGATGATCCGGCACTCCGGGCAGATCTTCTTTACCGACGCCCTGACCTTCACTGCGATCACTCCTACGTTGCGGGCGCGGTCACGCCCGATTGACGCCTAGCGGTGGAGCCAGGTGATCCGGCCCCGCGTGAGATCGTACGGCGAGATCTCCAGCGAGACGCGATCGCCCACCATGATCCGGATGAACTTCATCCGCATCTTGCCCGAGACGTGAGCCAGCACCTCGTGGCCGTGCTCGAGTTGGACTCGGAAGACGCCGTTCGGCAGCTTCTCCGTCACCATGCCCTGGACTTTGATTGCCTTTTCCTGATCCGCCATAACTGGCAAGACCTCCACATCGCGCGGCCCGCGGCCGCCTTCAGTCGTCCAGGGTCGTGAGCACGCGCGCCCTCTCGCGCCCGACGATCGCGATCGTGTGCTCGAAGTGCGCGCTCCACGCGCCGTCGGCAGTCCGAGCACCCCACTGGTCCAGCGGGCACAGCCGCGTGTAGGCGGCTCCCAGACTGGTCATCGGCTCCACCGCGAGGGTCATGCCCTCCTGCAGAGCCATGTCCTCCGCGCCCCGGTCCACGTAGTTCAGCACCGAGGGTGGCTCGTGCAGCTTCTTCCCGACCCCGTGGCCGGAGAGATCCCGCACACACCGCATCCCGGTCCTCGGCCCGCGCGGACCTCCCTCCACCACCCGCTGGATGGCGGCAGAGAGATCGCGAAGCCGCTTGCCGACCCGGGCAACCTCGATCGCGGCCTCCAAGGCGGCCCGCGTCGTGCTCACCAGCTTGCGGACCTTCTCGTCGACCGCGCCGATCTCCACCGTGAGCGCCGCGTCGGCATGGAAGCCCTCGAGGCACGCCCCGATATCCAACCCGACGATGTCGCCCTCTTGCAGCACGACCTTCTCGCTCGGGATCCCGTGCACCACGACATCGTTCACCGCGACGCACAGGGCCGACGGAAACGGCCTCGGCGCTCCGAGCGGCCGGTAGTTCTTGAACGACGGGACCGCACCGTGGCCGCGGATGTAGTCCTCGCCCACGCGATCCAGCACGATCGTCGGCACGCCCGGCCGCGCCACGTCTGCCATCGCCCGGAGCGCGCCCGCGACGATCCTGCCCGACGCCCGGATCGCCTCGATCTCCTCCGGCGTCTTCAGGATAACCTCTCGCTCGCTCCGAGACACCTCAGGCCTCCGGCCCTGCCTCGAGCGCGGCCCGGACGCGACCGTAGACCTCGTCCGGCGTGCCCACGCCGTCGACCTCGCGCAGTATGCCCTTCGCCCGGTAGTAGTCCTCGAGCGGCTGCGTCTGGCGGTGGTAGTTCCGAAGACGCTCCGAGACCGCGTCCTCCTGGTCGTCCGCCCGATGGAGCAGCGCCGAGCCACAGAGGTCGCAGACGTTCTCCTGCTTCGGCGGCTTCGAGGCCGTGTGGTAGATCGCGCCACACTCCTTGTTGCCGCACAGCCGGCGACCGACGCACCGCGCCACGAGCACTTCGTCCGCAACGGCGATGTTGAGCGCCAACTCGAGCGCCCCGCCGCGCGCCGCCAGCATCGCGTCCAGCGCCTCGGCTTGGCCGATCGTCCGCGGGAAGCCATCCAGGATGTAGCCGTGGGCGCAATCGGCCTCGGCCGACCGCTCCTCGATGATCCCCACGACGATCTCGTCCGGCACCAGGGCGCCCGAGGCCATGATCGGAGCGACCCGCTGGCCAAGCTCCGTGCCCCGCTTCACCGCGTCGCGTAGCATATCGCCTGTCGACAAGCGCGGCAAGGCCATTTCCACCTGCAGGCGCTCGCCCTGCGTTCCTTTTCCGGAGCCCGGAGGGCCCAGCAGCACGATCTTCCTGCTCACTTGATGAACCCTTCGTAGTGCCGCATGAGGAGGTGCGCCTCGAGTGCCTGCATCGTGTCCATCGCCACACCGACGATGATCAGGATCGACGTGCCGCCCACCACGTTGAAGGTCTGGACGTGCGTGATCTGCGGGACGAAGTACGGCGAGAGGGCGATGAAGCCCAGGAAAATCGCGCCGGGCAGCGTGACCCGCATCAGCAGCCGGTCGAGGTAGTCCTGCGTCGGCTTGCCGGGGCGCCGGCCGGGGATCGTCCCGCCGTTCTTCTTGAGGCTCTCCGCCACATCGGCCGGCTTGAACGAGACGGCCGTGTAGAAGTACGTGAAGACCACGACCAGCGCGAAGTAGACCGCGGCCGCCGCGGCGCCGATCGGACTGAAATCGGGCTGGAAGTCGGCGATCCGACTCTGCCACGCGTTCATCGTCGCGGCATCGACCCCCAACATCTTCGCCAGCCCCTCGTTGAGCACGAACTGGGCGAAGGTCTGCGGCAGCATGAAGACCGAGATCGCGAAGATGATCGGGATAACGCCGGCCTGGTTGACCTTGAGCGGCAGGTAGGTGTTGTGGCCGCGGTACATCCGGTGGCCGACCACGCGGCTGGCGTAGTTGACCTCGATCCGCCGCTGGCCCTGCTGCACCAGGATGATCAGCGCGATGATCGAGATGATGATCAGGAACTCGAACAGCAGGTTGGCGCCCGAGATCGCGCCGGCCTTGACCTGCTGGACCGTCTGGCCGAGCTGGCCGGGAAGCGCACAGACGATGCCGATGAAGATCAGCAGCGAGACGCCGTTGCCGACGCCCTTCTCCGACAGCTCCTCGCCCAGCCACATCAGGAAGCTGGTCCCCGCCGTCATCGTGATGATGATCAGCAGGACGTTGTGGATGCCGGGCGCCACGACCCCCTGCGACCGCAGCATGATCGAGAGGCCGAACGACTGGACGACGGCCAACGCCACGGTCGACCAGCGGATGTACTTGGCGATCGTCCGCCGGCCCTCCTCGCCCTCTTCCTTCTGCAGGCGCTCGAGCGCCGGCACGGCGATGGTGAGGAGCTGGAAGATGATGGAGGCGTTGATGTACGGCATGATCCCCAGCGCGATCACGGAGAACCGCCGCAGCGCCCCACCCGAGAACATGTTCAGGAGGTCGAGAACCCCGCCGTGGCCCTGGGAGAAGAGGGCGTCCAGCTTCTCCGTGTCGATTCCGGGCAGGGGGACGAACACACACGCGCAGTAGACGACGAAGACGCCGAGGACGAACAGGAGCCTCTTGCGCACGTCCGGGATCGCCAGGGCGGTGCGGAGGGTGTCCGTCATCGAGCGCTGCTTCTGCTGTCTCCTGCTGGAACCGGCCGTTGCCGACATGCTAGATCAGCTCCACGCTTCCGCCGACCTTCTCGATCTTGTCCTTGGCTGTCTTGGAGACGTGCTGGGCCGTGACCTTGAGCGCCTTCGTCAACTCGCCCATCCCGAGCACGCGGAGACCGTCGCCGAGCTTCTTCACGACGCCCATCTCCACCAAGACCTGGGGGGTAACCTCGGCGCCGGCCCCGAACAGCTCCTCGAGCCGGCCCACGTTGATCACGGCGAACTCCCGCTCGAACATGCCGATGTTCAGCGCGCGCTGGCTGGAGCCGCGTGCCTGGGGGAGACGGCGCTGGAGCGGCGTCTGGCCGCCCTCGAAGCCGCGCCGGACCACGTTGCGGGCCTTCTGGCCCTTGATGCCCCGCCCGCAGGTCTTGCCCTGGCCCGCGGAGTGGCCCCGGCCGACCCGGTTCTTGCGGCGGTTCGCCGGCTGGGAGGCAGGCACGGAGCCGACCCGCGCGCTCTTCGGGCGCTGGGCCTCCTTCTGCTCGCCCTTGGGGGCGTTGTCCTCTGCCATCTCTAGCCCTCCTCCACCGTGAGCAAGAACTCGATCTTTCGGATCATGCCGCGGATCTCCGGACGGTCCGGGACCTCGACGGTCTTGTTGATCCGGGTGAGACCGAGCAGACGCGCCGTGTCCCGCTGATCCTGCTTCCGCCCGATCAGGGAGCGACGGAGGGTCACTCGAATCGTCTTCTCGTCCGCCACGTCCGTACCTCCTCGCTAGAATGCCAGGCCGCTCTCGCGCGCCGCGTCGGCGAGCGCCTTGACCCGGCCGTGGTAGGGGTACCCCGCGCGGTCGAATACTACCGCCTCGATCCCCTTCGCCTTCGCCCGCTCGGCCAGCATCGCGCCGACCTTGCGCGCGGCCTCGCAGTCCTTCTTGGAGCCCAGGCCCTCGGCGAGGGTCTTCTCCTGCGAGGACGCGGCCGCGACCGTGTTGCCGGCGTCGTCGTCGATGAGCTGGGCGTAGATGTACCGCAGGCTCTTGAACACGCACAGCCGAGGACGCGCGCTCGTGCCGTGCACGTGCTTCCGAACCCGGCAGTGCCGCCGGACCCGCTGGGCTACTCTCGGATTGGTCTTCGACATCGATGCTCACTCTCACTTCGCTGCGCGGCGCCCTGGGGAGCGCTAACGACCCGCGGCCTTGCCGGCCTTGCGGTGCACGACCTCGTTGTCGTAGCGAAGACCCTTCATCTTGTAGGGATCGACCGGCCGCAGGGCGCGGATGTTCGCCGCGAACTGACCCACCTGCTGCTTGTCGGTGCCCTGGATGGTGATCTTGTGGACCGGCGGGTTCGTCGAGACCTGCTCGGTCACCACGGTCAACCCCTCCGGCACCGGGATGTCGACGTCGTGGGAGTGCCCGGCCACCAGCTTGAGCCGGCCGCTGTCGACGCTGGCGCGGTAGCCGACGCCCTGGAGCAGCAGCGCCCGCGCGAACCCCGCCGTCACGCCGGTCACCATGTTGTTGACCAGCGCCCGCACAAGACCGTGAAGGGCCCGCGCGCGCCGGTTGTCCTGCTCGCCCCGGTCACACACGATCCGCTGGTCCTCGACCCGCAGCGCGATCTCCTGCGGCAGGTCGCACTCCAGCTCACCCTTCGGGCCCTTCACCCAGACATGCCCCGGGTCGATCTTGATCTCGACCCCAGCGGGCAGAGGGATGGGGAGTCGTCCTATCCGTGACATGGCTCGTAACACCTCTCCCTTGCGGCAGAGCCCGCTACCACACGTGGCAGATGACTTCTCCGCCCACCTGCAGCTTGCGCGCCTGCCGGTCGGGCATGACTCCCGACGAGGTCGACAGGATCGCGATCCCGAGGCCCCCGAGCACCCGCGGAACCTGGGTCTTGCCTACGTAGTGGCGCTGTCCCGGCTTCGAGACGCGCTTCACTCCGTTGATCACACGCTCGCGGTTCGGGCCGTACTTCAGCCGGACGCGGATCCGGCTCTGCGGCCCATTGGTGAGGATCCGGAAGTTCTTGATGTACCCCTCGTTGCGCAAGATCTTCGCGATCTCGAGGTTCATCCGGGACGCGCGGATCTCCACCGTCTCATGCCGGGCATCGCTCGCATTGCGAATCCTGGTCAGCATGTCGGCAATGGGATCAGACTGGCTCATGGAACCGACGCTCCTTTATGACTGCATACGACTGCAGTGACGGCAGGTCTCGCCCTACCAGCTAGACTTGGTGACGCCCGGGATCAGGCCCTCGAGAGCCATGAAACGCAGGCAGATACGGCACAGCCCGAACTTGCGCAGGTAGCCCCGCGGACGTCCGCAGACCTGGCACCGGTTGTACTCGCGGACCTTGTACTTGTTCGGCCGGGTGCACTTGATCTTGAGCGATGTCTTGGCCATTACTCGTCCACTCGCTTTCCTACGACTTCAGCGGCATACCGAGCTCGCGAAGCAGTGCGTCGCACTCTTCGTCGGTCCGGGCGGTGGTCACGATCGTCACGTCCATGCCGCGGACGCGGTCGATCTTGTCGAAGTCGATCTCCGGGAAGATCGTCTGGTCCGTCAGGCCCAGACTGCAGTTCCCGTGCCCGTCGAACGAGTTGTTCGGCAGCCCTCGGAAGTCACGGATGCGGGGTAGCGCCACCGTGATCAGGCGGTCGAGGAACTCGTACATCATCGCCCCGCGCAGGGTCACCCGGCAGCCGATCGCCATGCCCTGGCGGATCTTGAAGTTCGCGACCGACTTCTTCGCCCGGGTGATCGCCGGACGCTGGCCGGTGATCGCGGCCATGTCTTCCAACGCCGCGTCCAGGATCTTCCGGTCCTCGCGCGCCCCGTCCACGCCCATGTTGATGCAGACCTTCACCGGTCTCGGCGCCATCATGACGTTCGGGTAGCTGAAGCGCTTCATGAGGGCCGGCAAGATCTCGTTCTGGTAGCGCTCCTTGAGCCTCGCCAACTTCTTCACTCCCCAGCGGCTATGCCGCGACGACTCTCGTCCGGTCGTCCCGGACTCTCCGCTACGACTCGTCAATCTCCGCGGAGCAGCGCTTGCAGACACGGATCAGCCGAGTCGACTTCGCCTGTCCGGGAACCTCGACGCGCTTCCGGCTGACGCGGGTCGGCTTGCCGCAGCCGGGGCAGACCAGCATCAGGTTCGATACGTGGATCGGCATGGGGATCTCGATGATCCCGCCGGGCTTGCGCGGGCCCCGATTCTTCTGGTGCTTCTTCGCGATGTTCCGGCCGCCGACGATGGCCTTCTGCTGCGCCGGGTGGGCTTCGATGACCTTGCCGGTCTCGCCCTTGTCCTTGCCGGCGATCACGAGCACCGTGTCACCCTTGCGGACATGCAACCTCGGTTGCGACACGATGGATCTCCTCCTACCAGACCTCTGGGGCCAGACTGATGATCTTCATGAAGTTCCGGTCGCGCAGCTCCCGGGCCACCGGCCCGAACACGCGCCCACCGATCGGGTCCATCTGGGCATCGATGATGACCGCCGCGTTGTCGTCGAAGCGGATGTGCGAGCCGTCGCTGCGATGGATCGTGTTCTTGGTCCGCACGACCACCGCCTTGACGACCTGACCATCCTTGACTTGGCCGGTCGAGGACGCTTCCTTCACCGCGCCGACGAAGACGTCGCCGATCGCGCCCCAGCGGGTGTTGCCCTTGCCCAGAACCCGAATGCACAGCAGCTCGCGCGCACCCGAGTTGTCAGCAACCTTCAACCTCGTCATCGGTCGGATCATGCCAGAACACCCTCTTACTCTTCTTCCTCGGCCACTCGCTTGTACTCAGCGCAGATCGCTTCCACAAGGTGAGCGGGGACCTCTTCGTAGTGGGACGGCTCCATCGTGTAGCTCGCCCGCCCCCCCGAGATCGAGCGCAGGTCGGCCTCGTAGGTCGCGACCTCGGCCAGCGGCGCCGTCGCGTTGATCACCTGGTTCTGGCCCTGCCGCTCGATGCCCTGGGGACGACCGCGCCGACCCGTGAGGTCGCCCATGATGTCGCCCATGCTTTCGTCCGGCGCCGTCACCTGGATCCGCACGATCGGCTCCAGAAGCACCGGATGGCACTGCTCCATGCCCTTGCGGAAACACATCGCGCCGGCACGCTTGAACGCGAACTCCGAGGAGTCGACGCTGTGGTACTGCCCGTCGATCACGGCCACCCGGACATCGACGACGGGGAAGCCCGCCAGCACGCCGCGCGCCATCGCCTCGACGATGCCCTTCTCCACGGCCGGGATGTACTGGCGCGGGATCGCGCCGCCCACGACCTTGTCCTCATACTCGAAGCCCGTGCCCCGCGGCAGCGGCTCGAGACGGAGCTGGACGTCGCCGAACTGGCCCCGGCCGCCCGTCTGCTTCTTGTACCGGTGGTGGAACTCCCCGCCCGAGCGGATCGTCTCGCGGTACGGGATCTTCGGCTTGCCCATCTCCGCCTCGACGCCCGTCCCGTTCTTGAGCTTCGAGAGGACGACCTCGAGGTGGAGCCGGCCGATGCCCGAGATGATCGACTCGTCGGTCTCGGTGTCCCGGAAGAACCGGAAGGCGACGTCCTCTTCCGCGATCTTCGACAGCCCGGCCGCCATCTTGTCGACCTCGCTACGGTCCTTGCAGGTCAGCGAGGCCGAGAACATCGGCTCCGGAGCCTTCGGCGCCGCAACCAGCGCCGGGTGGGCCACGTCGCACAGCGTGTCGCCCGTGTGGGTCTGCGGGATCTTCGCAATCCCCACGAGGTCCCCCGCGACGGCCTCGCCCAGCTTCTCCTGGCTCTTGCCGCGCGTCGTGAAGACCTCGCCCAACTTCTCCTTGTGGCCGCGGCCGGCGTTGAGCAGCGTCATGTCCTGCTTGATCCGGCCCGAGCACACCCGGACGAACGTCAGCTTGCCCTGGTACGGGTGCATCATGCAGCGGAACGCCAGCACCGTCGTCGGCGAGTCGATCGCGCAGGTCCGCGGGCTCGTCTCCGGTCCGCCCTCATGGTCCTCGGTGCCCGGCTTGGTCACCGTGAACTCCTTGGTCGGGCTCGGCGCCGGAAGCAGGCTCTTGATCGCCTCGAGCAGCGCGCCCACGCCGATGTCGGCCGTCGCGCTGCCGGCCAGGACCGGAACGATCTTCCCGGCGGCGACGCCCGCGACGAGGCCCTGTGCCAGCTCCTCGGCCGAGAGGTCCCCCTCCTCGAGGTACTTCTCCATGAGCACCTCGTCGGAGGCCGCGACCTCCTCGACCAGCTTCTCGCGCGCGCTCTCGGCCTCGGCCTTGAGCCCCTCCGGCACCTCGGCCGTCGTCACGGTCCGGCCAGTGCCCATCAGCGCCTGCATCCGAACGAGATCGACGACGCCCGTCAGGTCGCCGGCCTTGCCGATCGGCAGGGTCAGCGGCACCGCGGCGTGGCTGAGGCTCTCGCGGACCGACGACAGCGTCTGCTCGAAGTCGGTGTTCTCCTTGTCGAGCCGGTTGATGAAGACCAGCCGCGCCGCGCCGTTCTCGTCGGCGAGCTTCCAGGCCCGCTCGGTGCCGACGCCGATCCCGGAGGCCGCGTCGACGACCACGACGGCGCCGTCGCAGACCCGCATCGGGAAGACGACCTCGGTGACGAAATCGGCATAGCCCGGGCAGTCGATCAGGTTGATCTTGCAGTCCGCGTACTCGAGTGCGCAGAGGGTCGAGCCGATGGAGATCTGGCGGCGAATCTCCTCATCGTCGAAGTCGGCAACCGAACTGCCGTCATCGACGCGGCCCATGCGATCGATCGCACCGGCGTCGAAGAGGAGCGCTTCCACCAGGCTCGTCTTCCCCGCGTTGGAGTGGCCGACGACGGCCACGTTGCGCAACGCTTCGGTCGAGTAGATCTTCAACGCACTGCTCCCTCCGCGCTACTTCGCCCGGGTCACGATGTCGGAGACCCGCCAGCACTTCTCCTTGGAGAGCGGCCGGCACTCCACGATCCGAACCCGATCGCCCACGCGGCACTCGTTCGCCTCGTCGTGCGCCTTGAACTTGCGCGTCCGCCGGATCACGCGGCGGTAGAGCGGATGCCGCATCAGACGCTCGACGGCCACGACGACCGTCTTGTCCATCTTGTCGCTGACGACGACGCCTTCCTTGGTCTTGAGGACCGGGGTCTTCCGGACCGGCTGCACGGCCTCGTCCTGCGGATTAGCCATTGGTCGCCACCGCCTGCTCCGTCTTGGTCGACTGGATCTCTCGCTCGCGGAGAACCGTCACGAGCCGCGCGATCTCCTTGCGCACACGCCAGACCGCCTTGGAGTCGTCGAGCTGGTGGCTCGCAACCCGGTAGCGGAGGCGGAAGAGTTCCTCCTTGGCGCTCTTGTACTCGTGCCGGAGGTCCTCCGTGGACCTCTCTCGATACTCTCTGGCTTTGCGCACCGCTCGCCCCTCCGTCTCAGCTCTGGTGCTCGAGCTCGTAGCCCTCGCGCACGACGAACCGTGTCTTGATGGGCAGCTTGTGTCCGGCCAGGCGTACGGCCTCCCGGGCCTGCTCGATCGGCACGCCGCCGATCTCGAACATCATCCGACCCGGCTTCACGACCGCGACCCAGCCCTCCGGCGAGCCCTTGCCCGAGCCCATACGGGTCTCGGCCGGCTTCTTGGTGTAGGCCTTGTCCGGGAAGATCCGGATCCACACCTTGCCGCCGCGCTTGCAGTGACGGGTGATCGCAATTCGAGCGGCCTCGATCTGCCGGTTGGTGATCCAGGCCGGCTCCAGGGCCTGCAGCCCGAAGTCCCCGAACGAGACCTCGCTGCCGTTCCAGGCCAGACCCCGCATCCGCCCGCGCATCGGCTTGCGGAACTTCACTCGCTTAGGCATCAACATCGGGAGACCCACCTTGCCTGGCGCCGCCACGCCCGCCACCGCCGGGGCCGCTCCGACCGCGCCGCGGTCCGCCGCCGGTCCCCGGTCCGCCCACTGAGACGGCCGCTCCCGCGGGAGCCTGCCGGACGCGCGGGGCGCGGCCGCCCGGACCCCGGGTGACGACCCGGCCCTTGGGCTCCGCGTCGCGCTCGATCTTCTCACCGGGCAGGACGTCGCCCTTGTAGATCCAGACCTTCACGCCGATCGGGCCGTACTTCGTCCGGGCCGTCATGACGCCGTAGTCGATGTCCGCGCGAATCGTGTGCAGCGGGATCTTGCCGTCCTTGAGCGACTCGCTCCGCGCGATCTCCGCGCCGCCGAGTCGGCCCGAGACGATCACCTTCACGCCACGGGCGCCGGCCTCCATCGTCCGCTGGACCTGCTGCTTCATCGCCCGGCGGAACGACTCCCGCCGCTCGATCGAGCGCGCAACGCCCTCCGCGACCAGACCGGCGTTGAGCTGGGGATGCCGGATCTCGACCACGTTGACGTGGGTCCGCCGACCGGTGAGCCGCTCGACCTCGTTCTTGAGCTGCTCCACCCCGGCCCCGCCCTGGCCGATCAGCACGCCCGGCCGTGCGGTGCAGACCGTCACCCGGACCGCGTCGCCGACGCGCCGCTCGATGACGATGTCCCGGATCGAGGCAAACTTGGGCCCGCCCCGGCCGCCCCCGCGACGATCGTCACGACGACCGCCCCGGTCGCCCTCCCGGTCGTTGTACTTCGCGAGGATGAACTGACGGATCTTGATGTCCTCGAGAAGGAACTCCCGGTAGTTGCGATCGGCGTACCACCGGCTATCCCAGTCCCGGATGATCCCCAGGCGAAGTCCCGAGGGCCGGATCTTCTGTCCCATGACTGCTGCCTGCCCTTCTTAGTCGTCGACCCCGTCGGTCACGAAGATCGTGATGTGGGAGCAGCGCTTGCGGACGATGTTGACCCGGCCGCGTGCGCGGTACTCCACCCGACGGAAGCGGAAGGACTCATCCACGTAGCACTTGCTGACCACCAACTGCTCGGGATCCGCCTCGTGGTTGTGCTCCGCGTTGGCCCGAGCCGACTCGAGGATCTTGAACACGATCTGAGCGGTCGGCGACGCCATGTTGCGCAGGATTCCCCGCGCTTCCGTGTACGTCCGGTTGCGGAGCAAATCGACGACTCGTCTCGCCTTGGTTGGCGAGACTCTCCTGAATCGACCGACGGCGCGAACTTCCACGATCGACAACTCCTCACCCAACGGGCGTCCGGGCTCTACCGGCCCCGCGATGACTTCTCCTGACCCGGGTGGCCGCGGAAGGTCCGTGTCGGAGCGAACTCACCCAGGCGGTGTCCCACCATGTTCTCGGTCACGAACACCGGCACGTGCTTGCGGCCGTCGTACACCGCGATCGTGTGGCCGACCATCTCGGGGAAGATCTGGGAGGCGCGTGCCCACGTACGGATGATCCGCTTCTCGCCCTTTTCGTTCATGAGATCGATCTTCTTGAGAAGCTTGGGGTGCGCGTACGGCCCCTTCTTCAGCGAGCGTGACATCGATCCGTTCCTCCCTCGGACCTACCGGCCCTTGCGCCTGCGGACGATCATCGAGTCCGAGGCCTTCTTCGCCTTCCGCGTCGGGTGGCCATGGGCCGGCTGGCCCCACGGGCTGACCGGCATCTTGCGACCCACCGGCGACTTGCCCTCGCCGCCACCGTGCGGGTGGTCGTTCGGGTTCATCGCGACGCCACGAACCTTGGGCCGACGACCCGTCCACCGCATCCGACCGGCCTTGCCGAGGCGCTCGTTTGCGTGGTCCTCGTTGCCGATCTCCCCGATGGTCGCGCGGCACTGCGCCGAGACCAACCGGACCTCGCCCGAGGGGAGGCGCAGGTGGACGAAACGGCCTTCCTTCGCCAGCAGCTGGGCCGCGTTGCCGGCTGAGCGAGCGAGCTGCCCGCCCCGCCCCGGAACCAGCTCGATGTTGTGGATCAGGGTGCCGAGCGGGATCCGCTCCAGGGGCAGCGCGTTGCCGATCCGGATGTCGGCGGTCGGCCCCGCCATGATCGCCTGGCCCAGCTCGAGCTTGCGCGGCGCCAGGATGTACCGCTTGTCGCCGTCGGCGTAGACGACGAGCGCGATGTTGGCGCTGCGGTTCGGATCGTACTCGATCGAGGCGACCTTGCCCGGCACGCCGTCCTTGTCCCGCTTGAAGTCGATGACCCGGTACTTCCGCCGGCTGCCGCCCCCACGACCGCGGACCGTCACGCGGCCCGTGTTGTTGCGCCCCGCGCTGCTCTTCAGCGAGCGCGTCGCGGACTTGAGCGGCTTGTTCTCCTGGCTCGTCGTCTCCCCGGTGACCACCGTCATCGTGCGACGGGCGGGGGTGTAGGGCCGGAAATGCTTAATCGCCATCCCGTATCACCTTTGCTCCTCGACGCGGTCGAACACGTCGATGGTCTGGCCTTCCGCAAGGGTCACGATGGCCTTCTTCCAGCGGGGCGTGTGGCCCGCGTGGAAACGGGACTGGCGTCGCGGCTTGCCCTTGACGTTCAGCGTGTTGACCTTCGCCACGCGCACCCGGTAGATCCGCTCGATGGCCTGCCGGATGTCGACCTTGGTCGCGCGCGGATCGACGCGGAATGCGTACTTGCCCTTCTCCATGCCCGCCATCGTCTTCTCGGTGATGACCGGGCGGAGGATGATGTCGAACGGGGTGCGCTCCATTACTCCTCAGCCCCCTCGGCCGGCGCCGACCGCTGCCACGCGGCGCCGTACTGCGCCTCGAGGATCGCCAGCGCGCCCTCCTCGATCACGAGGGCGTCGGCCGAGGCCACGTCGTAGACACAGAACGACGGCGCGACCCGCACCTCCACGCCCGGGAGGTTGCGCAGCGACTTGAAGGTCTCGACCTGCGCCGCCGCGAGGACGACCAGCGTCCGACCCTCCTTCGCCTCCATCTTGGCCAGCACGCCGGCCATGAAGCGCGTCTTCGGGGTCTCCATCGCGAGCGACTCGATCACGAGCACCCGCTCCTCGGCGGCACGCGCCGAGAGCACCGAGCGGATCGCCGTCAGCTTGAGCCGCTTCGGCATCTTCCGCCGCGCGCGGTGGCCGTCCGGACCGTGGACGACTCCGCCGCCACGCCAGTGCGGCGCGACCCGGCTGCCCTGGCGCGCATGGCCGGTGCCCTTCTGGCGCCACGGCTTGCGACCGCCGCCGCTGACGTGGGCCCGCGTGAGCTTCTTGGCCTGCGCCTTCGACTGATTGATCTGATAGGTCAGGAGCGCGGCGTGGACGGCTCTCTCGTTGATGGGAGCGCCGAACACAGCCTCGGGCAGCTCAACACGCCGCTCCGATCGCTCTCCCTCTCGCGTGTAGCAGGGGGCAGTTGGCATCTCGCGTTCTCCTCAGGACTCTACGCGCGTCCGACTAGACGAAGTCGTACTGCGCCTGTACCTCAACCACCGAGCCGTTGGCGCCCGGAACCGATCCGGAGATCAGCAGCAGACCCCGCTCGGAGTCCACCCGCACGACCTTCAGACCCTTCACGGTCACCCGCTCGTCGCCCATGTGGCCCGGCTTGCGGACCCCCTTGAAGACCCGCGCTCCGTCCGTCGCGCCGGTCGATGCCGGCGAGCGGTGGTGCTTCGAGCCGTGGGTCATCGGGCCGCGGTTGAAGTGGTACCGCTTGACCGTGCCCTGGAACCCCTTGCCCTTGGACACGCCCGTCACTTGCACCGGGTCGCCGGCCTCGAAGGCCTCGACCGTCAGCTCCGAGCCGACCTCGAGTTCCGAGGCCCCCTCGAATCGGAACTCGCGGAGCGACCGACGCACGGGCAGGCCCAGCTTCTGAAAACGTCCCGCGTGGGGCTTGGTCGGCTTCTTGGCCTCGCCGTATCCCACGACGATCGCCTCGTAGCCGTCCGGTCCGTCCTCGGTCTTTGTCTGTAGCACGACGCACGGCTCGGCCTTGACGACGGTGACCGCGCGGATCGTTCCCTCCGCGTCGTACACCTGCGTCATTCCGATCTTGCGTCCGAAGATGCCCTTGAACATCCGTAGTTCACCTTCTCTGGCGGCGTCCCGCAGTCTCGAGTGGCTTCCCGTCGTCTCAGAGCTTAAGCTCGATCTCGACGCCCCCCGGGAACTCGAGCTTGCTTAGGGCCTCCACGGTCTGTTCCCCAGGGTTGACGATGTCCAACAGGCGCTTGTGCGTCCGGATCTCGAAGTGCTCCATCGTGCGGCTCGAACGGCCGAGCGCCGTCGGCTTCACGACGCAGAAGATGTTCTTCCGCGTCGGGATCGGAACCGGACCGCAGACCTCCGCGCCCGTCTCCTTGGCCGCCTTGACGATCCGCTCCGCAGACTGATCCAGAAGCTGATGGTCAAACGCCTTGAGCAGAATACGAATCTTGCCGGAAGGCATTCCTGCACCCTCTCCGCGGCGCGAGTTGCGCCATCGGGAAGCGGGGCTCCCGGAGGAGCCCCGCCCCGCCATGCACAGCTACACGATGATCGAGGTCACGACGCCGGCGCCGATGGTGCGGCCGCCCTCGCGGACCGCGAAGCGAAGCTGCTCCTCCATGGCGATCGGCTTGCCGAGCGTGACGGTGAACTCGGCATGGTCGCCCGGCATGACCATCTCGACGCCCTCGTCGAGCAGGATGTCGCCGGTGACGTCCGTCGTGCGGAAGTAGAACTGCGGCTTGTAGCCGGTCTTGAAGTGGTGGTGCCGGCCGCCCTCTTCCTTCGTCAGGACGTAGACCTGCGCCCGGAACTTCGTGTGCGGCTTGATCGAGCCCGGCTTCGCGACGACCTGGCCGCGCTCGACGGCCGTCCGCTCGACGCCCCGGAGCAGAAGACCCGCGTTGTCGCCGGCCTCGCCCCGGTCGAGGATCTTGCGGAACATCTCGACGCCCGTGACGACCGACTTGATCGTCGGACGCAGGCCCACGACCTCGATCTCGTTCGAGGTGTTGATGACGCCGCGCTCGATGCGGCCGGTCACGACGGTGCCGCGGCCGGTGATCGTGAAGACGTCCTCGATCGGCATCAGGAACGGCAGATCGACGTCACGGGTCGGCGTCGGGATCCACTCGTCGACGGCCCGCATCAGCTCGCGGATGCACTCGCACTCGGGCGCATCCTGGTTGCCGGCCTGGGCGGCCTCCATCGCCTTCACCGCGGAGCCGCGGATGATCGGGATGTTGTCGCCGTCGAACTCGTACTTGCTCAGCGTGTCGCGCAGGTCCATCTCGACGATCTCGATGAGTTCCTCTTCGTCGACC
>CAZRDB010000070.1:0-21690 GCA_964598695.1 uncultured Armatimonadia bacterium
GCGCCCGTGCCCGTGCCCGCCGCGGTTCCCGCCCCGGTAGCCGCGCCGGCGCCCGCGGTGGCCCCCGCGCCCGTCGCACAGGTCCCCCCTCCCGTCTACCGGCCGAGGGCCGAGCCGGCCCGTCCCCCGGCCCGTGAGGCTGCCCCGCGGCGCCTCTCGGCACCCGCGCGCTCCGGCGCCCTCGAGGAACTCGTGGGCGGCAAGCTCGCCCTATGGGCGGGGATCGCGCTGGTCTCGATCGCCGGCGCCCTGGGCCTCGCCCTGGGCTGGTCGCAGATCGCGCCCGTCGGGCGCTGCCTGCTCGGGATCGCCGCGGGCGCGGCCTTCCTCGGCGCCGGCGAGAGCCTCCGGTCGCGCACCTCGCGCGCGGCGACCGAAGGGGTCTCCGCCTGTGGGATCGTCCTCCTGTACCTCTCGGTCTGGGCGGCCACCGCCCACTACGACCTCCTGCCGATGGCGCCCGGCTTCGTGGCCATGGCCCTCGTCACCGCGCTGTGTGTCGGCCTCTCCGTCCACTACGAGGCGATCAGCCTGATGCTGATCGCGCTGCTGGGCGGCTTCCTGACCCCCATCGGGCTGCGAGGCGGCGGCCCCGGCGACAGCAACCCGCACTACCTGCTCGGCTACCTGGCCGTGCTCAACGTCGGCGTGCTGGCGGCCTCGCTCGTCCATCGCTGGCGGTCGATCCACTACCTGGCGCTCGCGCTGACGGGGCTGTGGATGCTCGGGTGGCTGAACCTGGAGTGGCGGCACGCGCCGGGGAGCGAGTGGACGGTCTTCGCCTACCTGACCGCCTACTTCCTCACCTTCGTCGGCGTGGCCGCTGCCTACGCGTACCGGCTCCGTCGCGTGACGACGGCCGAGGATGTCGCGTTGCTGGTGAGCCTGACCACGATGTACCTCCTGGCGGGGCTCGCCGTGCTGCCGGACGACCCGGGCTGGGTCCGCGGGGCACTCGCCCTCGGCCTCTCGGCCTGGTGGGGCCTCCTCGCGTGGTCGGCCGCCGTGCGGCTGCCGGAGGACACCAACCTGCGGACGACGACGGCCGCGCTCGCGATCTGCGCGCTCACCGTCGCGTTCCCGCTGCTGTATCAGGGCGACGGCCTCGCCCTCGCCTGGGCGCTCCAGGCGGCCGGCCTCGCGGTGCTCGCGGCCGCCGCGCGCCGCACCGCCATCCTCACCGGCGCACTGGCGGTCTGGGGCGTGAGCATCGCGGCGATGGTGGACGCCGACCGCAGTTACCCGGAGCCGGCCGGGCCGTGGATCGTCGATGGCCGTGGGCTCACGCTCGCACTCGTGATCGCCGCCGGCGCCACGATCGCGACCCTCGCCTGCCGCTGGTCGCGGCGCGAAGCGTGCGAACGGCGCGGCTACGTCGCCGGCGTCGCCAACACGGCCGCGGCCGCCGCCGCGCTCCTGGCGGTCTGGTTCATCGGCCGCGAGGTCTACGACGGACAGGCGCGCTTCGGGTGGTTCGACCAGCTCCCGCTTGCGGCGACGGGTCTGCTGTTCTGCGCGGTCCTGATGGGCTACGTCGCGGCCTGCATCGCGCTGGGGCTCCGGACGCGGATCCCGGGCTTGCGCTGGGCCGGGGCCTGTGTCGGCGCGGCGGCCTTGGCCGGCACGCTGCTCGGGGCCGCCGCGAGCATCGAGGCCGGCTGGCCGCCGTTCCGGAGCATCCGGGTCGTTGCCCTGGCCGCGACGGTGCTCGCCTGCGCCCTCCTCGCCTGCGCCTCGCGGCGGTGGCGTGACCACCTCTCTCCCGGCGATGCGGGCCTGCTGCGGCCGGGGATCTTCGCGATGATCGCCAACCTCGTCGTGCTCTGGGCCGTGACCCAGGAGACCGCCCTTGCCGTCCTCGAGGCCCGAGCCGGGCTTGCTGATCGGGGCGCGTTCGCACTGTACGTCGTGGCGCTCGTCTGGCTCGCCCACAGCCTGGCCTCGGTCGTGGCCGGCTGCGTCTGGCGCATCGCGCCCTTCCGCTGGACGGGGATCTGCGCGGCCGCGCTGGCGACGTTCGGCATGCTCGCGGCCTCGACCGTCTCCGGCCCTCGGGAGTGGGCGCCGTTCGTGAACATCCGGGCGGCCGGGCTCGCGGGCTCGATCGTGCTGGCCGGGCTCCTGGCGCTCGCCTCCCGGCGCTGGTGGGACCGCATCGACGACGCCGAGGTCTCCGCCTTCCTTCCGAAGAACCTCGCGGTCGCCGCCCACTGCGTCCTGTTGTGGCTGCTCACGCAGGAGCTGCACGCCGCCGTGTGGCGCGCGCAGCTCGAACGCGGGAGCGAGCGCGAGTTCGCCGCCTTCTTCGCGGTCGCCCTCGTCTGGGTGGCCCACTCCGTGGCCTCGGTCGTCCTGGGCTTTCACTGGAGGAGCCGGGGCCTGCGGGCACTGGGCATCCTCTCGGGCCTTGCGGTGACGGCGGCGACCCCGTTCGCGGCGCTGCTGTCGTCCGACGTGGAGTGGACGCCGTACCTCAACCCGCGCGCCGCGGCACTCGCCGGGCTCACAGCCGGAGCAGTGGCCGTCGCGATGGCCTCGCACCGCTGGCGTGAGGAGCGCGGACCGGGCGAGCGCCTGCTGCTCCGTGCCGAGCACTTCGGCACCCTGGCGGGGTTCCTGCTCCTGTGGCTGACTACGCAGGAGACCTACCGCGTGTTCGAGGCCTACCGGTTCCCCTCACAGGACCACTGGCGGCACGCCGCCCAGCTCGCGGTCTCACTGGTCTGGACGGTCTACGCCGCGGTCTCCATGGGGATCGGCATCGCGTTCCGCCGCAAGCGCGTCCGCCTGATCGCGCTGGCCGTCTTCGGGCTGGCGCTCGGGAAGGTCTTCCTCCACGACTTCGGCTTCCTCCAGGGCGGGTACCGCGTGCTCTCGTTCGGGGCACTCGGGCTCATCCTGATCGGTGTCGCCGTCCTCTACGGGCGCTACCGGGACGTGATCGTGGGTTCCGGCATCGCGCCACCGGCTCCGGCGAGCGACGGGACCGACGCGGTGGCCCCGCCCGCGTAGGCCCACCGGTACGCGAGACCGGGGAGGGGCGCTCGCGCGCCCCTCCCCGGAGGGGTCCTTCCGAGAGGTGGCTAGACCCGGAAGCGGTTCACGACCTCGGAGAGCGAGGAAGCCGCGGCAGCGGCCTGCTGGGCCGCGGCGGCGATCGCCTCCGAGCCGGCGGTCAGCTCCTCGGCCGCGGCGGAAGCCTGCTGGGCCGACGCGGCCGATCCCTCCGAGATCGAGGCGACGGTGTCGATCGCCGATGAGACCTGGGCGGTCACCGAGGCGGTCTGATCCACCAGCTCGCCGACCCGCGCCGCCGCCTCCGCGATCGAACGGCGCTCCTGCTCGACCTGCGTCATCTGCTTCTCCGCGGCCTCCGCGGCCTGGCGGACCCGTCCGACGCCCGCCGCGGCCTGCTGCGCGGCCTCGGTGATCCGCTGGAGCGCCGCCGACGAGCGCTCGACCAGCGCCGCCCCGTCGCGCGCGGCCACGGTGCCCTCCTCCTGCAGGTGGACGATCTGGTCGATCGAGCCGCGCACCTCGCGGACGATCGAGGCGATCTCGCCCGACGACTGCGCGGCCCTCTCGGCCAGCTTGCGCACCTCCTCGGCGACGACGGCGAAGCCCTTGCCGTGCTCGCCCGCGCGCGCCGCCTCAATCGCCGCGTTGAGCGCGAGCAGGTTGGTCTGCTCGGCCACGTCGTTGATCACGTCGACCATCTCGCCGATGGCCTCCGAGCGCTGCGCGAGGCCGCGGACCTGCTCCATCGCCGTGTTGGAGTTGCCCTGGATGCGGAGCATCCCCGCGTTGGTCTCCTCGGCGATCGACTGGCCCTCCTCGGCGGCCTGACGGGCGTTCTCGGCCGCCGTGCCGACCTCGCCCGCGACGTCGCGGATCTGGCCCACCGCCGTCTCCATCGCCTCGATGCTGCGGCCCGCCGCGTTCACGGCCGAGAGCACGTCGCCCTGGCCCGCGCGCATCTGCTCCGTCGAGCGGGCGACCTCGCCCACCTGGCCGGTCGCCTGGCTGAGCTGCTCGCTCTGGTTGGTGGCGCCGCGCGCGACCTCCTCGGCCGCGATCGAGACCTGCTCGACGCCCCGCGTCGTCTCCTGGGCGGAAGAGGCGACCTCCTGCGCGGCCGCGGCGACGCCGTTGGCCGACTCCTGCGCCACCTGAACGACCGCCTGGATGTTCTCCACGAAGCGGTTGAAGTAGCGCGCCAGGGCCCCGGTCTCATCGCGCGTGGCGACCGCGATCCGCTGCCGCAGGTCGCCCTCGCCCTCCGAGATGTCCCGCAGGCTGCTCACGACGGAGTTGATGCCTCGGCACAGGCCGAAGGCGAGGAGCATGCCCAGGGCCAGAGCCGAGACGAGACCGACGGCGGCCGAGGAGAGCGCGGCGCGAACCGCGCCGACCGCGTCGGCATCGGCCTCGTGCGTGGCTTCGTCCATCGCGTGGGTCGAACTCTCCTGGATCGCCTGCCCCGCCTCCATCATCGTGTTCATGTGCTCGAGGAGGGTGTCGTGCGCCGCGTTGGCCTTCGCGCGCAGTTCGTTCCGCTGGGCCCCGAGCGAGGGGTCCTTGTCGCCCTTGGCCGCCCGATCGTCGATCTCCCACATCGCCCGCAGCGCCGGCGCGACCGTCTCGGTGAAGGCCTTGTCGAACTCCGCGTCGGCCGCGGTGTAGGTGTCGTACAGCTTCTTCCGCTCCGCGTCGCTCGCCGCCATCTGCTGCACGGCCTCGTCGAGCTCGGTGCGCTCCGCCTCGATCGCCTCGAGGTTGGCGATGGCCTTCTCGTTCTTGTTGATCCAGAAGTCGGCGACGCAGGCGTACTGCTGCTGCGTCAGCATCATCATCTGCTGAACGGTCACAGCGTCCTTGCCGCGCTGCGATGCCTCCGCGGCGGCCGTCCGCGTCGCCTGGGCGGCGCGCACGACGAGGAACGAGCCGACTCCGAACACGCACAGGGTCAGCCCGAAAGCCAGGACGATCTTCCAGCGCACAGAGAGGTTCGCGAAGAGCTTCACGGTTGCGTCACGGGACCTTTCCGCCGGGGGGGCACGGTCGACAGGAACACGGGGATCGGACGTGTCGGCGCCGAGTGGCAAGACCGTGGGAGGGGGGCGGAGCCCGCCGCCATCGCATCGTGCACGAGTCCCCACCACCGTTCGCTTCAGGTACCACCGGCCGACAGCGCCTGCATCGCGGAACCAGAAGGGCAAGAGCCGCGCCGGCCCCTTCGGGCGCCGGCACGGGAGGGAGTATAGGTCGGTGGGGATCCGGCGGTGCATCGGGGGAACGCGGATCGTACGGGGGGGAAGGACTGACATTCGCCGCGCGGCGCCTGAGAGACGACTCAGGGATTCCCCTAGCCGGCCCTTCGCAGAACCTGAGAGATCCGGGCCACGCTACAGCCCGTGCTTGGCGAGAAGCCGACGCGTCTGGTCGTAGCTGAGGCCGAGCGCCTCGGCCGCTCGCCGTCGGTTGCCGCCGGCCGCCGCGAGGGCGCGGCTGAGCAGGCCGACCTCGTACCGGGCGACGCGCTCCTCGAACGTGCCGGTCTCGGGCTCCTCGAACGCGCCCGGCTCCGGCCCGCCGGCGGCCGTCTCGGCCTGGGGGAGGAGCGCGCGGACGGCGGCCGCGTCGACCGTGCTCTCGTCGAGGCAGGTCGCGAGACTTTCGACGAAGTTGCGCAGCTCGCGCACGTTCCCGGGCCAGGGGTACCGCTGCATGGCCTCCATCGCCTCGGGCGCGAACGCCAGCAGCGCGACGCCGGCCACCTCGGCGTGGAACCGCTGTGCGAAGTGCTCGGCAAGGACCGGGATGTCCTCCTGCCGCTCGCGCAGGGGCGGGATCCGCACGACGTCGAAGGCGATCCGGTCGTAGAGGTCGGCGCGGAACCGGCCTTCGTCGATGGCGCTGCGCAGGTCGGCATTGGTCGCCGCGACGATCCGCACGTCGACCGTGATCGTGCGGGTCCCCTGGACCCTCTCGAAAGACTGGTACTCGATCACCCGCAGGATCTTGCGCTGGAACTCTGGGCCCATGTTGCCGATCTCGTCGAGGAACAGCGTGCCGCGGTCGGCGAGGTCGAACCGGCCCTCCTTGAACGGGGCGCCGTCGAACGCGTTCTCCTCCTGGCCGAACAGCTCGCACTCGAGCAGGCCCTCGGCCAGCGCCGCGCAGTTGACGGTCACGAACGGCTTGCTCGCGCGCGGGGACTGCTGGTGCAGCGCGCGCGCGACCAGCTCCTTCCCCGTTCCCCGCTCGCCTAGCACGAGCACCGGCCGGGGCACCGAGGCCAGCCGTCGGATCTGCTCCAGCACCTGCCGCATCGCCGGGCTCGCGCCGACGAGCGCCCTGCCCCGCTCGAGCTGACCGCGGAGGCGGGCGTTCTCCGCCAGGACGCGCTCGTAGCGCTCGATCCGACGGAGGGCCGCCGCGAGGGTGTCGGGAACGTGGGCGTCCTTCTCCAGGAAGTCGGTCGCGCCGAGTTGGAGCGCCTCGACGGCATCGCGGACCGAGCCCTTGCCCGTGAGGATCAGGACCGGGACCTCGTGGCCGTCGCTCCGGAGCCGGCGCAGTGCCTCCATGCCGCCGAGCTTGCCGGCGCCGAAGTCGAGATCGAGCACCACGAGCGACAGCCCCGGAGCGCCGCGCGCGATCTGCGCCAGCGCCTCCTCGGCGTCAGCGGCCTCGAGCGGCTCGAAGCCCTGAGCCCGGAGCAGGCTCGCGACCCATGAGCGCACCTCGGGCTGGTCGTCCGCGACGAGCACGCGTCCGGTCATCTCCCGCCCCCTGGCGCCAGACGCGGCACGCGCGGCCGCTCGTCCGAGAGTTCGGCCGACTCGAAGTCCAGCGGGTTCTCCGTCAGAACCTGGCGGATCCGAAGCCGCCGGGCGGCCTGCACGCCCTGGCCCGATCGGGGTAGCTCGACGAGGACCGTGGTGCCCCGGCCCTCGTCCGAGGTGAGCGAGAGCGAGCCGCCGTGGGCGCGCGCGATCTGCTCGCAGATCCACAGCCCCAACCCGGTCCCGCCCGGCCTCAGGGAGACCCCGGGCGTGCGGATATCCCGCAGATGCTCGGCCGGGATGCCGGCCCCGGTGTCGCTCACCTCGATCACCACCCAGCCCTCCCGTCGGTTGCACGGGCGCACGCCGAAGAGCACCACCCCGCCGCTGCCGTCGGTCGGCATCGCCGCAAGGGCGTTGTGGGCGAGGTGCAGTAGGAGGTCGCGCAACCGCTCGGCGTTCGCCCGCAGCGCGATCGGCTCGGGCGCGGGGACGTGCCGAACCCGCACGTTGGGCGGGGCCGTTCCCGCGAGCAGGGCGCAGACGCCCGCGATCACCTCATCGACCTGGACGAGCGTCATCTCCTCGGGTGACGGCCGGAGGAGGCCGAGCACCTCGCGCATGTCCTCGTAGATCCGGTCGGCCAGGTCGCGCACGACCTGTGCCTCCTCGGCCGCGTCGGGGTTCGCCTCGGCCAGCGTCGAGGCCAGTGCCCCGAGCCGCCCGGCCGCGACGCCGGCGCGGTTCTTCACGCGGTGGATCGCCTCGCACAGGACCGCGTGGCTCTCGGCGACGGCGTGCTCGGAGGCGGCGCGCACCAGGCGCGCGACGCACGATGCCTGCAGCCGGTCGAGGCCGATGGCGTCGATGAGCGCGGCGGCAACCTGCTCGTCGTCGATGTCGTGGCACAGGCGGCCGAGGTTGTGGAGCGCGGGCAGCAGCAGCGGGTCGGCATGCACGGCCTGGGCCGAGACGTGGAAGGCGGCCAGCGGACGGTCCTTGCGCTGGAGGACCGCGCCGAGGTTCGCGAGCGCCGGGGCGAACCTCGGCCGGAGCCGCAGGCAGGCCCGATAGTGGGCCTCGGCCCGATCGAGCCCCTCCGGCGTGTCGTCGTAGCAGGTGCCCACGGCGTAGTGGGCGAGGTAGGCGTCGGGGAGCTGCTCCGGAAAACCGCGCGCGGCGAGCAGCAACCCGAACTGCGCGACGGCCTCGGCACAGAGCGACGGGTCCTGTTCCTTGGCGCGGGCCAGCAGCATCGCCAGCTCATACCGGGCCTGGAGGTGGTCGGGCTCGCGTGCGAGCAGGCCCTCCAGCACGGTCCGAGCGGCCGCCTGCTCGCTCGGGCCTCCGCGGCCGCGCACCTGCGCCAGGCTCAGGAGGATCTCGGGGTCATCCGGACAGCGCTCGGCCAGCTCGACCAGCTCGGCCGAGGCCTCCTCGGTCCGGCCGGCCAGCGCCAGTGCGACGGCCCGGGCCTGGGCCGGCCGCGCGCCGATGTCGGTCTGGCAGCTCGCGGCCTGGCCGAACGCCTCCGCCGCCTCGTCGTAGCGGCCTTCCTGGAAGAGCGCCTCGCCCAGCGACAGCAACAGGGGCGCATCCAGGGGAGCCAGCTCCCGCGCGCGCGCCAACTCGGCGATCGCGTCCGGGAGTTCCTCACAGTCGACCAGGAGGCGACCGTAGGCGGCGTGGGAGGGGGCGTCATCGAGCAGCGCCGCCGCGCGCGCAAGCGCCTGGCGGGCCTCGTCGAAACGCCCCTCCCGGTGGTAGTGGCGCCCGCGGAGGAGCAGATCACTCGGGGACAGCTCGGGTGCCACGCGCGGTCCATCCCTCTCGCCGGTCGCGACCCGAAGCCTTAGTCGGGCGCGGTGACCAGCTCGACCGCGTGGGTCGCGACCGAGCCCGCGTACACGGTGACCTCGTAGACCTTGCTCACGGTGCCGGTCGCCGCGATGTACAGGTCGTAGGTGCCGCCGGGGATGTTGCCGACGCGCAGCAGACCGTCTGCGCCCGTCTGGGCGGTGTAGCCCTCGCTCTCCCCGGAGCCCGGCAGCGCCAGCCGGCATGACACGCCGCTCGCGAGCGCGTCGTTCCACGTGAACTCCACGATCAGGGCGCCGGTCTGCTCGCCCACGTCGAGCGTGGAGGTGAAGGTCGCGTAGTCGACCTCCGTCGGTTGCTGGGGACCGCCCCCTCCGCCTCCTCCGCACCCGACCACGGCGACCGTACACGCCAACAGGGCTGCGAGCGTCACGCGCATCTGCTCACTCCTCATCCGCGAGGCGCCAGCCTCGCACGGTGGTACGCGATCGTACGCCGGCTCAGCCGGAGACCGAACCGTCGCGCCAACTCCTCGGAAACCTGCCGGTCCGAGGCCCCCGCCAGCTCCGCGAGCAGCGGAGCGACGACCTCGGCGCGCGAGGGCACGAGCCGCGCCAGCGGCAACGGGCCCCAGGGCGAGGCCACCCAACGGCCCCGTAACAGCCGGCAGACCGTCGAGCGATGCTCGCCGATCCGACGGGCCAGCTCGGCCTGCGCGAGCGGCGCCCGGTAACGCTCCTCACCGGTGGCCAGGTAGCGCCACTGCGCGCGCAGCAGCTCGGAGAGCATCGCGCAGACCAGCGACTTGCGCTGGTTCATCCGGTGGATTCTCTCGAAGAACGCCCGCGCCTCCTCCTCCGACGAGGCGAGCGCCGCCAGGCGCTCCCCGAAGCCGGCCCGGAGCCGGTAGGTCAGCGCGTACTCGTCGCTCTCGTCGAACGCCCAGCGGGGGATCCCCCCCTCGACCAGGAGCCGCGCGAGGGGTGGCTCCTCGCCCGCGGGCTCGTCGCGGGGGGCGGTCTCCTCCGGCGGCTCGTCCGCGAGCACGAGGATCGCGGTCGCGGCCCGGCGGGCGTCCTCGAGCGCATCCTCGGGCACGCCCAGCTCGGCCGCTGCCTGCGCCAGGGGGATCGAGGTGTCGATCACGCGCGTTCGCAGGTCGTCGGGGTCGAGCGCGTAACGGGCCACGAACTCCTGCAGACCGCCCACCGAGGCCGGACGAGGCGTCGTCGGGTCGACCGGGGCCGTACGCGCTCCGGGCCTCTCGCCTCGGAGGGGGGCGACGTCCTCCTCCAGGATCCGCTGTGCGTAGCGCCGGAGCCGCCGGGCCTCCGGGAGTGGGATGCGCAGCGTTCGGGCGAGCTCCTCGAGCTTCCCGGGCGAGGCCGTGGCGAACTCGGCGAGCCAGCCCGGCCGGTCCTCCAGCCGGTGGCGCTCGATCACGGGGAGCATCTCGGCATCGAGGTAGGCCGCGTACTCCTCAGCCGGGATCCAGCCGCGCCAGCGGCTCCGGCGCAGGTAGCCCTCATCGGCCAAGGCCCGGAAGAGCGGCGAGCGCTCGAACTCCCGCACCCACTGCCGGAAGCCGCCCTCGCTGAGGGCGACGGCCTCGACCCACCGGGGCGCCTGTCGGCGCGCCGCGCGCGGACGCACGGTAGGCTCGGGCGCGATCCGGGGCCGTGGCTCCAGCGAGGGCATCGGGGCCTCCGTGCCTAGAGCGGGGCGCTGACGCGCGCCTTGAAGTTGAGCGTGAGACCGGTGATCGAGCCGGAGGACTCGGTCACCGGGTCGGACCGCGTCTGTGTCACCAGGTAGAGGTGGAACATGCGGTTGCCGTCGCCCGGGGTGGCCAGCCGGAGCAGGCCGCCCTCCTCGAGCGGGCGCTGGTCGGTGATGGTGCGCGTCTCGCCCGCGAGCATGTCCCAGTCGAGCAACAGGCTGGCCTCGTCGCCGTCGAGCAGGTCGCTCGTGGTGAGATCGCCGTTCGCGGCCGCGAAGAGCCGGAAGCGCGCCGCCTCGGAGGACGCGATCGTGAAGTTCATCAGGCAGCCGCTCTTGCTGCGGATGTCGCCGGCGTTGTTGCGGTACTGGGTCGTCTTGTCGAGGTCTACCTGCTGGAGCGCGAGCCCGGCCATGTCGCGGGGGACGATCGGCACGTCGTTGGAGAAGCTCGGGTAGCCGCCGCCGGTGAAGTCGACCATGACGTTGACGGGCGTCGAATCGGCCGGGAAGCCACGGAACGCGAAGAACGCACCTTGGTCGAGCCGCGTGTTGGCGCTGCTGACGCTCGGGATGGTCACGACGACGGCAGCCGTCGTGACGCCGTAACCGGTCGGGGGGGTGGGTGTCTGCGAGATCATCGGGGCCGGCGAGCTGCCGCCCGACCCGCCCGAGGTGGGCGTGAAGACGTAGCCCTGCACGAACCCCTCCAGCGCGTGTGAGGACGACGTGCTCAGGCTGCTCACCGTGATCGGGATCGAGATCTCCACCGTCAGGGGCGAGTGGACCCCGCACGAGACCGCTGTAATGGAACCCGCGAGAAGCAGCACCCCGAGGGCGGCCCGACGAGCCGACATGCGCGTCACTTCCTTCCATGGTTGCGTCACGGTATTCGACGCATGAAGCGCGGCTTCGGTCCGGTCCAGGCTCGGTAGCTCTGCCGCAGGGAAGCGATGGGTGGCCGCGAATGTACCGCACAGCATACCACGGGAGCGGGAAGGGAGACCCCATGACGCACGACAGGCTCGCACTCCTGGAGCGCCTCGCCGCCGAGGAGACGGCGTTGGCCGAGGAGCTGCTGGCCGGGGTCGCCAGCCCCGACGTGGCCGATCTCGTCGAGGCCGATCTGTGCCTGAGCATCCCGTGTCCGTCGCCGAGCGAGGAGGGCGCCCGCGCTTTCGTGCAGGCCGTGCTCGGGTGGCTGCGCGAGGACGACCTACGGCCCGTCGCCGAGTGGCTGCGGGAGGGCGAGCGATCGGGCATGGCGAGCTTCGTCTGCACCCTGCACCAGGCGCTGCCCCGGCGCGCCGCGGTCTTCGACCTGACGGTGGAGGGCCTCCCGGCCGAGCAGTGGCTCTCCGACCGTCTGGCCTCGCTCGCAGCGCTGCTCTCCGCCGTGTCCGATGTCCACCTCACGCGCGGCCACCAGTGCGTCGGCCTCGTCGCGAGCTACCTCGAGGCGTTCCACCGGCTCGGCAGCCCCCTGAGCGTGGTGACGATGCAGGTCGATCTCGCGGCCTCCGCCGTCGAGAGCGGCGACTACGGATCGGTCCTGCGTCACCTGCAGGAGGCTCTCGACGCCTGCGATACCGTGATCCGCATGCGCCGTGACGTGGGCGACGACACTCCCGTCTGGGCCCACGCGCTGCGCCACCTCCAGCCACCCCAAGGGGAGTCGCTCGCCTGATGATCACGGAGTACCTCGCGGCGGCCGGCAGCCTCTGGCGCTACTGGAACAACCCGTTCCTGCTGCGCAGCGTCCGCTCGAGTTGGCGTGGGCGAAGCTGGCGCACGGCGCTCTGGGGACAGCTCGCGATCCTCGTGCTCCTGGTCTGGCTCGGCTCCCTCGGTCCCACGGTCTTCGGCGCCCGGAGCTTCCCCGAGTGGCTCGGCGGCTCGTGGGGCGGTGTGATCCTGGTCTTCCTCTCGCTGGCCCATTTCGCGATGGTGGCGCACGGCGCCGGCGCGGCCCGCCGGGGTGAGCTGCTCACCGACGAGGCCCGGCGGGGGACCCTCGACGGGATCCTCGTCACCCCCATGAACCGGGCCGAGATCATCCTCAAGAGCGCCGTCTACCCGTTCCTCTCGATCTCGCTGGTCGCGGGGCTCGCGCTCCCCCTGTACCTGCTGTGCGCCTCGGTGGGCCAGGTGCCCCTCGGCACCGTCCTCGGCTTCTACCTCCTGGTCACCCTCATCGCGTTCCGGCCGCCCGTTCGCCTGCGTCACTCGATCCTCGCCCACACCCGCACCCAACAGCTCGCGTTGGTCGCGGCGACCCTCGTCGGCGTCGTGCTGCTCAGCGCCCCGGCCGCCGGCGGCTGGTGGGCCGTGCTCCACCACGGCGCTATCGTGTTCAGTTGGGTGTGGGAGCTGGTCGGTTGGCTCATGCGTCCCGCGCCCTGGTTCGCGCTACGGCTTCCGCCGGCCGTCCTGCTCCTCGTGCTCTACCCGCTCCATGTGACCTGCGGGATCCTCATGGCCTCTGCCGAGCTGGAGCACGAGCCGCGCGCCTACCTGCGCGCGCTCGCGCAGGTGCGGTTCTGGTACCGGCTGCTGCTGGGAGTCTCCGTCCTGGGCCTGCTGTGGCAGCCCCTGCTCGTCGATCGCGACCTCGCAACCGTTCTGGCGATCCCAGGCGGCCCGGCCGGCGCGCTCGCCTTCGTCGTCGCCGCCTGCGTCGCCCTGCTCGCCGGGAGCGAGGCCCTCGAGACCGCGCGCACCCGGCTCGACCTGTGGGCCGGCTTCGGGGCCAAGCTGCGGCTCGGCCGCGCGGCCTGGGCCCACGTGGCCAGCGGCGCGATCCAGAGCGTCTCGGCGATCGCGCTGATCCCCACGGTCCACCTGCTCGGCTGCGCGGCGGCGGGCCACTCCCCCGTCGACGGCGCGGCGGTGCTCGGGCAGGCGACCCTCGCGACGGCGGCGGCCATCGCCCTGTGCTACGCGCTGGGGCTCCTCCTGTGGCTGCTGTTCGCCCGTCGGCGCTGGCTCCACGGTTCCGGCTTCCTCGTGCTGCTGTTCGGCCTCACCGCGCTGCCCTGGGCGGGCCTGTCGCTCGTGGGGGGGGCCGCCGGCGGATGGCTGGCCGCCCTCTCGCCGCTCTCCGCCTTCGCCGCCCTCACCGGCCGAGCCGGCGCCTGGTTCCTCGGGTCGCAGGCCGACCTCCCTCCCTGGTACGCCTGCGCCGGCGTCCAGCTCCTCGCGGGGCTCGCCCTCCTGGCGCTCGATTCCGCCGTGCTCGCCGGCCGACTGCGGGTCCGGCAGGCCTCGGTCGGCCCGGTCGGCCCCCGCGAGGTCGATGGCGGCGCCTCGCGGCTCGACCTGCTGGGCTGGTGGGAGCGCTACCTCATCGGCCTCGACAACCCGATCGCGCTGCAGGGCTGGCGCGCCTCCTACCGCAGCGGGACGGCGTTCGCGGTGCCGACGCTCGGCTTGATGGGGGTGCTCGTCGGGATCGGCATCGCATTGACCGTCCCCCTGGGCACGGGGATCACCCCGGTGCTGCTGCGTGCCGACGCCGTACCGCCCGGCCAGGAGGCGGGCTGGCGCCTGCTCGCCTTCGTGGGCGCGGCGCTCACCTGCTGTCTGCCGCTCGCGGCGGCGCTCGCGGGCGGGACGAGCTTCGTCGATGAGCGCAAGCGACAGGTCTTCGGTTTCACGCTGCTGACGCCGTTGACGGCGACGCAGATCGTGTGGGGTCGAGTCTGGGCGTTCGCGCTCCCCTTCGGCCTCGTCTGGGTCACCGCGCTCCTGCCGCTGCTCGGGGGCCTGGCCGTCGCGCCCTCGCTCGCCGCGGCAGCCCAGCTCGCCGCCTGCCTCGCGTGGAGCGTGCTCGTCGGGGCCGCGACCTGCCTGATGGGCCTCTCCGGCGCCCTGGCGCTCCGCGTGGGCGATGCGGGCGGCTCGGTGCGGGCGCTGCTGTTCTGGAGCCTGCTGGAACTCGCGCGCTGGGTGGTCGTGTGGATCGCCCGGGCCGCGCAGAAGGGCCTCCCCGAGATGGGGCAGGGGGTCGTCGCCCTGGTCGCCTGCGTCCTGCTCGTCGCGCTCGGCGGGCTGGCCCTGCTGCTGGCGTCGGCGGCGGCCTGCCGCGGCGTCCGCAAGCTGCGCGAGAAGGGGCCGTTCTCGGTCTAGCCGGTCCCGCTGCGGGGCCGTTCACGCACTGGAGAGGAAGTCCGACGATGAGCTTACCGCCCGACGCACTGCACAGCCTGGCCCGCGCGAAGACCTTCCGCGCGAAGCGTTTCAGCTCGTGGGACAAGGAGGGCGCGAACAGCGATCGCTGGCCGGTCGCGCCCGGCGAGACGATCACCCTGGCGGAGATGGACGGTCCCGGCTCGATCTCGCACATCTGGTGCACGGTCGCGACCCAGGATCCGCTCTACCTGCGCAAGATGATCCTCCGCGCCTACTGGGACGGCGAGGAGAGCCCGTCGATCGAGAGCCCGCTCGGCGACTTCTTCGGGCTCGGACACGGCCGCACGTACTCCTACCAGTGCGCCCTGTTCAACGCGAGCTGTGAGACGCGCGGCCAGCTCGGCGGCGGCGTGGCGCTCAACTGCTGGGCCCCGATGCCCTACCGCAAGCACGCCCGGATCGAGGTCGTGAACGAGAGCGAGACGCCGGTCAACAGCTTCTACTTCTACGTCGATTACCAGGAGCACGACCGGCTCGACGACGATCTGCTGTACTTCCACGCCAAGTGGCGCCGCGAGAACCCCTGTGACGGCTGGACCGGAAAGGGCAGCCTCTGCTGGTCGCCCGAGTACTTCGAGCGCAGCAAGGGCCCGGAGAGCAGGAACCTGACGGGCGACGGCAACTACGTCGTGCTGGACGCCGAGGGCCGCGGCCACTATGTCGGCGTGAGCATGAGCATCGACAACCTCTACCGGCTGTGGTACGGCGAGGGCGACGACATGATCTTCATCGACGGCGAGAAGTGGCCGCCGTCGCTCCACGGCACCGGCACCGAGGACTACTTCTGCCAGGGCTGGGGGATGCAGAAGAACGCCCACCTGTACAACGGCCAGTCGTGGGAGGAGTACGAGGACGACTGGAACGAGCGGGGCAAGGTCGCCATCTACCGCTACCACATCGTCGACCCGATCCCGTTCACCACGAGCATCCGCGTGACCATCGAGCACGGCAACGCCAACGACCGCAGCGATGACTGGGCCTCGTGCGCCTACTGGTACCAGACCGAGCCCCACAAGGTCTGGGCGCCAATGCCGCCGATCGTCGGCCGCATGCCCAACACCTAGCGGGGCCGTCTCGGCGCCGGTGCGGGCGGGGGAGGAAGCCACGTCCCCGCCCGCCCGGCCCGGGCTCCCCCGAACCCTTCGCTATCGCGCGAAGGTTGTCCCTTCTGGCAGCCCCACCGCGGGGCCCCTCCACGCCGAAGGGAGCACGTCGATGTCCGCACCGTACGACGCCCTGCACTCGCTCGCGCGCGCGAAGACCTTCCGCGCCAAGCGCTTCAGCTCGTGGGACAAGACCGGCGGCAATGGCGACGCATGGTTCCTCGCGCCCGGCGAGGCCAAGACCATCGCCGAGATCGACGGGCCGGGATCGGTCTCGCACATCTGGTTCACCGTCAACAGCCCCGACCCGCTCTACCTCCGCAAGCTGCTTCTGCGGGCCTACTGGGACGGCGAGGACGCCCCCTCGATCGACACCCCGCTCGGCGACTTCTTTGGCCTCGGCCACGCCCGGACCTACTCCTACCAGTGCGCGCTGTTCAACACGAGCTGCTTCGAGCGCGGCAAGGTCGGCGGCGGCGTGGCCCTGAACTGCTGGGCGCCGATGCCCTTCGGCAAGCACGCGCGGATCGAGATCGTCAACCAGCAGGAGGAGCCCGTCCACAGCTTCTACTTCTACGTCGACTACCAGCTCCACGCGGCGGCCGACGAAGAGCTGCTCCGCTTCCACGCCCAGTGGCGCCGCGAGAACCCCTGCGACGGCTGGACGGGGCCGGGCAGCGCCTGGCTCTCCTCCGGGTGGCACGGGCGGATGTCCGGTCCCGAGGGCAAGAACCTCACCGAGGCCGGCAACTACCTCGTGCTCGACGCCGAGGGCCGCGGCCACTACGTCGGCGTGAACCTCTCGATCGACCACCTGCAGAAGGGCTGGTACGGCGAGGGCGACGACATGATCTTCATCGACGGCGAGCCCTGGCCGCCCTCCCTGCACGGCACCGGCACGGAGGACTACCTCTGCCACGCCTGGGGGATGCAGAAGAACGCCCACCTGTACAACGGCCAGGCGTGGGAGGAGATCGGGGACGGCAACTTCAACGACTGGGGCAAGGTCGCCGTCTACCGCTACCACGTCGTCGACCCGATCCCCTTCTCGAAGAGCATCCGGGTCTCGATCGAGCACGGCCACGCCTGCGACCGCAGCGACGACTGGAGTAGCTGCGCCTACTGGTACCAGACGGAGCCCCACAAGGTCTTCGCCCCGATGCCGCCCGCGAGCGACCGGCTGCCCAACTTCTAGCGTCCGAGCCGGTGGGTACCGGGGTCCACCGGCCCCAGGCGCGCCATGGCCCGAACCCGGGAGGGGGTTGTCGGTTCGATGCGACTGCGGCTTCTCATGCTGGTCCTGCTGGCGGCCGGGGCGACGCGCGCGGCCGAACCCGTGGCGCCACGCAGGAGCGTGCTCTTCCCGCTGAGCGCCGTCCGCGTGCAGGGCGGCCCCTTCCTCGAGCACCAGGAACTGACGCGCCGCTACCTGCTCCGCCTGGACCCCGACCGCTTGCTGGCGTGGTACCGCCGCGAGGCCGGGCTCGACCCCAAAGCGCCGCCCTACCGGGGGTGGGAGTCCGAGGGCGCCACGCCCCTCGCGGGCCACATCCTCGCCTTCTACCTCTCCAGCGGCGCGATGATGTACCAGGCGACCGGAGACCCCGAGCTGCTCCGACGGCTCGAGTACGTGGTCGATGAGCTGGCCGCAGTGCAGGCCCGGAACGGCAACGGCTACGCGCTGGCGACCCCCGGGGGCCGGCAGCTCTTCCGCGACGTGGCCGCGGGGCGGATCGACGCCGCCGGCGGGATGCTCAACGGCGCCTTCGAACCGACCTACGCCCTCAACAAGCTCATGCTCGGGCTCATGCGCGTCTGGGAGGCGACCGGCTACGAGCCTGCCCGCGAGGTGCTGATCGGCCTGGCCGACTGGTTCGGCGGCGAGGTCCTGGACCCGCTCTCCGATGAGCAGGTCCAGCGGCTGCTCGAGTGCGAGCACGGCTCGCTCAACGAATCGTTCGCCGACGTCTACGCGCTGACGGGCGACGTGCGGTACCTCGAGTGGGCCCGGCGGCTGTGCCACCGGCGCCTGCTCGAACCGTTCGCGGCCCGGCGCGACATCCTCACCGGCTTCCACGCGAACACGCAGATCCCCAAGTTCACCGGCTTCGAGCGCATCCATTCCTTCACGCGCGACCCCGAGCTGGCCACGGCCGCTCGCTTCTTCTGGGAGAGCGTCACGCGCAACCGCTCGTGGGCCATCGGCGGCAACAGCGTCAACGAGCACTTCTTCGACCCGGCGCAGTCGGGCGAGGCCGTCCAGGCGCTGGCCGGCCCCGAGAGCTGCAACTCGGTCAACATGCTCCGCCTGACCGAGGCGCTCTACCAGGCCGACGACTCCGTCGCGATGGTCGACTACTACGAGCGGACCCTGTACAACCACGTCCTCTCCACGCAGGACCCGCGCCTCGGCGGCTTCGTCTACTACACCTCGATGCTGCCGGGCCACTATCGCTCCTACTCCGACGAGACCGGCTCGATGTGGTGCTGCGTGGGGACCGGCATGGAGAGCCCGGCCAAGTATGGGCAGATGATCTACGCCCACGGCCCCGATGACGACTCGCTCACCGTCAACCTCTTCCTGCCCTCCGAGCTGAACTGGCGCGAGCGCGGCGTGCGGCTGCGCCAGGAGACCCGCTTCCCCGATGAGCCCACGACGACCCTCCGGCTCGCCTGCCGGCGCCCCTCGCCGTTCACGCTGCGGATCCGCCACCCCGGGTGGGTCCCCGCCGGCGCCATGCGGATCGCCGTCAACGGCCAGGTCCAGGGGAGCGTCTCGGCCCCCGGTCGCTATGCGTGCATCACCCGCACCTGGCACAACGGCGATGTCCTCCGGGTCAGCTTCCCGATGGCGGTGACCGTCGAGTGGCTGGGCCACGGCTCACGGTACGCGGCCCTGCTCTATGGCCCCATCGTCTTGACCGGCAGGCTGGGGGCCGAGGGACTCACGAGCGAGGACTTCTGGGCGATCGGCGATCCCTGCGCACGGAAGACGCTCGACGAGGACCGTGTTCCGGTGCTCGTGGGCGACGCCGAGGCGCTGCCCGCGGGCGTTCGGCGCGTCGACCCGCGCCGGCTGCTCTTCCGGACCGAGGGCCTCGCCCAGCCGGCCGACGTCGAACTGGCGCCGCTCTGGGAGAACCACTACCAGCGCTACGCCGTCTACTGGCAGGTGTTCCGCCCCGCCGAGTGGGCGGTTGAGGGGGCGCGCAGAGCCGAGGCGCGGCGCGCGAGCGGGCGGCTCGACGCCGCGACCGTCGACCGGGTCGTCATCGGCGATCCCGCCTCGGAGAGCGCGCACCGGCTCCAGGGCGCGGCGACGAACACCGGCTCGGGCGCCTACGGCCACCGGATGACCTCGCGCTGGCGCGATGCGGCGAACGGCTGGTTCTCCTACGAGCTGGCTCTCGAGCAGGGCGTGCCGCTCGACCTGGCATGCACCTACTGGGGCCGCGAGATCGGAGCCCGGACCTTCGACATCACGGTCGACGGTCGGGTGCTCGCGACCGTGAGCCTGGACGGCAACCACCCGGAGGACTTCTACACCGTCCGCTACCGGCTGCCGGCGGAGATGGTCGAGGGCAGGGAACGGGTCACGGTGCGGTTCCAGGCGCACCCCGGCAACATGGCGGGGGGCGTCTTCGACGTGCGGGTGCTCCGGGCCGGGGAGTAGGACACCGCCCACCCCTCGCTCGAGAGGTGGGCGGCAGCGATGCTCAAGCCTCGCTCTGGCTCGCGAGCGCCTCGGCGATGTCGGCTTCGCGCAGGGCCTCGAGCAGCTCGTCGACGTCGCCGTCGAGGAAGCCGACGAGGTTGTGGACCGAGTGGTGGATCCGGTGGTCGGTGATCCGGCTCTGGGGGAAGTTGTAGGTCCGGATCTTCTCCGAGCGGTCGCCCGTGCGGATCTGGCTGCGGCGGGCGGCGTCGCGCTCCGCGTGGGCCGTGCGGCGTTCGAGGTCGAGGAGGCGGGAGCGGAGGATCCGGAGCGCCTTCTCCCGGTTCTGCCGCTGGCTCCGTTCGTCCTGGCAGGTGACGACGAGGCCGCTCGGCCGGTGGACGATCCGCACCGCCGAGTCGGTCTTGTTGACGTGCTGGCCGCCGGCCGAGCTGGCTCGCATGGTCTCCCAGTCGAGGTCCTCATCGCGGATGACGACGTCGTCGATCTCCTCGGCCTCGGGGAGCACCGCGACCGTCGCCGTCGAGGTGTGGATCCGGCCGCCCGATTCGGTCACGGGGATCCGCTGCACACGGTGGACCCCGGACTCGTACTGCAGGTACCGGAAGACGTTGGTCCCGTTGACCGAGAGGACGGCCTCCTTGGTGCCCTTGAGGCCGGTCTCGCTGAGGGCGAGGATCTCGCCCTTCCAGCCCCGGCGCTCGGCGACGCGCAGGTACATCCGCACCAGCTCCGAGGCGAACAGCGCCGCCTCGTCGCCGCCGGCGCCGGCCCGGATCTCGACGATCGCGTTGCGCTCCTCATCGGGGTCCTTCGGCAGCAGAGCGATCTTCAGCTCGTGCTCGGCGGTCTGTAGCTCGCCGCGGAGGCGGTCGACCTCCTCACGGGCCATCTCCGCCATCTCGGGGTCGGCGAGGAGTTCCTGCGCCTCCGCCAGCTCCTGCTCGAGCCTCTCGAGCTGCTGGTGGCTGCGCACGATCGGCGTCAGCTCGGCGTGGCGCTTCGAGAGCGCACGGAACCGATCGAGGTCCTGGGTGACGTCCGGCTGCTGGAGGGCCTCGCTGAGGCGCTCCAGCTCCTGGGCAAGGTCGTTCAGTAGCTCGCGCATGGGGGTGCTCCTTCGGAACCTGTGGGGCGAGGGGAGACCCGTCGCGGGGACGGGCACGCGGGCGAAGTCGCCTCCTCCGCTACAGCCCCCCGCGCGCCTCCAGCGCGATGACTTCCTCCATAGCGCGCACCGCGATCTCGATCTGGTCGTCGTCGGGCGGCCGGGTCGTGAGCTTCTGGAGGAGGATCCCCGGCAGGATCAGCGCCTTCACGACCGCCAGATGGCGGAACCGGCCCGCCAGCCGCAGGAGTTCGTAGGCGATCGCGGCGATCACCGGCAGCACCGCGAGCCGCAGCCCGAAGCGGAGGGCGGGCGTGTCTGCCCGCAGGAACGACAGCAGCACGATCGCCACACAGATCGCGATCGCGATGAAGTTGGTTCCGCAGCGGGGGTGGAGGGTCGAGAAGCCCCGCGCCCCTTCGACGGTGAGCGGCGCGCGGTTCTCCACCGCGTAGACGACCTTGTGCTCGGCCCCGTGGTACTGGAAGACGCGCCGGATGTCGCGCATCTGGGCCACGGCGACGATGTAGCCGAGGAACAGCGCCAACCGGATGACGCCCTCGATCACGTTGAGCACGATGTTCGTGCCCGCGGGCAGCGAGGCCGGCGCCTCCGGCGTGGCCGGCTCGCCCATCGGCAACCCCAGCGCGTGCTCGACCAGCCAGTAGGCCGCGGCGTGGGGCGTCATCAGGAAGACCGCGATCGCGATGGTGAATGCGACGACCATCGAGAGAACCATCGCCACGGTCGTGTTGACCCCGCCGCCGCGCTTCCTGCCCTCGGCGGCCGGGGTGGCCGGGGCCTCGGAGGGGGCGTCGGCCGCCGTCTCCGGCTCCGCGTCGCGCGCCCGGGCGACCTTGCCGCGCAGCACGCGCAGTGCCCGGGTCCGGTTCTTCTCGCGGGTGGCCTCGATCCGGGCCTCCACCGAGAGCCCGGTCGGGAGGTGCGTTGCCCGGACCGCCTTCTCCTCGATGTCCTCGGTCGCGACGTCGCTCTCCGGGATCTCGATGCTCTCCTGCTCGGCCGCCTCGCGCATCAGCACATCGCCGGCGAAGTTCAGATAGGCCATGCCCGTGCGGAGAGCGTCCCACAGGGCGACCACGCCCCGCAGCAGCGGGGCCCGCGCCCAGCGCGGCGGCTTGCGGAGCGCCTCGCGCTTGAGGACGACCTCGCCGTCCTCACGGCGAACCGCCGCGGCGATGAAGTGGCGGCCCCGCATCATGACGCCCTCGAGCAGCGCCTGGCCGCCGTAGATCGGCGTCTCCTCGGCCGCGCCCGAGAGACGCG
>CAZRDB010000071.1:0-9035 GCA_964598695.1 uncultured Armatimonadia bacterium
CGACGAGAACCTGCGACTGATCGAGGAGTCGATCCGCTACCTGCGGTCGCAGGAGCGCGAGGTGATCTACGACGCCGAGCACTTCTTCGACGGCTACCGCGCCAACCCCGAGTACGCGCTCGAGACGCTGCGGGCCGCCGAGCGCGGCGGCGCCCACTGTCTCGTGCTGTGCGACACCAACGGGGGCATGATCGCCGACGAGGTCGGCGAGATCGTGGCGCGCGCCGTCGAGGAGCTGAACACCCCGATCGGGATCCACGCCCACAACGATTCGGGCTGCGCCGTCGCCAGCAGTTGCGTAGCCGTCCGACGCGGCGCCTCCCACGTCCAGGGGACCATGAACGGCTACGGCGAGCGGTGCGGCAACGCCGACCTCGCGACGATCATCCCCAACCTGGAGCTGAAGCTGGGCGTCCGCTGTCTTCCCGAGGGCGCGCTGCCCCGGATCCGGAGCGTCTCATGGTTCGTGAGCGAGATCGCCAACGTCGACCACGATCCCCGCGCCCCCTACGTGGGGAGCTGCGCGTTCGCCCACAAGGGCGGGATGCACATCGACGCCGTCCGCAAGCTCTCCCGCTCCTTCGAGCACGTCGAGCCCGAGCAGGTCGGCGGCGTCCGGCGTCTGCTGCTCTCCGACCAATCGGGCGGCTCCACGGTCATCGACAAGGTCGGCCACATCGAGCCAGGCCTGGACAAGCGTGACCCCCGGGTCGGCAGCCTCCTCCGGCAGCTCAAGGAGATGGAGAACGGCGGCTACCAGTACGAGGCGGCCGAGGCCTCCTTCGAACTCGTCGCCCGCCGGGCTCTCGGGACCGAGCAGACCCTGTTCGAGCTGCTCAACTTCCGCGTGATCGTGGAAATGGGCCGCGACGAGAGCGAGCCCCGGGCCGAGGCGACGATCCGTGTCCGCGTCGGCAGCACCGTGATGCACACCGCCTCGTTCGGCGACGGCCCGGTCGACGCACTCAACCGCGCCCTACGGAAGGCCCTCCTCAGCTACTACCCCGACCTCGCCAACATCAGCCTTGTCGACTACAAGGTCCGGGTGCTCACCACGGGGGAAGGCACCGCATCCAAGGTCCGCGTCCTCATCCAGTCCCGCGACGAGAACGAGGAGTGGGGCACCGTCGGGGTCAGCCACGACATCATCCTCGCGAGCTGGGGCGCCCTCGTCGACAGCCTGGCCTACGGCCTGCTGAAGCGCGCGAACTGGCAGCCGCTGCAGGTCCGCTCCGGGCCGGAACTGCGCGAGCCGATCCGGTAGCGCCACCCGCGACGAAGAACGAGGGCGTGCCCCTCACGGGGCGCGCCCTCGCTGCATCTGGCGCCGGCGCGGCGGCCGCTACTTCGGGTAGAAGTCGGGGTCGGTCCCCTCGCACAGCCTCCGAGCCTCGCGGGTATCGAGATCGACCAGGGTGAGCACACCCTGATCGCTCGCCGCCGCCGCCCAGCGCTGGCCCTCGCTCACCGCCACGCCGCCCCACGGATCCCGCACCCGCGCGAGCAGCGTGTGCTCCCCCAGGATCGGGTCCATCTCATAGATCCCCGAGGCCAGCGGCGCCTCGGCGATCGCCGCCACGCTCGCGTAGATCGTGCCGCTCTCGCCGAAGTCCACCCCCGTCACGAGGTTCGCGCCGAGCTGCTCCTCGGTGAGAAGCGGGAGCGCCTCGCCCGTCTGGATGTCGGCCACGTGGTAGAAGTCGGAGACGTCGGTCGGGAAGCCCGGGTACGAGACGTCGGTCGCGTCCTCCGCGCCGTTGCGACGCACGCGGCAGTGGCCGAGCCCGACCCCGCCGTACCAGGTGGTCACCGGACTGGCCTCCGGGCCGCCGTCTCCGAGCTGCAGGAACAGGGTGATCTCCGCGCCGAAGGGATCGCCGTCCTCTCCGCCCTCACCCGTCTGCTGGAGGTAGTAGGCGCCGTTGGTGGCCTCGCAGTAGCCGAAGCCCAGCGGGTTCACCGGATCATCGTACGTGTCGTACTCCGAGCCGCCCGCCGGGTCGAGACCGTGGAGCCGGTAGACCGCCGCGAGCCCGTCGGGACCGGTCTCGCACGAGAGGAAGAACAGGTGATCCCAGTCGACGAAGGTCGGGCAGCCGTACGACGTGCCCTCGAGGCCCTCGGCGACCCCGCCGAAGGTGAGCTGCCGCTCCTCGCCCGCGCCGAAGTCGTAGACGTGGATGTTGCCCTCGCGCACGAACGCGAGCAGGCCGCCGGCCTTGGGCTCGGAGAGCGCCCCGGCCGCGAGGAGCACCGACAGCGCCGCGGCGGCCGCGGCGGCGAACCAGAAGAGCCGCACCCTACGGGTCATGCTCGTCTCCTTCCGGTCCCACCCGCTCCCGCCGGTTCGTTCCGCCGGCGGCGGGGCCGGACCTCCGGCGGCACGATCGCGGCAAGCGGCTCTCGCGCTCGGACAAAGGAACCTTCACCCGGATTCGGCGGGGGCGAGGAGGAATACCCTTGCCGGGGAGCCCGCCGCGCGCGGCGGGAGGCCACGCCAGCCCCGGGGACTCGCGGAGGTCACACGATGAACAGACGACATGCGCTCCCGACACTCCTGCTCACGCTCTGCTGCGCCGCCGCCCTCGCGCAGGAAGGTCCCCAGTGGCCCGGCGAGCGCCCCGACGGCTCCGTCCTGCTCCCGAGCGGCTGGTCGCTCGACCCGGCCGGCGCGCAAGTGCGTCTCCCCTCCGACCTTCCCGTCCGGATGGCCCTCCACCCGGGCGGGCGCCTGCTCGCGGTCCAGCATGCCGGGCTGCGCGCGCACATGGTGGCGCTGCTCGACACGCGCACCCGCGCGGTCGTCTCCCAGCTCGCGATCCCCAAGTCGTGGAGCGGGATGTGCTGGAGCCGCGACGGCGCGACCCTCTGGGTCGGCGGCGGCGTCGACGATCTCCTCTACCGGGCGAAGCTCGACCCGACCGATGACACGCTCCACCTCGAAGGCTCGTTCCCTGTCGGAGACCCCAACCGCCTCGACCTCGTCGCGGGGCCGTGCCTCGACCGGGCCGACCGGATCTGGGTCGCCCTCCAGCGCGGCAACGCGGTGGTCCGCGTGGCGCCCGACGGGTCGCAAGCCCGCGCGCGGCGCTTCCGCCCGGGGGCGATGCCGTTCGAGTGCGTCGCCTCGCCCGACGGCCGGACCGTCTTCGTCTCGCTCTGGGGCCAGAGCACCGTCGTCGCTCTCGACGCGGAGACCGGCTTCGAGCGTTTCGCCGTCCCGACCGGCCAGCATCCCTCCGAGATGCTGGTCTCGCCCGACGGATCACGCCTGTTCGTGAGCAACGGCAACGAGAACACCGTCACCGTGGTCGACCTCGCGCGGCGCCGCGCCACCGAGACGATCTCCTCGGCGCTCTACCCGCAGGCGCCTCCGGGCTCGACCCCCAACTCGGTCGCGCTGACACCCGACGGCCGGACGCTGTTCGTCGCCAACGCCGACAACAACAACTGCGCCGTGTTCGACGTCGAGGAGCCCGGGCACGCCGAGGCGCTCGGCTTCATCCCGCTCGGCTGGTACCCGACGTCGGTGCGCCTGAGCGCGGACGGCCGGACGCTCTTCGCCGCGAACGGCAAGGGGAGCGCCGGCTCGGCCGCCAACCCGTTGGGGCCGGAGAGCCCGAAGGCCACGCCGACAATCGACCAGTACATCGGGGGGCTGTTCGGCGGCTCTCTCTCGATCGTCGCCCTTCCCCGCCCCGCCGAACTCGGCGCCCTCTCGGCGCGCGCCTACGCCTGCTCCCCGCTGCGGCCCGACGCGGGCGCGACCGGGCTGGCCGAGCGCGCGGCCGACTGCCCCGTGCCCGCGAAGGTCGGCGACCCCTCGCCGATCCGGCACTGCATCTACGTCATCAAGGAGAACCGCACCTACGACCAGGTCCTGGGCGATGACCCGCGCGGGAACGGCGACCCGGATCTGTGCATCTTCGGCGAGGAGGTCTCGCCCAACCACCACGCGCTGGCCAGCGAGTTCGTCCTGCTCGACAACTACTACGTCAACTCGGAGGTCTCCGCCGACGGCCACGAGTGGACGATGGGCGCCTACGCCTCGGACTTCGTCGAGCGCACCTGGCCCGTCTCCTACGGCGGCAAGGCGGGAGCCACGCAGGCCGACGGCCACGGCGAGAGCCTCGGCTACCCTTCGGAGGGCGGGTTCGAGATCGCCACACCCAAGAGCGGCTACCTCTGGGATGTCGCCCAACGCGCCGGCGTGACCTACCGCAGCTACGGGGAGTGGGTCGAGAACGGCGCGACGGCCAAGGACCCTGCCCGCGCCGCGTGCGCGGCACTCGAGGGACACATCGACCCCTACTTCCGCGGCTGGGATCTCGGCTACCCGGACGTCAAGCGGGCCGACCGTTTCCTCGAGGAGCTGAGGGGCTTCGAGGCGGCCGGCGAGATGCCGCGGTTGATCGTGCTGCGGCTGCCCAACGACCACGGCGCGGGCGCCACGCCGGGCATGCTCACTCCGCGCGCGATGATGGCCGACAACGACCTCGCGCTCGGCCGGCTGGTCGAGGGCGTCTCGCGGAGTCGCTTCTGGAAGGACACCGCGATCTTCGTCGTCGAGGACGACGCCCAGAACGGCCCCGACCACGTGGACGCACATCGTTCGATCGCCTACGTCGTGAGCCCCTGGACCCGCCGTGGGGCGGTGGTGAGCGAGATGTACTCCACCTGCGGGATGCTGCGGACGATCGAACTGATCCTGGGGCTGCCGCCGATGAGCCAGTACGACGCCTCGGCCACTCCGATGTACGCCTGCTTCACGGGGACGCCGGACTTCTCGCCCTACCTCTGCAAGCCGGCGACCTACCCCCTCGACGAGCGCAACGGCCGCGCCGCCTGGGGTAGCGACCTCTCCCTCGCGTTCGACTTCTCGAAGGAAGACGCCGCCGACGATCTGCTGCTCAACGAGGTCACCTGGCGGAGCGTGAAGGGCGCCGACTGCCCCATGCCGATGCCCGTGCGCGCCGCCTTCGTCCGCGTGCTCGCGGAAGACGACGAAGGCGACGACGGCTAGGCGCTACCGCTCCGCGATCCGGTACAGGCGCACGCCCCAGGGGCCGAAGGAGTCCTCGAAGAGGCCCTCCTCGGCGGTGAGCGTCCGCTCCTCGCCGAGCACCTCGACCGTCGCCTTCGGCGGGAGTCCCTCGACGCGGAACCGCGCGGTCGTCTCGGCCCCCTGCATCGCGACCGCGAAGACGTAGGTCGCGCCCTCGTGCCGCTTGCACAGCAGATCGACCGGCACCTCGGGGTTGGCGCTCTCGGCCGTGGCGAGGTCGGAGCGCGTCGGGCTGCGCAGCACGCGCGCGAGGCCCTGGATCTCGCCGTTCACCCGGGTGACGGCCTCCAGGTTCTCGGGGTGGAGGAACAGCCCGGCCTCGGCAAACGGGTTGAACTCGTGCACGAACCAGATCAGGCCGGTCGCGCCATGGATGATCGACATCCAGGCCTCGCCGCGGATCTCGGCCGGGGTCGGCAGCGGGCCGCCGCCGTCGATCCGCGTGCATTCGATCACGCTCCAGATCGGCTTGGCGTCACCCGAGAGGGCGCGGAGCCGGTCCAGCCCCTTCGCGACGTACCACAGTTCGTGGCCCCCGCCCGGCAGTCCGGAGTTGGTCGCCGGGTAGATGTCGAACGACAGGATGTCGCCGCCGTGGACGTAGCCGTCGTAGTCCTCCGGCTTGCCCTCGGAGCCTCGGCCGATCCAGGCTTCGTTCGCGAGGCCCTGCCCGAGGTTGAGCAGCACGGGGCGCGAGGGGTCCGCCCGGCGTATCGCCTCGTAGCGGCGCACGACCTCCCCAGGCGGGACCGGCGGGCCATAGCCGCCCTGGCCGTCCGGCTGGGCGTTGTCCGGCTCGTCGCCCTGCAGCCACCCGGCGATGAGGTCATCGTCGAGGTGAGCGAGTCCGGTCTCGTTCTGGTCGCACAGCACCGGCATGGCCGCGGCCCGTAGCGCGGCGAGCTGCTCCTCGGTCGGCCCCTGCCAGAGACCGATGTAGAGGTTGATGCCGGCCTGGCGGTAGCGCGCCGCGTTGGCGGGGTCCTGGAGCCACACACCGATCGGGAAGACGTCCGGGTCGTGCCAGGGCCCGTGGACCCAGGCCGGGTCGGGGGCGACCGGGTGCGTCGTCGGCAGGGGGCCGGCCAGGCGCGGCATCTGTCGGAGCACCGTCTTCGGCGCCGGGCCCGCGATCTCGCCCTCGATGTCGTCCACGAACAGCGGCTCGCCGAGATCGGCGGCCGCGCGAAGGAAGACACCCGAGAAGCCCTTGTCGAACCGCGAGGGGCCGGCCTGGAAGCCGGTGGCCTCGACGGCGCCGTCCACGGTGACGCGGATCTCGTTCGAGGCCGTCACGGAGAACTCCCACCGGTGCCAGCCCTCGGCGCGGCGCACCTGGGAGTCCCAGCGATCGAACCATTGGTTCTGCGCCGTACTGACCCACGCGTAGGAGCCGTTGCCATCGAGGAACGGCGCGTAGACGATCCCGAAGACCAGCCGGTTGCCGGCCGTGTTGGTGAGCCCCCACATCGGGCCGAACGCGTATTCGGTCGCGGCCGCCCCCTCGCGGCGGAGGCCCGAATCGTACACCCAGAACGCGACCCGGCCCGACCCGTCGGCCGGCGCGAGCGGCAGCGCCGCCTCGGCGCCGGGGTCGATCCGGAGGCACCGCCGGCCCTCGTGGGCACGCTCCTCGGTGATCGCGATCTCGCCCGCCGCCTGCCAGCCCCCGAGGTCGCCCTCCTCGAAACCCACCGGGGCGGGCTGGGCCGCCACGGGCCGGTCACAGCCGATCACGACCGCGCCCCACAGCGCGGAGACGCACAGGCACACAACCGAACGCGCGAAGCAGACCATGGACGCTCGACCTCCCCATCGCGGCGCCGTCGCCCCCCCGAGTCGCTCGCCCCCCTCACATCTCTCGTCCGCTCCCATGCCGGAGAACCGCGACGAGGCGCGCCGAGAGTCCTTCTCGTGCAGGTCGCGGTACATCCCGCCCCGCGCGGCCAGCGCCTCCCGCGTCTCCTTGGGGAAGGGCACGTAGCGCCAGAACAGCGAGCGGGTCGCCGAGTCGAGACGCGGCCGCCCCTGCGACTCCTCGGTCACCCACAGCGTGTAGTCCTTGATGAACTCCGGCTCGTGGCGGAAGTGCTTGTCGGCCATGTGGAGCTGGTAGTACTGCCCCGTCAGACCCTCCTCCATCCAGTAGTGCATCGCCTGCTCCTTCGCCACCAGCCAGCGGTACGAGGCGATGGCGGAGACGGTCGCGACGTTCGGCTGGGCCGAGGAGTACAGCGGGACGACGATGCGGCCGGGCATGCCCTTGCTCTCCCGCGGCCACGGCTCCCAGCAGATCCCGCGCGCGCCGTAGACCGGGACGATCACGAGGTACGGCGCGATGCGTCGGTCGGCGCCTTTGAACCGGCGGACGAACACGCCGCCGTCGGTGGCCTCGAGATGCTCGAGCTTCGCCCGGATCGTCTGGCGGGTGTTCATCACGTCCTCGGGCCGTCCCCGCAGCATCTCCTGCATGAGGATCGGGAAGGCGTTGCCTCGCGGGCCCACGCACATCTTCATCATCTGGCGGACGACTTCGAGTTCGCCCACGAGCCGGGCCGTGTCGACGGGGCCGTCCTCGGTCTCGTCGGCCTCGCCGACGGCGTCGAGCGCCGAGCGGGCCTGCATGAGGTTGCGGTACTCGTTCAGGAGCACTCGGTCCTGGGCCGAGACCTTGCCGGCCAGGGCGAGCAGCTTGGCCACCGAGCCGGAGCGCCCCTGCCGGAGCTTGCCGAACAGCTCCTCGTAGTTGGCATGGGGACGACCGTTGTCGGGGAGGACCGCCCGCATCTGCTCGAAGGCCGCGATCAGCTCGGCCAACGTGTCGCCGATCCCGGTGTGGATCTCGTCCATCCGACCGACCATCGTCCGGTAGGTGTCCTCCTGGGCCGCGAGGTTGCCCTGGGCCTCCTGCCGCCGCACCGAGGCCGGCCGGTTGCTCTTGCGGTAGCTACCGGAGGCGGCTTCATCCTGCGTGGAGGCGCTGAGCACGCCGCTCGCGACGGCCTTCAGCCACTCGTCGGCGTAGTAGACGCCCGAGTCGTCCGGCTCGTCGTCCACGATCCGGTCGATCGTCGCCCGCAGCTCGTCGTCGAGCAGCGAGGGATCGAACACCCCGCAGCGGAGGAAGCACCGCTCCTCGCGGCTCAGAGGCCGCAGGATCAGGCTGCGCGCGACGGCCTGGAAGAGGCCGGAGTGGCGGCTGATCACGCGCTGCAGGAGCGGCCCCTTCTCCTTGACCGTGGGGTCGCGGAAGCCGTTGAGCGCGCGCGTCAGCTCCCGGAGATCCTCCTGGGCCGACTCGCCGAGCGCCTCCGGGTCCAGGATCGGCTCGATGCCTGCCATGCTCCGTGCTCCTCTCACTCCCGCGGGACCGGACGCTACTCCGCCGCGTACTCCTCGGCCACTTCGGCAAGCGCGATGAAGCCGCGAGCGCCCCGCTCCCCGAACGTCCCCGAGGCCGTGCCCCCGAGCATGAAGCCGTCGGGCCCGGCCTGGCGGATCCGCTCCCGCGCGATCCGCTTGATCTCCGATTCCGGCGCCTTCTCGAGGACCTCCATGTCATCGAGGTTCCCGGCTATACATACGCGACCCCTGCAGATCTCCTTCGCGCGGACGAGATCGCAGTCCCCCCACGGCGGCGCCTCGAACGGGTCGAGGACGTCGATCCCGAGGCCGCACAGGTCCGACAGGAAGGGCATCACCGGCCCGTGGCAGTGGTAGTAGCCCAGACCGCCGCCCGCATGGATCGCCTCCATCAGCGGCACGTCGAACCGCCCCAGGAGCGGCTCCACACCGCTCGGCCCCAACTGCACCGTGACGTACTCCCCACCGACGATCCGGAGCACCTCGATCCCCGCTTCGCACGCGGCGCGGGCGAACGGCACGAGCCGCCGGTTGGCCTCGGCACACAGCTCGATCAGCGCGTCGGGCGTCTCGATCCACGCCAGGCACAGGTCCTCCGGCGAGAACA
>CAZRDB010000071.1:9045-21685 GCA_964598695.1 uncultured Armatimonadia bacterium
CGCCGTAGCGGGCGCACTCGCGCCGGTAGCTCTCGCTCGCCGGCACACACGGGACGTAGGGGATCGCCAGCACCCGCTCGATGTCGGCGGCCGTCTTGCACGGGAACTCCATACAGGCGTGGGTGATCTCCGTCCGCTGGATCCGCCAGACGAGATCGCCCCCGGGGCCATGCCGCACGACCGAGGTGACCGAGTCGGACTCGGCGATGTGCTCGACGTCGACGCCGGCCTCGGCCCCGAAGAAATCGAAGCCGGAGCCGGGCGAGTGGATCGAGTCCGTCTTGCGGAGAAACTCGCGGCCCAGGTCGCTCTCCAGGTCGAGATGCCCCAGCGTGAACGAGCCGGCCGGGACGCGGTCCGGCTGCTCGCGCCGGAACGCGGCGAGCAGCCTCTCACGGGATGTCATGCACGAAACCCCTCTCTCTCTGCGCCCGCCGTACGGGCGTGAGGCCGGTCGCGTGGAGTGCGGCCCTCCGGTAGCTTCTGCCATCACGGGGCCGCGTCCTGTGTCGCCTCGTGAACGAACCGCGGGAAACCGCGCACGGCGGCGGTGAGGGCTGGGCAGGACCTGCGCGTCACGCGGCCGCTGATCCGGTGGCGACGACCGGCCCGCTTCGGTATCCTCTCGCAGGAGACAACGTAGGCGTGCGCCCCGCGCCACGCCCATCCGGAGGCTTGCCTGACCATGGTGAACCCACTTGTCGCTCTCCTCGGCTGCTCCCAGACCGCCGTCCCCCCGGCACGCATCGTCGATCCCGTCCCCCATCGCGTGTTCCAGCGCGACCCGGCCGGAATCGCGGAGATCGCTCTGCGCGTCGAGGGCTGTGACGGGGTCCCCGAGGTCTCCCTCACCGAGCAGATCGGGCTGGCCGAGGTCGGCGCCGTCGAGTGCGCGGTCGTCGACGGCGTCCTCACCGGCGCCGTCCGCGGTGTGCCCACCGGCGGACCCTATACGTTGCGGGTGGGCGAGACCACCGTCCCGGGACTGCTCGTGGGCGATCTCTGGGTCCTGGCGGGGCAATCGAACATGGAGGGCTGCGGCAAGCTCATCGACCTCGAGCCGCCCAGCCCGCTCGTCAACGCCTACTACATGGACGACCGCTGGGCGAATGCCGAGGAGCCGCTCCACTGGCTCCTCGAGGCCAATGCCCCGGTCCACTGGGTCGATCGCGGCGACCGCACGACCGGGATCCCCTGGGAGCGCGCCATGCGCGAACAGGGCGCCGGGCTCGGACTGCCCTTCGCCAAGACCCTCGTCGAGGCGACCGGGGTCCCGATCGGCCTCATCCCCTCGGCCCATGGCGGCACGAGCATGGACCAGTGGTCGCCCGCATTCCGGGACAAGGGCGGCGAGAGCTTCTACGGCGCGACGCTGGCGCGCATCGCGGCGGTGGGCGGGCGCGTGGCCGGACTCCTGTGGTACCAGGGTGAATCGGATGCGTGGGGCCTCGAGATCGCCGAGGCCTACGCGGAGAAGACCCGCGGCCTCGTCGCCGCGCTCCGCGCCGACACGGGCATCGCCGGCCTGCCCTTCCTCTACGTCCAGCTCGGCCGCTACTACAACTGGGAAGCCCCGGCCGAGCTGGTGCAGGGCTGGGACATCGTCCGCGAGGCCCAGCGCACCCTCGAGACGGAACTCGCGCCGGCTGCCTGCGTCCCCGCGATCGACCTCTCGCTCGATGATGCCATTCACGTGAGCACCCCGGGTCTTCGGGTACTGGGTGAGCGCATGGCGAAGGCCGCCCTGGCCGTCGTGTACGGCAGCGGCAACGGGCTCGGGCCCCGGCCGGAGGCGCCGATCGTCGGCGCCGACCGTCGAACCGTCACGATCCCGTTCACCGGCGTCTCCGGCGGGCTCACCGAGAAGGGCCGCGTGACCGGCTTCCGCGTCCTCGTTGAGGGCAACGCCGTGCGGCTCGACAACTGCCGGGTGGGCGAGGATCGCGAGAGCGTGACCTTCTCGACCGAGGCGCCGATCCCCCCGGGCGCGCTGCTCCACTACGGGCCGGGGCTCAACCCGACCTGCCCGCTCCACGATGAGCGAGGCATGGCGGTGCCGACCTTCGGGCCGTTCACACTCTAGCCGGGCCTGCCCGGGGCTCCTCCGCGTCAGTGCCAGAAGGCGTAGGTCGGCTTGTTCCGGAGGAAGCCGTAGATCAGCCACAGGCCGCCGGTGATGACATCGCCCAGGATCAGGCCGAACGCGGCGAAGGCGAGGCCCCGGAGCGAGCGGTTGCCTCCGTAGCGCGCCACGAGCGACTTCACGCACCAGGCGATGAGGAACGGGCACCACATGAAGGTCATGTAGTAGGAGATCCCGACGGCCATCCCCACCGGATGGAACGGCCAGCCGACGGTGCGCATGCGGACCGCGAGCAGGGCAAGACTCACCACGGCCCCGCCGCCGACCGCGGTGAGACGGTCGCCCGCGAGGCCCCGGGGGTCCAGGAGCCAGCCCTCGAGGTAGTTGTAGGGCTCCTGGCAGCCGTACTTGGGGAACCCCTGCATCTTGGCGCCGACGCCGTTGGCGTAGAAGATCTGCAGCGTCGCGGGCAGCGAGAAGGCGAACGCGAGCGCCACCACCACAGCCATCGCGAGCACCAGTCGGCGCGTGTGCGAGCCGGTCCGCTCGGCAAGCTTGAGCCCCTCGCACTCGTGCGGGAAGGCGATGTTGCGCAGCCCGCGCGAGTAGCCCGTATGCATCGCGAGCACCGAGAGGCTGCGGGCGCCGACGACCTTCGGCCCGAGGATGTTGCCCATCATCAGCAGGGGGCTCATGTAGTCGAACTCGTGGACGGGGATCCCCACCTCGGCCCGGATCCGCCCGATCAGGTAGGTCGCCGTCCCGTACATGCCGAGGAAGGCGACGGCCACCCAGGGCTTCATGCCGTGGAGGAGCAGGCCGGCCAGCACGACGGCCACGCACACACCAGTGAGCAGCGCCGCCGAGCGGTAGGAGATCGGCTCGCTCCGGTCCTCCCCCGGCCGCCGGATGGCCCGGCCGATCGCGGCGAGGGTGCGGCGCCCGACCCACAGGCTGAAGAGGGCGATCCCGAGGTAGGCGCCGTAGGACTGCTCGTGGAGGTACGGGAAGCTCGGCCGCGCCGCCGACCAGCCGAGCCAGTCGACCAGCACCATCTGTGCCCGCGAGAGCAGGAAGAAGAACCAGCAGCTGAACGCGAGGTCCTGCGGCAGGAGCAGCGCGATCCCGATGATGAAGGGGTAGAAGCCCAGCCGGACCATCTGCGCGGCGCTCCAGGGGCGGTCGCGGAGCTGGACCGTGATGTCGTAGCCGGGGACGGCGTCCCACCGGACGGGGATCTGTGGGACCCACGGGTAGAAGGCGTGCAGGCCGTTCAGCAGGTTGATCCCCGCGGCGACCGAGAAGGTCGCCCACATGGCCCGCTCGCGCCAGATCCGGCCGTCGGGCCGGCATAGCTCGGTGGGGAGCTGGATGATCGGGTAGGTCAGCCGCTCGACCTCGATCCAGCGGCGGCGAAAGAGCACCGCGACCCCGAGCGGCGCGGTCCACAGCGCCGTCATGTACACCGTCCAGAAGGCGAGCGGCCCCAGCCACAGACGCAGGTGCGGCTCGGCGAAGAAGCTGCCGCCGCCCGCCCACATCGCCTCGAGCGAGGCCGTGTCGCGCATCGTGCCCAGGTGCGGGAGGTGGCCGAGGAACAGCTCCGCCCAGCCGTTCTCGGGGCTCGCGAGCCGGAAGGGGCCCATGATCGCCGGCAGGAGGATCGAGGAGGTGTCGAGACCGGCGGGGCTCGTCGCCAGCGCCAGCAGCGTGTACAGCGTGGCCAGCTCCGCCCCGCTGAACGCCAGCCGCGGCGCGAACCGGCGCAGGAGCAGGTTCGCGGCCGAGAGGAACGCGAGGAGGATCACGGTGTTGTAGAACAGCGAGGCGATCGTCACGAAGCCCACGTAGCGGACGGTCTCCATGTGGACCATCCAGTAGGCGTTGACCGGCAGCAGGATCGCGATCATCACGAGCACGCGCGGCGTGACGCCATGGCGGCGGCGGTCGCCGATGATCGGGTCGGGCGCCTGGGCGACGCCGGGCTCACAGGTCACGCGGGAGCCTCCCGGGGGGACAGCGCGAGACGCCGTGCTCCACCGAGCCGCACGGCGCCGCCCACTTCTCTGGGCGGCGCGGCAATCCCTCCGGGAGAGGCCCGCCCGCCAGCGGCACTCGCCCCGCCCCCGGCCGATCCTGAGCCGTGCGACGGCCCTGCCGGAGCACGTGACGAAGGACGGCCTACCCTAGAACTGCACGAGCCGAGGCAGGGCCTCGCCGAACCCCGGATCGTCGGCGTTTGCGTCTCGCACGAGCTTCCTTAGCCGCTCCGCATCGCCCCACTTGGCCAGGGGATCGTCGCTGGTCACGGCCGCGTTCGTGACCTCGCCGTCGGCGAGCAGAGCGTCAGCCGCAGTGAGCCGCTCCACCCCACTCCGGCGTCGGCCCAACCACCCGCGGCCCCGATCACCGCCAGATCGACGTCAGCTCCCATGCCGCGAGCGAGCGGGCCACGGCGCCCTCCCCCTCGGCCGTCAGCGCGAGACCCCGTGCCTCGGGCGCAAGGACCACACCGAGCGGCATGTATACCGCGCCGCCGTTGCCGTAGATCTCGATCGAGGCGCGGTCCACGAGGACCTCTAGCTCGATCCGGCCATCGACGAGCGGCAGCGGGGCCTCGCCCGAGAGGCAGCGGAGCGTCTGGGCAGCCACATCGTAGGTGACCGGCACGTCGCGGACCGTGAGCGTCACGGAGGTCGCGGCGCCGGGCTCGAGCGTGGCCTTCACGTGGAACAGCTCGCCCGTGAGGCCCGCCAGCGGGTTGTCGGCGCCCAGCGCGACATCGGTCGCGCGGACTTCCCTGCCATGGATCGACTCGATCTCGCGCACCGGCTGGGTGTGCAGCCGCGGGCCGTCGGGCGTCGCGTGCAGGGTCAGCACGGTCGGGAAGGTCATCATCTGGTTGAAGGGCATCTCCGGCAGGGTCACGGTGCCCCAGCCGACCTGGATCCGGCGGCCGTCCTCCGGCGGGATGTCGCTGTAGGTCTGGGAGGCGTAGAAGCAGTTGCCGTACTGGTAGCGCAGCTTCGCCGTGTCCGGCGTGAAGGCCACCCCGTCGAAGCTCCCGACCGCGTAGTCTCCGCTGCCGCCGTACAGCACCCACTTCGTGCGGGCGGGATCGCCGTCGAGCGCGAGCGGGAACAGCTCCGGGCACTCGAAGTAGCCCTCGGTGCGGCTGCGGTACTCCCACGTCTTGAGGTCGGTCGAGGTGTAGATCGCGATCGCTTGCGAGTTCTCCTGCTCGTCGTAGACGGCCATGACCCACCAGCCGCCGGGCTCGTACCAGAAGACCTTCGGGTCGCGGCCCGAGTGCTTCACGACCGGGTTGCCCTCGTACTCGGTGAAGGTGCGGCCCCGGTCGTTCGAGTAGGCGACGCACTCGCCCCGGCCGGTGCTCGTGAAGAAGGCCACGATCGGCGGCTCGTCGCCCTCCTGCCAGCCGGCGGTGTTGCCCGTGTCGACGGTTGCGCCGCCGCTGAAGACCCAGTCGCCGAACTCGCGCGGGTACAGCGCGATCGGCAGCTCCTGCCAGTGGACCAGGTCGGGGCTGACGGCATGGCCCCAGTGCATGTTGCCCCAGTTGATGCCGTACGGGTTGTGCTGGTAGTAGAGATGGTACTCGCCGTTCGCGAAGACCAGGCCGTTGGGGTCGTTGTTCCAGCCCCGCCGCGTCGTGAAGTGGAACTGGGGCCGGAGCGGCTCCCCGTACAGGTTGTCCATACCGGGGACGGCGTCGTCTTGCCGGACGGCGTCCATCCGGTTGTCCTCGGGGCCGGGGCTGAACTGCCGCAGCGTCAGCTCCTGCCCGGCGAACGGCGCGAGGTCGAGGAACACCCAGAAGGCCGGCTCGCCCTCGGCCAGCTCGATCTCGAAGTCGCGGACGACCGCGTCCCGTTCGAGGAGCTGCAGCCGGGCCATCGGGGCGCCCGTACGAACGGGCAGGACGAGGTAGCGCTTCTCGGCGCGGAACTGCATGAGCTTCTCCTTCGCGGGCTCGTCGCTCAGGACGATGTAGTCGATGTTGATGTGGCCCCAGCCGCCCGTCGCGCGGTCGACGATCCGGAGCACGGCCTCGCGGCCGCGGAACTCCTCGACATCCCACGAGGCCCAGGCGAGCTGCTCCGATCCGCCGGGACGGTCGTTGGGCCCGGTCGCGGTGCGCACGACCTCGCCGTCGACCAGCAGCTCCATGCAGGTGTCGGTCTCGTTCCTGCCGCCGCCGATCAGGAAGCGGAGGTAGCGTCGCTCGATCCGGAACGGGGCGCTCGTGAGCGTACCCGTCGTGCCGTCGCCCCCGGCGTAGCTGTTGACCAACCCGTGGCCGTGGAAGCCGCTCACGGGCATCTGGTTCGGAAGCGTCCCCGCGGCGGGGCGAGCCCCGAAGGCATCGCCCTCGACCGTCCACGTCCCGTAGCCGTGGCCCTCGAAGTCGTCGATCAGGATGTCCTCGGCGGCCCAGGCCGGCGCCGAGAGCAGCGCGAGGAGCAGTAGCGTTCGCATGAAGGCCTTCCCTTCTACCGGGAGAGCTTGACGGTCACGATCTCGAACGGGGCGAGGTCGAGGGTCACGGCGTTGCCCTCGAGCGCCAGTGGTCGCGGGTTCTCCTCCATCAGATCCACCAGCGCGGCCGAGCCGGCATCGACCCCGAGCGAGACCCGGGCCCGCGCCGATTCCCCGTGCGCCTCGTAGAAGCGCAGGATCAGCGCCTCGCCGTCCTCGGCCATCTTGACGGTGTCGAGGATCACGTTGGGCGCGTCGACCGTCGCGAAGGAGCCCGACCGCGCCCCTGCCCCGGGGCATCCGCCGAGCGCGATCGCCCGCAAGGGGACGTTCAGCTCCTGCGCCGCCCGTACCACGCCGCCCCAGGCGTGGTCGCCGAGGTGTGGCAGCAGCGAGTAGGTGAAGTCGTGCTCGGCCCGGTCGGCCACGGGGTCGGGGTGGCCGGGGCTGCGCAGCAGGTCGATGTCGAGCGTGGTGGCCTCGGCTCGGTGGCCGTACTTGCAGTCGTTGAGCAGCGCGACCCCGTAGCCGCGCTCCGAGAGGTCGATCCACCGCTGGGCGCAGATCTCGTCGCGCGCCAGGTCCCAGCTCGTGTTGCGGTGGGTCGGACGCTTGAGGCTGCCGAACTGGATCTCGCAGGTCACCTCGGACGCCTGCACGGCGAGCGGGAAGCTCGTGCGGAGCATCTTGTTCGACTCGCGCCAGTCGACGTGGGTGAGGAAGTCGAGCCGCTTGCCGCCCGCGAAGAGCACGATCTCCTGCCGGAGCGTCGACGCCCCGAAGGCGTACTGCTGCGTGATCGACGCGCGGGGCCCGTCGACCGTGGTGCTGGTCGACTGGAGCGCGAAGTGCTTGGGCGGCAGGTCGCGGTAGCCCATCGAGAAGTCCCACGCGTCGCCCCAGTCCTCGTAGAGCGCGAGACGGTTGGCGCACTCGCCGGGGAGGAGCACCTCGCGGCCCGCCTCCTTGTCGAGGATCCGCGCGATCGAGCCGTCCTCCGCGAACTCGACCCGGAGCAGCTCGTTCTCGAGCGCGCCCGATTCGGCGGTCGGAGCGACGTACTCGGGCAGCGGGCCGGCCAGGTCGACCGTCGCCCAGCCGCAGGCCGGGGCGGTCACGCGGCGCCAGGCGTTCTCGATCTCCACCCACTCGGTACGCTCCCACGAGAGCGAGTTCACGAGGGCGTAGGGCTTGTCGAGGCCGGCGATCTCGAGCCCGCCGTACAGGCTCGCCTCGGCCGCGGCGAGCAGGCCCTCGACCCGGGAGAGCATCTCGGCGTACCGCGCGAGCGATTCCGTGTAGACGCGGGTGATCGACGAGCCGGGGAGGATGTCGTGGAACTGGTAGAGGAGCATCTCCTTCCAGATCGCGTCCAGTTCCTCCCGCGGGTACGGGGCGCCCATCGTCCAGGCCGCCCGGGCGCAGGCCCACTCGGCCTCGCGGAGCGCCAGCTCCATCTTCCGGTTGTAGCGCTTGCTGCGGGCCTGGGTCGTGTAGGTCCCCTGGTGGCGCTCGAGGTACAGCTCACCGACCCAGGTCTTGAGCCGGCTGGTGTCCCGTGCGATGTGCTCGAAGAACCGCTGCGACGGCTCCTGCACGACCGGCGCGATGCCCTGGAGGTTCCGCTCCCGCGCGAGCCGCTCGAGGTGCTCCTCGCCCGGGCCGCCGCCCCCGTCGCCGATCCCGAACAGCAGCAGCACGCGGTCGGAGACGGCCTTGTCGTGGAAGTTGCACTCGGCCCGGGCGATCGCCCGCGGTGCGGCCGGGCTGTTGTAGGTCTCCTCGGGGAGGAAGTGGGAGAGGATCCTCGTGCCGTCGATCCCCTGCCAGAAGAAGGTCTGGTGGGGGAAGCGGTTGACCGAGTTCCACGAGATCTTCTGGGTCATGAACCAGTCGAGGCCCGACTTCACGAGGATCTGCGGCAGGGCCCCCGAGTAGCCGAACACGTCGGGCAGCCACAGGCCCTTGACCTCGATCCCGAACTCGTCGCGGTAGAAGCGCTTGCCGTAGAGGAGCTGCCGGACGAGGGACTCGCCGCTTGGGACGTTGGTGTCGGACTCGACCCACATCCCGCCCTGGACCTCCCACCGGCCCTCGGCGACCCGCTGCTTCACCTCGGTGTACAGCGTCGGGTAGTGATCCTTCATCCACTGGAAGAGCTGCGGCTGGCTCGCGCCGAAGACGTAGTCCGGGTACTGCTCCATGAAGCGCAGCGCCGTCGCGAAGGTCCGAGCGCCCTTCCGGATCGTCTCGCGGATCGGCCACAGCCACGCCAGGTCGATGTGCGAGTGACCGATCGCGCTCACCGTGAGGGGCGGGTCGGCCCCCTGGCGCGCCAGCTCGGGCGCGAGCGCCTCCCGCGCCTTCGCGGCACAGCACTCGTCGAACTCCGTCAGCGCCAGCGCCGCCTGCTCGAGCGCCGAGAAGATCCGGTGCCAGCGGGCCGAGTCCTCCGGGAGCTGGCCCATCAGGTCATGGAGCACCTCGTAGTCGTAGTACAGCGCCCGCATCGTCGGCTGGAGGACCGCCATGCGGGCTTCCTTCAGCGTGCCGTTCTCCTTGAGTTCGCCGAAGAGGTCGTTGCAGCCCGCGTCGCCCCACAGGTCGATCGCCTCGCCGCCGGCCGCCGATTCCACGAGCGGGACGACGCGCTTGCCGGGAGCGCCGAGGTTCCAGTCGTAGCCGGAACTCACGTTCGTGAGGCCCTGGCGCGGGTTGCCCTGGCCGTCGACCACCAGCATCTCGCCGTTGACGTCGATGAGAAGCACCACGGGCTTGCCCTGGGCCTCGGCCGGGACGCTGCCGGTGAAGTGGAACCACGCGCAGTCGAACAGGTCGCCCCACTTGTCGCCCGGCGTGAGTTCGAGCTTCCGACCGCTCTCGCGGTCGGCGTAGGCGACAGGCTCCGGGGTCACCCAGGCGGCGACGGTGAGATCGCCGAGCGGGGTGTAGACGGCCCCCCCGATCCGGTCGAGAAGGCCGCGCAGCTCGTGCTTCCTCTGGTTCAGGTGGTACGGCATGGTTCGCGTGTTCTCCTGTCATGGTGGCTGTCGCCGGGGCTCGGCCCCGGCTGATCGGAACGGTCAGGGCTCCAGTGCGGCGTAGTCGATCTCGACGGCGTGGCGCTCCCGCTCCTTGCCCGGGTAGAGCCACGCCCCGAAGGTGAAGTGCAGACTGACGATCTCCCCCGCCCGCGCGCCGTCACCGGCGCCGCCCCGACCCTCGGGCGTGCCGTCCCAGTGCGCGAAGTGCCGGAGGGAGGTCAGCGGCAGGCGGATGTCCGTCCACGCGCCGGTGAGCGGCGCCTCGGTCCCCCAGGCGGTCCCGTCCTGCTCGCGCACGACCACCTCGCAGGCGGTCGTCGATGGCGCTGCCGCGCGCATCCGCAGGTGGAGCGTCGTGTACCCCGCAACCAGCGGGGAGACCGGCCGGATCCGGTTCGAGACCGAGACCGCGGCACTCAAGCAGGCGCCGTCCGGGAAGCCCTTCGCCTCGAGCCCCCACGCGCCCCGCTGGGGCTCCGCTCCCTCCGTCTCGTAGGCCGAGAAGCCCTCTTGGCCCTGGAAGCGGACGTACGGCGGCGCTCCGTCCTCGATCATCACGAATGGCGCGCCCACCCGCTGCACCGGGAGCGTCCACTCGGGGAGCCCTCGCCGAACCGCGATCGACTCGATCGCGAACCCGTACGGCCCCTCGCCGGGCCCGCCCAAGGTGTAGGGGCCCGTCCCGACGGCGATCTCCCGCACGCGTGTGAGATCGAGCGCCGGGCCCCCGCTCTTCCACAGCTGCGAGAGCGTCGAGAGCGGGATCTCGACATCGTCCCACTCGGCCGGCAGCGGGACGACGCGGCCGTAGCCCGTGCCATCGTCCATGACGAGGGCGACCTCGATCGCCCGCGTGCGGCCACTGAGCCTGCGTCCGCGCACCACGAGTGTCCCGAGCGGTTCGGACGGCCCCCGCGCGGGCTCGGCCGCGATCCGAATCCCGAGCCACTCGCCCTGCGCCGCGAAGCGCGCGGCCGTGGCCCGGAGCGCCCCCCGCTCCGGCAGACTGCCTTCGGCGATCTCCACCGCGCCCTCGATGCCCTCGGACTGGCCGAACGGCGGCGCGGTAGCCTCCCGCGCGAACCGCAGGAGCGTCTGCTCCGCGGCCGGCGCCTCGCTCGAGAGCGCCGGGCGGCCGCCGGGGAAGACCAGCGGCGCGCCACCCACCCACGCCACGAGCTGCACGCGCAGCTCCTCACCCGTCACCAGTGCAGCGGGGATCGTACCGGCGAACCGGTACGGCGTCACGCGCTTGAGCGGGATCGTCGCCCCCGCGCCGGAGACCGCCAGCAAGACAGCCGTAGTGTCGGCCGGCCCGGCGACGAAGGCCTCGATCGAGCAGTCCTGGCCCTCGGCGAGCAGCTCGACGGTCCCGAGGTTCCCCACGGGGGGGAGGCTCTCCTCAGCGGGGGCGGGGAAGCTCGAGGCGACGTTCCGGGGCATCTCCCTGCCATCGGCCACCAGCACCCATACGCCGGGCGTGACGAGGAACGCGCCGTCGGCAGCCGGGGCGAGGGGCCGGGCGCTCTCCCCCGACAGCATCATCGGAACGAAGTCGCTGCCGAGGTCCGGGAGGCCAATGGACATCCTGCGCTCGCGCCAGTAGACGCGGGAGACCTCCGGGCTCGGGCGCGCGCCGCTGAAGGGGTCGGCGACCCAGGCGTTGTCCGGCCAGACCTCGAGACGCCAGACGCCCTCCGCCAGCCGGTCGAGGAAGTACGCGCCCGTGCCCTCGTAGCGCACCACTGGCGAGGAGCCCACGCCGGCCACCCGCGTCAGCTCCCCGGGCGCAGGCGGCACGGTCTCGGTGTCGGCGCTGTGGAGGAAGGCGTCGCGCGCGGCCAGCTCGGTGAGCCCGGTCGCATGGTCGACGCGGAAGTCGTCGAAGCGGTCGGCGCTCGGGTGGCGGCCGAAGTCCTTCCCGCGCGGCAGGCGGCGGAAGGCCTCGCCGGCGACGGCCATCGCGAGCGCCCGCTGGGGGGCGTACGCGAGGTTCAGGTAGTGGGTGACCCAGTAGCGGTTGTGGGGCGCGCACGGCGTGGCGTCGTACTGGAACTGGGCCGCGATCTGGATCCCGGCCGTCCGGAAGCTCCGCGCCATCGCGGGGTACAGCTCGCCCGTCGGGACATCGGCACAGTCGAACTCGTAGACCATCTTCGGCGTGCCGTCGAGCAGCGGGTCGCTCGCCTCCGGGTGGCTGTCGACGAGCCCCAGGCAGTCCTGTGTGAGCCCCGCCCCGTTGCCGAGTCCGGTCGGGTACCAGTTGAAGGTCGAGCCATCGGCCCGCGAGGCCCGCAGCGCCGCATGGCGACCGCCCCAAGCGTTGTAGAAGACCGGCTTCGCGCAGCCGGTCGAGCGGATCGCGTCGACCTGCGCGTCGATGTAGCGGGTGACCACCTCATCCGGCGTCTCCGGCGGGGGGATCGGCTCGTTGATCGTCTCGAAGGCAACGATCGCCGGGTCATCGGCGTAGCGCAGCCCGGTCTCCGGGTTCACGCGACCCACGAACTCGCGGAGGAACCGGGCCTGGATCGCCCAGGTCTCCGGGTTCGTGGTCATCTCGGCCATGGTGTGGTGACTGCTGAAGCCGCCGATATCGCCCGGCGTCCCCCACCACGCGATCGGCGTCAGCGCGACGTAGATGCCGCGCCTCTTGGTCTCGGCGATCATGTGGTCGAGCAGGCGGAGGTGTTCGTTCTCGACCAGCCCACCCTCCGGGGTCGAGAACTCGCGGTCGAAGCAGTGGACCCGGATCAGGTCGAAGCCGAGCCGCACGAACTGGTCGAGGTCACTCTCGATCACCGCGCGGATGTCCAGTCCCCGCTCGGTCATCTCCTGGTTCTCGTAGTAGAACGCCGGGTAGTAGTTGACGCCGAAGAGGGCGACCTCCTCGCCCGACCGCTCCCAGCGCAGGACGCCGTCGGGCCCCACGCGCGCAAGGTCGTCGGCCGGCCCGGCGAGCAGGCAGGTGAGGAGCAGTGCGGAGACCACGGCGATCCGCCCTTCGGACGAT
>CAZRDB010000072.1:0-902 GCA_964598695.1 uncultured Armatimonadia bacterium
ATCTCCTGGCCGGCGCCGAGGTCGCATACCGCAAGGCGATGGAGCTGTTCCCGCCCTCCCGCACGGTGAAGATCGCCGATGAGAAGTCGGTCGTTCTGTACCGCCTCGCCTACTGCAACCTGTCCTCCGAGATCTACGACGAGGCGATCCGCTACGCCAACCAGGCCGTTGCGATCGACACGAGCCTGTGGGAGGCCAAGGAAGTGGCGGCCGATTCCTATGCCGGGCTCCGCCGCTTCGAGGCGGCCGACGCGGCCTATGCCGCCGCGCTCGAGCTGGCGCCCGCCAACTCGGCCGATCAGGCCCGCGTCCTGGCCTCGCACGGCCACTGCCTCATGCTGATGGGCCGGATGCAGGATGCCGAGCTGATGATCCTCCGCGCGCTCGCGACGTTCGAGTCCGCGCCCCCGATCGAGGCCACCGACGTGGCGCGCGTGGCGCGCACCCAGCTCGTCCGGGAGCAGGCCGCGAAGGACCTCGCGCTCGTGCAGGCCCAGCTCCAGGCGAAGGGCGTGTCGTAGGCATCGAGAGAGCGAACTTGCCGGGACGAACCCGCGCACGAACCCGCCAGGCCGCCCTCCTCCTCGTGTGGGGGGCGGCCTGTGGTCTCTGCGCCGCCCAACCGACGGAGCACACCCTCGCGAACGGGCTCCGCACCGCCTGGAGCGCGAGTCGCGGCTACGACGCCGTCGCCTGCGCGATCGCCTGCCCCCAGACGACCGACAGGCGGCTGATCGGCCTACCCGAGGTCGTGTGCGCGGCGCTTGGCGCCGGCGCCGAGCAACCACGCGGACCGCGCTCCCGCGTCGGGCGGCTGGGCGGTGATCTCACCATCTCGGTGCGCGATGGCTGCATCCTCGTCGAGGCTGCGGCGCCACCGGGGTTCGGCTCGGAGCTGCTCC
>CAZRDB010000072.1:912-19665 GCA_964598695.1 uncultured Armatimonadia bacterium
TCGGCGGGGCCCCGTCCCGTCCGCGACACCCGGTCGCCCCCACCGGCCGCTGCGCTGCTCGCATCGGGCGGGCTCACCGAGAGGCTCCGGACGCTGTCCTCGGGTGAGCCGCCGGCGACCGGAGAGGCCCAGCGGAAGGCGCTCGGTCCGGCCTGGTACGCCTCGCCGGCCGAGATCGCGGCGACCTGCGCCGCCTTCGAGGCCCGCGAGCTGGACCGCGTGCTCGCGGAGTGGCTCGTCGGACGAAGACTCGCCGTCGCGGCCGCCACCGGCACCTCCCGCGACCAGGAGTGGATCGTCGACCAGTTCGGCTCACTCCCCGCCGGCCAGGCGGTCGCGGCATGGGAGCGCACGCCCACCGCGGGAGCCGAGGTGCGCACCTCCTCCTACGCCGGGCAGAGCGCGCTCGCGCTGGTCGTCGGGGGGCCGGCCCCGCCCGCGCCGGGCGCGGCCGCCTGGATGGTTGCCGCGCAGTTGCTCGGGGAGGGCAACCTGGGCTGGGCGTTCCAGGAGCTGCGCACCCGGCTGGGGCTCTCCTACCAGGCCGCGGGCGAGTGGAAGATCGAGGACGGCGGCTTGCTGTGGCTCGAGTGCCACTGCGACCCGGGCGACGAGGACGCCGTCGACAGTGCGCTGCAGTCGCTCGTGGCCCGCCTGGCCGCCGAAGGGCCCTCGGACGAGGAGCTGGAGCGGGCGCGGCGCGGCTGCCGGACGGCCCTCGCGCGGATGGAATCCGCGCCGGCAAGAAGGGCTCGCCTGTCCGCACTCGGAATGGCATGGGGGTACGAGGCGGCGTGGACCGCCCGCCTCGGCAAGGCGATTCCCGACGTGGCCGCAGAGGACATCCGGCGCGTCGGGGAAACATACTCTAGGCATTGTGTCCGCGTCCGGGTCGAATCCGAGACGGACGCTCGGTAGTCTGTACCGCTGCCAGACACACACATACGATCCGTCGTGCGAGCGGCAGGAGGGATACCGTCTATGCGCAGGGGAGTCCTCATCGGCATTGGCTTGCTCCTGGTCGGAGGTGGCGCGTTCGCCGCGGCGCCGTGGACCGGCCCAGGCGGAGGAGACTCACGCGCCGGCGTCGCGGACGCGAACCTCACGGCTCCACTCCTCCTCGACTGGCGCTTCATCACGAAGGATGCGACGTGGACGGCGTCGAGCCCCGCGGCGACCGATTCGGCCGTCGTCTTCGCGGTCGGGAAGAAGCTCTACTGCCTCGACACGGCCACGGGCAACAAGAGGTGGGAGTTCAAGACCACCGGGGTGATCAACTCCAACCCCACGATCGACAACGAGCTGGTCTTTGTCGGTGACCACGTCGGCATGCTCTACGTGGTCAACATCGACACCGGCCGCCAGTTCTTCAACTACCGCGCCTACGAGGACGGCGAGACGCCGACCCCGATCCAGAGCGGCTTCGCCGTCATCGACAACATCGTCTACTTCGGCGACGACCGCGGCATGGTCCATCGGGTCCGCGCCCGTGCCGACTACCCGACCGAGCCCGGCCGCAGCATTGGCAAGCTCAACCTCGGCGAGGCGATCATCGCGGCTCCCACCTACAGCAACGGCTCCCTCTACTTCTCCACCATCACCGGCGTGGTCGCGCTGCAGGATCTCTCGGGCGCGATGAGCCAGCGGTGGTCGGTCACCCTCGCCCGGGGCGGCGGGTACGTGCTCGGCAGCCCCGTCGTCGCGGGCGATCGTCTCCTGGTGCCCGTCGGTAACTCCCTGGTCGCGATCAACGCCGACACGGGGCGGATCGTCTGGAACGCGGACGGCCGCGGCAGCGTCGTCGGCGGCCCAGCCGTCAAGGGGGACTCCGTCGTCTTCACCGACATGTCGGGCGTCATCAACTGCGTCAGCCTCTCGAGCGGCCAGGAGCTGTGGCACGAGCCGCTCACCGAAGGCGTGCGGACCGGCCCCGAGTACGAGTTCGACCGTCAGCCGATCCAGACGTCGCCGATCATCGCGGGCGACCTCGCGTTCGTCCGCACCCGCAAGGGCACCGTCGTCGCGCTCAACCTCTCCGACGGCAAGATCGTCTGGCGCTACAAGACCGAGGACCTCAAGGGCACCGAGACCACGGCGACCGCGGCAGGCGGAGCGGCCGGGATGCCGATGATGGGCTCGGGCGGCGGGATGATGGGCTCGGGCGGCGGCATGATGGGCCGCGGCGGAGCCACCGGCACGGCCAGCGACACCGCCACGACGGGCGGCAAGGGGGTCACCGACTACTCGGCGGCACAGGACCTCTCGAGCGGCCTGGCCGCGGTCGGAGACCGTCTCTTCGTGCTCGGCGGAACGGGCACGCTCTATGCACTGACCACGCAGGGCGTCTGCAGCAGCAGCCCCTACGTGCGCAAGGCCGAGGTCTTCCTCCCCAACGACACGGGCCAGCTCCAGCAGACCGGGATCCCGATCCCCGTCTACAACTCGAAGGGCGACCCCGACCGCACCGTCGCGGCCACCGGCATGCTCTACACCGACGGCAAGCTCCCGGACGACGGCCCCATCGTCTTCCAGGTGAAGGTCGGCGACCTGGGGATCGGTCTCGATCCGGCCTCGATCAAGGTGACGCTCGAGGGTCCCCTGGAGATCGCCGACCCGCTGTACTTCGAGTCGGCCGAGACCATCCAGATCTACATCCCGGAGCGCAACAGCCGCCGTGCGCTGGAGTCGGGCGACTACAAGCTCAAGATCGCGGCCGCCAACTTCGCCGGCCGCGTGTCGACGCACGAGATCCGGTTCACGATCGACGCGGACCTGCCGTCGCCCACGACCCAGCAGGGCATGGGCGGGCCCGGGATGGGCCCCGGCGGCATGGGCTCGATGGGCTCCATGGGCGGGATGGTGCCGGGCATGGCGGGCGGTCACTAGCCGCCCGGCCGTGGATCGGCACGAACGACGGAGAGGGTGAGCGGTCTTGCGGGTCGTGCGCTTCGTGGTCTTGCTCCTGCTGGCCGCGGTGCTGGTTGTGCCGGCGGCCGCACTCGCCTACGCGATCAGCATCCAGCCGCAGCTCCTCGATCAGAGCCTCTACCTGACTCTTGCGGAGTTGCCCGGCATGCCCGACAACACCGGCCTGACCACTAACGGGCTCACGCTCTGCGCCCTCTGCGGGGGCTACGGCGCCCTCCTGACCGCCGCGGTCCTGCTCCCGTTGGGCGCCGCCGCGCGGCGGGGACGCGCCCGCAAGCACGACCGCCAGCTCGCGCTGCTCAAGAGCAAGCTGCTCGAGCGCGACGAGGAGGTTCAGCTCCTGCGGGAGCGCCTGCGTGGAGGCGGGGAGCCGGAGGCGGCCCCTCTGTTCGCCCCGGAGCCGCCGGCCGAGCCGAGCGAGAGCCTCGAGGAGGCCTAGGCCCGTCGGGCCACGGAAACGCGAAACCGTCCCCTCGGGGCGGGATGTCTCTCACAGGGGTTCGGCCGCGAAGGCCGGGCCCCTGTTGTGCTACCGGGCAGCGATGGAGGGGTCGCGGATGCAGACATCGATCGAGCAGTGGCTCGGCCTGCCGGAGGAGGAGCGCTCCGAGACCGACTGCTGGCTCCTGCTGGCGCGGCTCCACGGGCCGTCGGGGCTGATCGCCGACGCGGTGGAGCACTTCGGCAGCGCGCAGGGGGTCCTGCAGGCGAGCACGCGGGAACTCACCGAGCTGCTGGGGGTCCGTGAGCAGACGCTCCGGCGCCTCGTCGTGTTGGAGTCCCGCGTCGACCTCGCGCGGGAGCGCGAGGCGTTCGCCGCCTCCGACGCCCAGCTCCTGACCACCCTCTCGCCCGACTACCCGCCGCGCCTGCGCGACCTGCCGGATCGGCCGCCCTGCCTCTTCGTTCGCGGCCGCGTCGCGGATCTGTCGCGTGACTCCGTGGCGATCGTCGGCTCCCGCAACGCGTCGGACTCCGCGCTCGCGGACGCCGAGACCCTGGCCGCGCGGCTCGCAGCCGTCGGCCTCACCGTCGTCTCCGGCTTCGCGATCGGCGTGGACGCAGCCGCGCACGCGGGCGCGCTGCGCAACGGCAGCACGATCGCGGCGCTCGGCTGTGGGATCGATGTGGACTACCCGCGGCCGCACCGCGGGCTGCGCGCGCAGATCCTCGAGCGGGGCGCCCTGGTCTCCGAGCTGCCGATGGGCGAGCAGCCCCGGCCCTACACCTTCCCGCGGCGCAACCGGCTCATCGCGGCCCTCTCGCTGGCGACGATCGCGGTGGGGGCGGGCGAGCGCTCGGGCGCGCTGCTCACCGTCGAGGCCGCCCGCCGGCTGCGTCGCCCCGTGGGGGCAGTACCGGCCGACACGCGCGATCCCCGCCACCGCGGCGTCCTCTCGCTGCTCGCGGCGGGGGCGGCGCTCGTCGAGTCGGCCGATGACGTGCTCGCGCTCCTCGGCAGGGAGGGAGCCGCGGCCTCGCCCGCTCCTGCCGCGCGGCCGCGACCGCCCAGCCTCTCGCCGGATGAGGCGGCCGTGCTGCACGCGCTCGACCACGACCCGCTCTCGGTGGACTCGGTCGCCGAGCGGGCGGGTCTCACGGCCACGCAGACCGCAACCGCCCTGCTGCTGCTCGAGGTGAAGGGCTGTGCGCGCCGGCACAGCGGAGGCCGGTACGCGCTGGCCGCGTCCGAGTAGGCGGCACATCTCCTGCTATACTGGCAAGAGGCGTGACCCGCCGAATCCACAGTCAGCTTGGCAGGTGAGACCCCCTGGCCACTAACGGAAGCGCCGCCCACGCGTGCTGCGGGGATCGGTGCGCCGCCCGCCCCCAGCCTCCGCCCTCGCCCTCCACGTTCCGCCGCAGCCTGCTCACGGTCGCTCTCAGTGTACTGCTGCTGCTCGGAGCCGTGCTGGCCGGCCGCTCGCTGTGCGGCGGCCCGTACCACGCCCTCGAGTATGCGCTGTACGCGGCAGCCTACCTGGTCGCCGGCTACCCCGTCGTCCTCGGCGCCCTTCGGGGCCTGGTCCGCGGCAAGCTGCTCGACGAGAACTTCCTGATGACGATCGCGACGCTGGGCGCCTTCGCGATCCACGAGCTGGCAGAGGCCGTCACGGTCATGCTCTTCTACCTCGTCGGCGAGACTCTGCAGGAGGCGGCGATCGGCCGCGCGCGCAGGTCGGTCCGGGCACTGCTCGCGCTACGCCCGGACTCGGTGCTGATCGACGAGGGCGACGCCACCCGCCGCGTCGCACCGGAGGCGGCCCGCGTGGGCCAGCACTTCCTCGTCGCGCCGGGCGAGCGCGTCCCGCTCGACGGTGTGATCGACCGGGGCGACTCCACCCTCGACACCTCGGCCCTCACCGGGGAGTCGGCGCCCGTCGACGTGGGGCCCGGGGACCGCGTGCACGCCGGCACGATCAACCGGACGGGCCTGCTGCGCGTGCGGGTGACGGCCCTGCTCGAGGACTCCTCGATGAGCCGGATCCTCGATCTCGTCGAAGCGGCGAGCGCCCGCAAAGCGCGCACGGAGCGCTTCATCACGCGCTTCGCGCGCGTCTACACGCCGCTCGTGGTCGCGGCAGCCGCGGGGGTGGCGTTCCTCCCTCCCCTCTTCCTGCCCGGGGCCGATCGGGCCGAGTGGTTCCATCGGGGCCTGGTGACACTCGTGGTCTGCTGCCCGTGCGCCCTCGTGATCAGCATCCCGCTCGGCTACTTCGGCGGGATCGGCAGCGCTTCGCGCCGCGGGATCCTCGTGAAGGGCTCCCACTACCTCGACTCGCTCAGCAACGTCCACACGGTGGTGTTCGACAAGACCGGCACGCTGACGGACGGACGGCTCGCCGTGTCGGGCCTGCACCCGCGCGCCGGTCTCGAGGGCGGCGCGCTGCTCGGCATGGCCGCGGAGGCCGAGAGCCGCTCCAGCCATCCGATCGCGCAGTCGCTCCGCGAGGCCCATGATCTGGAGCCCGGCGCCGTCGAGGTCGCGGAGTACCACGAGCGGCCCGGTCGCGGTGTTTTCGCGCGCGTGCGGGGGCGCGAGATGGTTGTCGGCAGCCATCGGCTGCTCCACGACGAGAACATCGCCCACGAGACCTGCGACACCCCACCCTCCGCCCTGCACGTCGTCTGCGATGGCGTCTGGCAGGGGTACATCACGATGGCCGACAAGCTCCGTCCGGACTCGCGCGGCGCGGTCCAGGGGCTGCGCGATCTCGGGGTCAAGCAGGTCGGGATGCTGACGGGCGACCACCCCGAGGCGGCCAACAAGATCGCCGAGGAGCTGGGCCTCGACTTCCACCGTGCCGGCCTGCTGCCGGAGGACAAGCTCGCCGCGCTCGAGGAGGTCATGCGGAAGGCGCCCGGAGAGGCGGCGGTGGCCTTCGTGGGCGACGGGATCAACGACGCGCCGGTCCTCGCCCGGGCCGATGTCGGCCTCGCGATGGGTGGCCTCGGCGCCGACGCGGCGGTCGAGGCGGCCGATGTGGTGCTCATGGGCGACGCGCCCTCGCGCGTCTCGACGGCGATCGAGATCGCCAAGCGCACGCGGGCGATCGTCTGGCAGAACATCGTCCTCGCGCTCGGCGTGAAGGGCGTGCTGATCGTCCTCGGCATTGCCGGCATCGCCACGATGTGGGAGGCGGTGTTCGGCGATGTGGGCGTCGCGCTGCTCGCGGTCGCGAACGCCTCGCGCGCGCTCCGGGTGAAGGGGCCGGCGTAGGGCGTCTCAGAGATCGTCGATGATGGCCCGGAAGCGCTCGTCCTGCTCCTTGGTGCCGGGCACGAGGCGCAGCTTGACGCGCGGCTTCCTGCGGCCTCCGCCGCTCCGGCCGCGGTCCATGTGCCACCACGCCAGCGCAGCGACGCAGCCTCCGAGATGGCCCTCGTGCGCCACGTTGCCTCCGCCGCCGACCAGCAACGACAGCGCTGCGCCGCCGATGAGGATCACGGCGAGCCACTTCATCTTCACGGGGATCACGCCCATGATCAGCACGACGGCCTCGGGCCACCACAGCGCCCACATCGTGAGGACGCCGAACAGGCCCGCGCTGGCGCCGATGATCGGGAACTCGGCCGTACCCGCCAGGTAGGCCACGGCCACGCACGCGAGGCCGCCGGCGACGCCCGCGAGGGCGAAGAAGAGCAGGAAGCGGGCGGTGCCCATGCGCTCCTCGATCCGGCCGCCCATCAGCCCGAGGGTCAGCAGGTTCAGCACGATGTGCATGAGGTCCCAGTGGACGACCATGTAGGTGACGATCTGCCAGAGCCGACCCTCGCCCAGCCAGGCCGCGGGCACCAGGCCGAGCAGGCCCACGGCGCCGGCGCCGTCGACCAGGCCCGTCACGGCGCCGACACGAAGCAAGAGAAACACGGCCGACGAGAGAATGATGATCCCCAGGAGGCCGGGCGTCACGCGGGGCCACTGGAACTCGGTGCGATACTCGGTGTAGCGTGGCGATGGCGCGGGCATGGTCAGCATCCCATCCGTTCTGTCGACACGAGACGATTCTAGGGTTGGCCGGCGCGGAGGGTCAAGCGAGCGGCCCGCGCACGGGGAGGTGAGACAGGGCAATGGGTGAGACGAAGCCGAGACCGAAGGCTCTCGGGGGGCTGGACCGTTGGCTCCTCGCGATCCTCTGCGGGACGGCGGCGACGGCCCTCGTCGACCGTGCCATCGCCTCGTTCGGCACCTTCTCGCCCGACGAGTGGCTCGCCATCGCGCTCGCGCCGGCGACCATCGGCTGGGCCATCGCCGGCACCGCGCTGACCTCGGCCCGCAGCGCCGCCGCCGTGGCAACGCTGCTGTACGGCGTCGCCGCCTACGGGCTCAGCCAGCGGGAGACGGGCCAGGGCGTCATACGGGCCGAACTGGTCGGTCTCCTGGTCGTCTCCGTGTTCTCGGCCCATGCCGGCCGATCGGCCCGTCGGCGGTCCGAGAGCGACGGCGCCGCGCGCGCCTTCATCGAGGCCCTCGGGGCCGGGAAGCCTCTCCCGCCCGCCATCACGCGCGAGCGCCTGCAGTCGATCGGCGTGACCAGCGCGGTTCTCACCGAGGCGGGCCTCCTGGGCGCCCTGCTCGCGCAACAGCGGGGCCGCGAACGCCGCGGGTGGCTCGCCGGGCTCGGGTTCGCCGCCGCCTTCTGGGTGGCCGGGTTGGCGATGGAGGTGGAGCCGGCCCTCTGGATCGGCGCTGTCTGCCTCGCGGCCTGGCTGAGCGCCCTCGCGGCGCGCGTCTCCGGCATCGGGACCGGCCGCAGCCCGTTCGACTGGCTCGCCGCCGGGCACTTCGAGCGGGCCACCACCGAGTTCCTCAAGATCCTCGCGACCGTCCCCGCCGACACGCTGTCGCGGATCGGTCTCGCCATCGGCCAGTACCACCTCGGCCGGTACGACGACGCGGCCCAGGAGCTGCTGCGAGCGCGCCAGTTCGGCTTCCGCGATCTTCCGCTCGGCGTCTGGCTGGGCGTCGAGCGCGAGTTGGCCCTCGCGCTCCGCGGTTCCGGCGCCGGGCAGCAGGCGGTGGCCGCGTTCGAGCGGCTCCACCTCATCTTCCCGAACCATGCCGAGACCCTCTACGAGATGGGCAGCACGCTCCGCGCCCTGGGGGAGAAGCGCGCCGCGGCCCAGGTCCTCGACCGGGCGCAGCGGGCGGGCTCTCGCGAGGCGCGCGAGCTGCTCGAGAAGGAGGATGCGGGTGCCGGGCAGGGGGGCTAGACGCGAGCCCAGCGGGGGGGCTTCGAGCGCGTGTCGGGTACTGGTCGCCGAGGGCATACCGGCGCCGGGGGGGGAGTTGGCGCTCCTGCTGCGAAGCGCCGGCTGCGACGTGCGGGTCGCGGGGCTCGGGGCCGAGTGCGCCGCCACCGCAGCCGAGTCGGGCGCCGACATCGCCATCCTCGACCCCGCCTGCCTGGGCCCGCCCGGGTATGCCGCCATCGCTCGGCGCCTTCGCGAGCACCAGCCCTCCGTCGGCCTGGTACTCCTCGCCGACCGCCCCTCGGAGCAGCTCCTGGTCAACGCCCTCCGCCTCGGCTTCGACGACGTGCTCGTCCGTCCGCTCGCTCCGAGCGAGGCGCTGGCGGCGGTCTCCGACCTCCACCAGCGCGTGGTCGAGCGTCGTCGGGTGGCGGGCCCGGCCGACCCGAGCACGGAGGACGCCGCGCGCGGAACCCATTACGACCGGGGCGTCCACGAAGCGGCCGAGGCCGTGTTCCGCGCTCTCGATCCGCTCCGCGCCGCGGGGGCCCGTCCAGGCGAGCCCACGGCCTCGGTCGCCCCGGCACTCCGGGGCGCCCTGAGCCGCGCGGTGGCCCACCTCGAATGCCTTCGTCCGGCGACCAGCTCGCTCCGGGAGCGGGCCAGTGTGACCCAGGCCCTCTCGGCGGCGATCCGCCTGGCGCAGTCCTGGCACGGGCCCGCGCTCGAGTTCGCCGTGCGCCAGCGCCAAGCGGTGCCCCGCCCGACGATGCGTCCCGCGCGCCTTCGTGCGGTCCTGGCGCTCCTGCTCGACGAGGCGGCCGCGGGCGCGCCGACGACCGGCGCGCGACGGGTCATGATCGACCTCTGGGCCGAGGGGAGCGATGCGCTGGTCTGCCTCCACCGAGGCTGGACAGCGACCGGCGTGCCGGACGAGTGGGCGCCGCTGCGGCGGCTGGCGATCGCGTTCGCGCGCGGCGCCCTCGAGAGCCTGGGAGGGAGCCTCACGCGCACGAGCGAGGGCAAAGGGGGCGACGCCCTCGAGGTCCGCATCCCCTGCGATCCCCGGGCCCCGCGGGACTGGGGCGCCGACCTGGCCGAGGCCGACGGCGGCTAGCGCGCGCGGCTACGGGGTCTCGCGGACCCGATCGTACGCGAGGCACATCCAGCGCGTGTGGCCGTCCTCGTCCCACGCCAGATCCCACAGGGCGTCGAAGGCCTCGCCGGCGACATCCGCGATCCCCGGGAGCTGGGGCGCGGGCTCCAGCACGCGCCAGGTGGGGTGCTCGGGGTCGGTGCGATCGTACCCCGCAACCACGCGCATGTGGCGCACGCCTCGCTCGGGCTCGACCCACTGGTAGACGGCCACGGGGAGGCCCGCCGCCAGGGCGACACGCAGCAGGCGGGCATCGCCTTCGCAGGCCAGCGTGCTCAGGCCGTAGCGCGGCAGGCACTCGAGCACGTAGCTCACGTGGACACCGTCGGAGAGCACGTCGGGCCCCGCGGCCCGCATGAGTTCGGCCTCGGTGGTCTCGTAGCCCCAGGCCGCGAGGAGCATCCGTGCCGAAGCGATCGCGCACAGGGAGTCGTGCGACTGACGAAGGACGGGGGCCCGGTCGATGACGCAGCGGTCGGGAGCGACGCGGTCGCACGCGGCCAACGCCTGGGCGACGCGGTCGTCGTCGTCCTCGGAGGGCTCCTCCTGCGCGAGCAGCGCCGCCAGCGCGCGGATGGACCACCATGCGGCCTCGCCGGCGTAGCGGCGGCCGTCCTCGGTCGCCGGTCCCAGCGCCTCGGCCTGCGCGGCCAGTTCCCGGGCGTGCGCCGCGAGGGGGGCCGGCGCCGGCGCTGCCGGGGGCTGACCCGCCATGCCGGCGGCCGCCAGGTACAGGATCCATGAGACCGATCCGAGCGTCATACGTCCATAATAGCGTATCCCGCGCCCCCGGGACGGGGCGCCGGGGCTCCGGAAGTGGTAGGTGAAGGCACTCCATGCCGGTCAAGCTGGCACTCGCGGCGATTCTCCTGGCATTGATGCTCTCCGGTGGGTTCTGCCCGAAGGGCGCGACACTCCCCGATGACCTTGAGAAGACGGGGCTGATGCTGTACATCTCGCGCTCCGGCTCCTCGAACACGATGAACTACACGAACATCGAGGGCAGCGTGCAGGGGATCGTCGGACTGGGGCTCAGCCCGGCGCTCAACGCTTCGGCCGGAGCATCGCTCTCGCCCCAGCGGGGCCGGATCGTCTTCGCGATGGTCGACACGGCCAGCTCGACCACCGACCTCTTCGTGATCAACCGCGACGGGACCGGTCTCGCCAACATCACCAGCACCGCCGAGGTCAACGAGGCCGACCCCGACTGGTCTCGTGCCGGCGACCGGATCGCCTACGCGGCCGGTGGGGACATCTGGGTCGTCAATGCCGACGGCACGGCGCCGCAGAACGTAACCAACTCGACCGACGCCATCGAGGCCGACCCGAGCTTCTCGCCGGATGGGGCGGAGATCGCGTTCGCCGTCGACCCCAACGCGACGACCACCGAGATCGGGGTCGTCACGCTCGCGAACGGTGCGCGTCGGACCGTCGTGAGCGACGAGAGCCTCGATGCCTCCGAGCCGAGCTGGTCGCCCCAGAGCGGCCGCATCGCGTTCTCGGGGATCCGGACCGAGGGCGTCGTTCGCGAGGAGGTCGACATCTGGGTGGTGTCGGCCGCGGGTGGGACGCCCGGCAGGGTGACCGATGCGGGCGGTGACCTGCTCTGCCGGTGCCCGGCCTGGGCGCCGAAGGAGGATCGGATCGCCTTCCGTGGCACGGAACTCGGCAGCTCCCTCTCCGACGTCTACACGATCCACCCCGACGGTGGTGGCCTGACGCGGTTCCGCACGGCCTCGGGGCTCTCCCAGGTCTTCGTCGACTGGCGGTGAGCGCACCGGGCGGGGGGGCAGACAGGCGGCCATGCGGCGCAGGAGTCGCGCCGCGCGCGGGGGAATAGTCCGCACGTCCCGAAGCCCGCGCGGCCTCCGGGCCGGAGATCGTGCGAGTGCCGCAATCCCAACGACAACCCTGGAGGACTACCATGCCGACCGAACACAGACGCTACGATCTGGCTCAGTCCGAGGCGCCGAGCGCCTGGTACAACATCGTGGCCGACCTTCCCCAGCCCCCCCCTCCGCCGCTCGACCCGGCGACCGGCAAGCCCGCCGGACCGGAGGTGCTCGCTCCCATCTTCCCGATGGGGCTGCTGATGCAGGAGATGAGCCAGGAGCGCTGGATCGACATCCCCGGCCCAGTCCTCGACCAGTACGCGGTCTACCGTCCTTCGCCGCTGTACCGCGCCCGCGGGCTGGAGAAGGCGCTGGGGACCCCGGCGCACATCTACTACAAGTACGAGGGCGTCGGCCCGGCCGGCAGCCACAAGTCGAACACGGCGATCGCCCAGGCCTACTACAACAAGCAGGAGGGCGTCACCCGGATCGCGACCGAGACCGGCGCGGGCCAGTGGGGCAGCGCGCTCGCACATGCCTGCAGCATGTTCGGCATCGAGTGCATGGTCTACATGGTCAAGGTCAGCTTCTACCACAAGCCCTATCGCCGCTCGTTGATGTCGGTCTGGGGCGCCAACTGCATCCCGAGCCCGAGCCCGACGACCGAGATCGGCCGCAAGATCCTGGCCGAGGACCCCGAGTGCCCGGGCTCGCTCGGGATGGCGATCTCCGAAGCGCTCGAGGACACGGTGAGCCGCGAGGATACCAAGTACGCGCTCGGGAGCGTCCTGAACCACGTCCTGCTCCACCAGTCGGTCATCGGCCTGGAGGCGAAGCGGCAGATGGAGCTGGCGGGGGAGTACCCGGACGTCGTTGTGGGCTGCCACGGTGGCGGCAGCAACTTCGCGGGCATCGGCTTCCCGTTCGTCCGCGACCGGATCGTGGAGGGCAAGGCGGTGCGCGTCGTCGCGATTGAGCCGGCCGCCTGCCCGACGCTGACCAAAGGCCCGTTCCTCTACGACTTCGGCGACACGGGCAAGATGACCCCGCTCCTCAAGATGTACACGCTCGGCAGCGGCTTCGTTCCGGCCGGGTTCCACGCGGGCGGCCTGCGCTATCATGGCGCCGCCCCGCTGGTCTCCCACTCGCTCCATCTCGGCCTGATCGAGGCCCGCGCGGTGCAGCAGCTCGAGACCTTCGCGGCGGCCCTGACCTTCGCGCAGTCGGAGGGGATCGTGCCGGCGCCCGAGTCGGCCCACGCGATCTTCGGCGCGATCCAGGAGGCCAACGCGGCCAAGGAAGCCGGCGAGAGGCGCGTGATCCTCTTCAACCTCAGCGGACACGGCCATTTCGACATGGCGGCCTACGACGACTACATCGACGGCAAGCTGCGTGACCACGAGCACCCGAGCGAGGCCATCGCCCAGGCGCTCGCGCAGGTCCCGCAGGTGAACGAGTAGCGGCCTCTGCCCTTCGGCCCAGGTCTCGGCAACACAACGGGCGCCCCCCGTGGGGGGGCGCCCGTTCGATTCCGTGCTCGGGCTCTCTCTCCGGCGGGGCCCGCTACCGGGCTCCCGGCAGGCGGGAGCGAGCATCCGCCGCCCCACCGGGCTGCGCGGGCTGCCCGTATCCGGGCTGGACCGCCCCACCGGGCTGTGCCGGCTGGCCGTAGCCGGGCTGGACCGCTCCACCGGGCTGCGCCGGCTGCCCATATCCGGGCTGGACCGCCCCACCGGGCTGCGCGGGCTGCCCGTATCCGGGCTGGACCGCCCCGCCGGGCTGTGCCGGCTGGCCGTAGCCGGGATGGGTTGGCTGCCCCATCCCCGGCTGCAGTGGCCTCCCGGGGGGCACCGCGCCGGGTTGCGCGGTCTCGCCCGCAGCAGGGCCCGTCGCTCCGGGGAGGCCCGAGCGGCGCTCGGCGGTGGTCTCGGGGCTCACGGAGGAGCCGCCCGGGAGATACCCCCGCGCGCTCTCCTGCCGCTTCTCCGTGCCGCGTTCCCTGATCCGGCCGCATCCCCAGACGAGCAGCATGAGGAGGAGGACGACGCCGCCGATCTGCAGGGCCGACTTGCGGCGCTCCTGTGGGCTCTTCCCCGTCCACCAGCCGCGGAGGTTGCTCCACAGCTCGGCCCACATCCCCTGCTCCACGTCCTGCCCGGGCGACTGCCGCTCCTCCATGCCGTCGACTCCTCCTGTCAGATCCCTCCGCCTGCCCCGCTACCAGCGGAACATCGCGGGCTGAAGCTGCATCGCCTTGCGCGCCTTGGCGTGCTGGTCGGCGAAGAGCACGTTCATCATCTCGTTGTGGCGCTCGCACCCGTACTCGTACCCGCCGCCGATGTCGGCCCGGGTGCGGTTCACCCAGTAGGGGGCGTTGGAGCTGTCGTAGTAGGGGTCTCCGCCGTTCGAGGGATCGGAGTCCTGCCAGCGGTCGGGGCCGAACAGCCCGAGGCGGTCGGTCTCGCCGAGAACGATGTGGTCGGCGACATTGTCGATGCTCCCGAGCGTCGCGTTCACCACGAAGTCGGTCGAACCGGGGATGGCGCTGGCGAGGACCTGGCCCTCGAACCAGTTGTAGCCGAGGCCGCCCTCCACGACATAGGCCGCGGGCTGCGGGTAGGCCGGGCAGGGACCGCCCGAGCGTCCATAGTAGCGTCCGCCGGCGCTGGGACAGATGAAGATCTGCTCGTTCTTGACGTACGAGTAGACGATCTCCGGCCACCAGACGACCCCCGACTGCCCGTATTGGTTCGTCGCGTATCCGGTCCAGATGGGGGGGTAGCTCTCGTCGAAGTCGCCGGCGTACATGTAGATGGCCATGCCGGCCTGCTTGATGTTGGAGAGGCACGACGTCTGGCGGGCCTTCTCGCGGGCCTTGGAGAAGACGGGGAAGAGCATCGAAGCCAGGATCGAGATGATGGCCATGACAACCAGAAGCTCGATGAGGGTGAAGCCACTCCGGCGCTCGCTCATGGTGGACCGTCCTACCTTCCGCGGAACCCCAACCGCTCGGACCTCCGCACGACGACGTCGCGGCTCACGCACCCACGACGGCCCCCTACCATCCTAACACACGACGGCGCGGCGCCCGCCGGGTGGCAGTCCTCGCGGAGTGCGAGATCATTGCACTCGGGAGAGAAAACGGCCCGTGCAGGCAGGCCGTTCGGAGCGACGGGCAGAAAAGACGCCCAGGCCTCGGAGGAGCCGTCTGAGGTCTCCCCTGCAGTCGAGAAGGGACGTGCGACCTTGTCATCGGAGGACCCCACCCGCCCCACGCCGGAACCCATGCCCTCCGGAGGGCCCCTGAAGGCCGCCGGCTGGCTTGGTCCCGCATCCGACCGGCTCGCGCAGGAGGTTGTCTCCGGCCTGCGCGGGATCGTCGACAAGATCGCGCGCCTACCCGACGCGCCGCAGTGGACCCTGATCCGGCGGCTCGCGACGGTGGACGAGCTGCGCGCATTGGCGGAGAACCCTCCTTCCGGGCTCGTGGACGCCCTCGCACCTGTACTCTGTCCGACGCTTGCATGGGTGAAGATGTTTGACGACACCCTTTCGACACGCCCCAAGGCCGATCGTCCCTCCTGGAATCCCTCCGACCCGTTCAAGGGCGCGGTCCGGGCCCTGCAGAACGGCTGGTACGAGGACGCGCTCGAGAACTTCCGCAAGGCGGTCGACGAGTCGCCCGAGGACTTCGTCGCCCTGTACGGCCTCGCGATGCTCCTGTTCTACTGGGAGGGCGACGCCGAGGCGGCCCTTGCCCCTCTCGAGCGCGCGGCGCGCTATGCGGTCCCCGTCGGCGCCCGCCCCTGGATGAAGCAGTTCGCGGCCGAGGCGCTGATCAGCCGCGCCGATCTGCTCGTGCGCCTGCACGAGGACTACGGCCTCGCCCACCAGCACCTCTCGAACGCCGAGGAGCATGTGGGCGCGTGCCCCGAGATCCTGCTCGCCCGCGCCCGGATCGCCGCCCGCACCGGCAACGCCGCCGAGGTCAGCCGGGGCGTCGCCGCCGCGATCGAGAAGAGCTGGTTCTACGCGATCCAGGTCGCACTCGATCCCGCCTTCCCGGCCGCGATCGCCGACGCCGTCCACGACGCGCTCGACCGCACCCGCGCGGGGCTTCAGGACCGTGCCGCGGAGCAGGCCCGAGCGCTGCGCGAGCGGCTCGAGGAGGCGCTCCGCGAGGACGAAGCCGCACACGAGGGCTCCGCCGACCGACTCACGGAGGCGCGGGGACGGGTCAGCGAGGTCATCGCCAAGCTGGATGCTCTCGTCGGAGGCGACCACGCGAGCCTGCTCGAAAGCCTCGCCCTGGGCGACCGCATCGCCGATCTCACCAAGGCGGGCGAGCGGGCCGCCTCCGGCCTCGCCGACCAGCGCCGGGTCCTGCGGGAGGAGCGCCAGCGCGCCTCGATCGCGGAGGAGATGGCCGACCTGCAGGCGCAGCGCGAGCACCTGGGCGTCCGCCGCCAGCGCCTCGCCGACGCCGAGGCCTCGGCCATCGAGCGACTCGCGGGTGAGTCGAAGGAGCAGGCGGCCCAGCTCAAGCAGGAGTGCGTGCGCAATGGTGTGCGCCGCCTCGCGCGGCTGATCGTCCCTGCCCTGATCATCGTCCTGCTGTACCACTTCACGGAGATCCGCTTCTCGCCCTCGTTCTCGGTGGGCATGCGCGGCGCCGGGGCGAGCGCGGAGGGCGCGAAGCCCGGCGAGCCGACGCGACGCAAGGGCCCGACCGCCCCGGGCCCCGGCGCGGGGGCGGGCGCGGTCGGACGCAGCCAGGTCATGCCGGTGCAGCCCGGCGCGGGGGCGGTCCCCGCCGCCGCGACCGAACCGCAGGTCGCTCCGGCTCCCTCCTACCACCAGAGCCTCGACCGGTGGGTGTGGGTCCTCTTCTTCGCCTACGTCGTCGGATTGGGTGGGCTTGCCGCGAAGAACGAGTGGGCCCGCTATCAGGGCCTCGCGGCCGCGCTCGAGCGCAAGTCGGAGACGCGACGGGAGGAGGTCCTCGCCGAGCTGGAAGCGCAGCGGGGGCCGATCGACGAGGACTACAAGCGGGTGACGGCCCGCATCGAGCAGCTTCGCACGCAGCTCTAGCCGCCTCCGGGCGGCGCCGCCGCTGAGGAGGACCTGGATGAACCACCGCCCCGCGCTCGCCCTGTCGATGCTGGCTCTCTGTGCGTGTACGGCGCTCGCGGCGCCCCCGAGGTACGTCGCCCGCGTCTCCCAGACCGGTCGGGTCGACCTGCGTGCCGACGATGGCTCGTGGGGCCACCTGACCGCCGGTTTCGCCGAGAGCGGCTGGCGCTTCCACGACCTCGACGAGGGGCGCGAGTGGCAGCCGATCACCGAGGAAGGGCGCCGGATCGGGAGCGCCGGGCGGATCCCTCTGGCATCCGGTACGACGATCGAGGTCGAGAGCCGCTTCCGTCGCGAGCCGGGCGGCTTCGCCGTCACCTACCGCCTCACCCCCTCCGCTGATCTGGCGGTCGAGAGCATCCACGCCGCGTTCGGTCTTCCGGCATCGCTCTGGGCGGGGGCGGGCTGGGAGGCGGGAGACGCGCGGGGGACGATCCCGACGGCTGTGGGCCCCACCCAGGTGTACGTCGGGACCGGCACGCCGCTCGCGCTCGAGGCGCCCGCGGGCCACGCCCTGCGGATCCTCCCGTCCGCCGAGTCCCATGTGCTCCTCCAGGACAGCCGGCAGTGGGGACCGTCGCTCGACGTGCGGATCGGCGCGGGCGCGGGGACCCGGAAGGCCGGCGAGACCTACGAGGTCACGCTGCAGGTGGCGTTCGGACCGGAGGTGGAGCTGGTGTTCGACGAGCCCGTCGTGCTCTCGGCGTCCGCGGAGTGGATCCCGCTCACGACCTCCCTCGACATCGCCCCGGGCTCGGCGCTCGATTGGTCGGAGCAGGGCCTCGGCCCCGCTCCGGCGGGCGCGCGGGGGCCGCTTGTGGTCGGGCCGACGGGTCGGTTCGAGTTGGCGGGGCGCCCCGGTGAGCCCATGCGGTTGTGGGGTGTGAACCTGTGCTTCGGGGCCCTCTACCCCGACCACCCGCTGGCTGATCGGGTCGCCACACGGCTGCGCATGCTCGGCTACAACGCCGTCCGGATCCACCACTACGAGGGCGGCCTGATCGAGGGCGGCCGATCGGACTCGGTCACCCTCAACCCGGATGCTCTCGATCGGCTCGACTACCTCATCGCGGCGCTGAAGCGGGAGGGGCTCTACATCACCACCGACGGCTTCGTCTCGCGCCCCGTGCGCGCGGCGGAGGTGTTCCCCGGCCGCACGGGAGACATCCCGATGGACACGTTCAAGATGCTGGCGCTCGTGGACGACCGCGCGTTCGCGTGTTGGTGCGACTTCCTGCGCGCCTGGCTCACCCACGTGAACCCCCATACCGGCCTGGCGCTCGCCGACGACCCCGTCCTCGCCGGCCTCGCGCTGATCAACGAGGGCAACGCCGGCAACTTCATCGAGAACCTCGACGAGCTGGCGCGGCCGGCCTGGAGCGAGCGCTACAACGCCTGGCTGCTCGCGCGGTACGGCGGACGGGAGGGCCTCGCGCGGGCGTGGGGGAGTGCGCTCGCCACGGAGGAGGATCCCGCGCGCGGGACGGTCGGGCTCCACCGGGGCGACGGCCGGCGCGCGGCCGACCTCGGCGTCTTCTGGGCGACCGTGGAGCGCGACGCCTATGCGCGCATGAGCCGGTTCCTCCGCGACGAGCTGGGCGTCGACACGCCGCTCACCGACATGAACAGCTGGACCGACACCCTCGCGACCCAAGCCGTCCGGGGCGACTACGACTTCGTCGACGGCCACTACTACTGGGACCACCCCAGCTTCCTCGAGAGGCCGTGGTCGCTCCCCGCGCGCGGTTGGAGCAACGGGGAGTCGATGGTCTCGGCGGGCGGGGCCGGCGCGCGGGACCGCACGCTGCTGCGGCTGTACGGCAAGCCGTTCACCATCACCGAGTTCAACAGCCCGGCGCCAAACCGGTACCGGGCGGAGTGCGGGTTGCTGATGGGCGCCGTGGCGGGGCTGCAGGGCTGGGACGCGGTCTACCGGTTCGCCTACAGCCACGATGCCGGCAACCTCGGAGAGCCGCGGCCGAGCAACTTCTTCGACCTGGCCTCCGACCC
>CAZRDB010000072.1:19675-21589 GCA_964598695.1 uncultured Armatimonadia bacterium
CCGATCGTGCGGCGATCCTCCTGTTCCTCCGGGGCGACCTAGCGCAGGCGCCGCACCGGATCGCCGTCCGAATGGACCCGGGCTACGCGCTCGGCACGCCGGACGCCCTCCCCTCCCCCGAGTTCGCGCTCCGCGAACTCACCTACGTGACGGGGCTCGGGATGCGTCTCGGCGAGGGCGAGGAGGATCTCGCGTTCGCGGCGACGCCCGGGGTCTCGGCGAAGGGCCTGACCGAGCCGCCCGGTTCGCCCGAGGCGCTCGCGGAAGCCGTTCGCGTCCTTCGGGAGCGAGGATGGCTCCCGGAGGGCAACCCGACCGACCCGGGGGCCGGCATCCTCGCCAGCGAGACGGGCGAGGTCGTGCTCAACGCGCCGGCCGGCACGCTCTCGATCGGAACGCCACGGTTCGCCGGGGTCTTCTCTCGGAGGCCGGGCACAGCCGTGGAGGCGGGCAGCCTCGAGGTCGCCCTGGACGAGGTCGGAGGGACCGTGTGGCTGGCCTCCCTCGACGGCGCGCCGATCGCGCGCAGCCGACGGCTGCTGCTCGTCCATCTGACGGAGGTGCAGAACACGGGCGCCCGTTTCCGCGAGAACGACCGTCTGACGCTGGAAGCCTGGGGGGGGCTACCGTATCTCGCGCGCAACGGGGCCGCCCGGGTGCGGATCGCGCGCGATGCCGACGCGGCTCCGCTTCGCTGCTGGGCGCTCGGGGCCGATGGGGCGCGGGCGGAGGCGCTGGAGGTCTCGGAGGCGGCGATGGGGGCCGTCGACGTGGGAGTCTCGGTGGCGGGCCCGGCGGGGGCCCGGCTCTACTACGAGCTGGCGGCCGAGTAGGGCGACCGCGACAAACAAGGAGCGCAGCCCACGGCCGGGATGGGCTGCGCTCTGCGAGACACGGGCAGGCGGGTCGTCCGCGGTCTACTGGCTGGTGAGGAACTGGTTGACGCTGACGCTCTCGACCCGCTGCCACTTCGCGTGGCCGTCGCAGAAGGCGAAGTTCGCGCCTCCGTTGTGGATGTACGAGGGGACATCGCCCCAAACGGGCGGGCTTCCCCCGGGCGGTGCGAAGTAGCCGTCGTTCAGCGTCTCCGACTCATCGACCAGCAGAACCGTCGTTGACGGCGTCGCCAGAATGGCCATGCGCGCGTAGCCGAGGTTCGCGTTCATGGAGTAGCTGAGGTGCTTGGTGTCGGCGTAGCGATCGGACGGACAGAGGTAGATCTGCACGTTCTTGCTGTAGGGGTAGATCGCCCCCCGATCAGGGTAGATGATGGAGTTGGAGCCGGTGCCCGGATCCTCGGCGACCCAGTGGCCGGGCTGGTTGGTCGGGTAGCCGGCAAGGGCCCAGTCGAAGGGCGCCGCGCCGGGGTAGGCCTCGTCGTAGTCCTGCGCGTACATGTGGAACGTGGTGTCGAGCTGCTTCACGTTCGAGAGGCACGAGGTCTGCCGAGCCTTCTCACGTGCTTTCGCGAACACGGGGAAGAGGATCGCTGCCAGGATGGCGATGATGGCGATCACGACGAGTAGCTCGATAAGGGTGAAGCCGCGTTTGCCCATGCCGGATCCTTTCGGTGCGTTAGGACCCCGACCCGGCGTTGGCGACACCAGGCCCGAGGCCGCCGTGCCACGACTGCGAGTGGGAGGAGCGCCGCCGGCCTGCCGCACACCTCCGGTAGTACCTTACCCCCTCCGTGCCCTCCTCTTCGCGCCCCGCCAGCGCGGCTCCTGCCGGCTGCGCGGATTGCGCGGGCGCAGGGGAAGCGCCGCAGCCGGCGGAACAAGCCTCCCGGTGGGGAGAGGGACGGACGTGCGCCGCGGGCAGGCGAAGGAGACGCCGCCATGGACGACCTGGAGAGCCTCGCCAGCCAGCCGGGCGTGCCGGAGGCGCTCCGGCGCGCGGCCCTGGCGGAGGTAG
>CAZRDB010000073.1:0-18401 GCA_964598695.1 uncultured Armatimonadia bacterium
GGAGTGGTCGCGCTGCCCGCGGCCGGCGCCTACGAGTTGTTCCTCTACTACGGCCGGGGGCCGGGCTCGCGCGCGGTACGGCCGACGCTGTGGATCCGCGACGCGGCCGGGCGCGAGCAGTCGCTCCGGGCCGGGGAGCTGTGGCCGCAGACGAACCCGCAGGGTCAGGAGATCGCCAGCCGCGACCTGGCGACCCGACGCGTCGGCGTTGTCACGGCGCAGCCGGACGGTGCTCTCCACGTGGCTCCGTAGCGCCCGGTCTCAGAGCGGACCGGGATCGCCGAGCAGCACCAGCGGCGCCCAGTGCGCCGGGTGCGCCCACTCGGCCCGCCATGCGAGGGGGCTCGGCAGCGCGAGGGGGGCGCCCGTCGCGTCCCGACCGGTCCGGACCTCCCGCGCGGCCTGCCGGAGCGCCTCATCGCGCCGCCATCCGTCACGCAGGTGCGTGTAGAAGCGGCACATCAGCGCTGCCGAGGAGTCATCGGTCACGGGCCACTGCGCGCAGACGACGCTCGCCGCGCCGGCGCCGAGGAAGGCGCTGGCAAGCCCCACGATCCCCTCGCCGGACAGCAGCTCGCCCGAGGCGGTCTCGCAGCCCGAGAGAGCGGCGAGACGGCAGCCCCGGAGGTCGAGGCCGAGCACCTCGGAGGCGCTGAGAAGGCCGTCCTCGGTCGAGAGCGAGGCGCCCGCCGGGTCGCCCAGCGCGATCCACGAATCGAGCGGCCGGGCGGCGTCGAGGGTGCAGTGGCTCGCGAGGTGCACCACGCGAGCGTCCGGCAGGGCGGCGCGGAGCGCCTTCTCCGTCGCGTCGACCCCCAGCAGCAGGCGACTCGGAGCGAGCTGTTCGCTCACGACGGTGGCCTCGAGGCCGGAGTAGGGGATCCGCGGCAGGCCCGGTGTGCCGAGCCCGAACACGGGATCGCCCAGCGCGAGGACCACGCCTCGGCCGCTCGGCACGGAGCCACCCCCCCGCACGTGCAGCGTGCCGGAGACGGCGTACTCCAGGGCGAGGGTACCGCCGAGGGGCGGGGCCGCACCGGCGCCGACGGGCAGCGCCTGCCACGGCAGCAGCCACAGCGGGCCGTCGGGGAGCAGGAGCAGCCGGCGGGCGCCGGCAAGGTACGGCCGCAGGGGCCAGAGGAACTCCCGCGCCGCGCGGCGCAACTCCTCGTCGCAGGCGGGATCGCTCGCACGGAGCGTCCGCAGCACCTCGGCGACCCGCTCGACGACTTCGACCGAGGTTCGCTCCAGCGCCACGTGCCGGACCGGCACCTCGCGCCCGGCGAGGAAGACATGGGTGCGCTCCCCACAGACGGCGAAGAGCGCCAGGACCGTGCCCGGCTCGAGCCGCGCGCGGATCCGGTCGAGCGGCGCCGGCTCGGGGCAGGCAAGGCCGGCCCGGAGTGGGTCGCTGGCCCGCAGGCGCCGCTCGAGGTCGCGCTGCGCCAGCTCGAGGTCCGCAAGGCGCGCCCGGAGCGTCAACGTCCCGGCCCGCTCGGTGGCGCCAAGCAGCGCCGTGTAGGTACGCGCGCGCTCGTCATCCAGCGTCCGCTGCTCCTGGGCAAGGGCCGGGTCGGCGCCGGTGAGGCCCCGCTCCGCGATCTCGTCCATCAGGGAGCGGGCGCGCATCGCCTCCGCAACGTCGGCCGCCTCACACACCTGCCCAGCCGCGAGGTGGGCCTCGATCCGGTCGTAGTACAGGTAGCTGTTGCGGGCGAAGTAGCGCCCGCGACCGAGGCTGTCAGCCGGGCCGAGCCCGCGCGAGGCCTCGAAGGTCGCCACCGCGCGCGCGTGGCCCGCGGCGGCCTCGGCGGCATGGCCGAGGTCGCCCTCGATGCGCGCGACGGCGTTCTCGGACTGCGCGCACAGGGAGGAGCCGGGCGCGCGCTCCTGGCGAATCCGCAGGCTCTCCCGGGCGCGGTCGAGGGCTTTGGGCAGCCGGCCGCTCAGACGCTCGACACCCGCGAGCAGGTGGAGGGTGGAGGCGACTTCGAGGGATCCGGGGGCGAGCCGTGCGCGGAGGGCGAGCGCTTGGTCGGCGTAGAGCCGGGCGGCGTCGAGGCGGCCCTCACGAAACGCGATGCCAGCCAGGCTGGCCTGCGAGGCGGCGACGTCGAGCGTCTCCGGTGCGAGGCGCTGGCGGATGGCGAGCGCCTCGGCGTGGCAGGCGCGGGCGAGCTCCAGGTTGCCGAGATCGGCGTGCGCGCTGCCGATGTTGCTGAGCGTGGTCGCGAGATCGAGGGAGTCGGGGGCCAGGACGCGGGTGATCGCGAGGTCGCGCTCGTAGTAGGCGAGGGCCGAGGCCATCTCGCCGCTCATTGCGAGGACGGTCCCGAGGTTGTTGTAGCACTGCGCCAACTCGCGAGAGCCGGGTTCCTCGCGCTCGACGACTCGGAGCGTTCGCCGGTAGCACGCGAGGGCCTCGGCCAGCTCACCCCGGGCCTGGTGGATGCCCCCGATGTTGCCGAGGCAGCGTGCCCAGAGAAGCGAGTCGGGGGCGGTGCGCTCGAGGATCGCGAGCGCCTCGCCGTAGAGGATGAGTGCCTCGGACAACTCGCCCAGCGCGCTGCGCAGGTTGCCGAGCCCCACCAAGGCGACGGCGTGGTTGGGGGAGTCCGGCTCGCGCGTGCGCCGGATGGCAAGGGTCCGCAGCGAGCAGGAGAGCGCCTCGTCGAGACGCCCGGTCACGCGGCACAGGCTGGCGAGGTTGTTGAGGCAGTCGGCGATCTCCGGGCCCTCGGGCGCGAGGGGCTCGAGCAGCGCGATCGCGCGCCGCGTCCACTCCTCGGCGGCGACGAGATCGCCCTCGTGGCTGAGGTGGGAGCCGAGGGCGGTCAGGAGCACCGCCTCGCGCCTCGGATCCGGATCCACGCGGGCGAGCCCGGCACGCACCAGCGCGAACCGCTCGAGGCGGGCAGCGGCGCTCTCGCCCTGCATGCACTGCCATGCCAGCTCCTCGAGGCTCGCCTCGGCCGCTCGATCGCTCCGGGTCTCGACCAGCAGGGCATGGCGAGCGAGCGCGAGCCGAAGCTCGTCGTCCGTGGCGACGGGGAGAGGGCCGCGAAGAAGCCCCTCGGCGTAGCCTCGATTGCCGGCGAGGGCCCCGATGGCGATCGCGAGGTTCACGAGCCGGTAGTGGTCCGCGGCGCTCGCCTCGACCTGCGCGCCGATCCGCTCCGTGGCCTCGGCCGGTCCGGGATCGCGAATCAGGGCTTCCGCCTCGGCGCGCAACTCGGCGCCGGCCCGTGCGACTTCGGAGGCGAGGGCCGTGGCATCGACGGCGGGCAGGTCGCGCGCGCGTGCGCCGGCCTCCGTGAGACAGGAGACAGCGACCACGGTAACGAAGACGGCACGCTGGACGCGCGAGGCTCTCGGGAGCATGGGGGAGACCTTCCCGACCCATGGCGGGAAGGCCTGCATGTGGACGCGGCCTGAAGAGACCGCTCCCGCCAGGCGAGCCACCGCTCGGAGTCGCGGGTCAGCCGGAGGTAGGGCGAGTTGCCACTCGCCCCTACAGGTGGGCGGGAAGGCGGGCGGGGCAAGCCCCGCCCCTACCGGCGGACCTTGAGCACCCGCTTCACGATGCCCAGTGCGCCCTGTCTCCAGGCGACGCGGTGGGTGATGCCCGTCGCGCCGGCGATCTCGTGCTTGTGCTCGAGATACCAGTCGTAGGAGCGGATCAGGGCCTGGGCGTTGCTGAACTCGGGCTGCCAGCCGAGCGTGCTCTCGATCTTCTCGGTCGAGACGAACGAGTCCTTATCGGCCGTGCCGTAGACCCACTTGTACAGCGGGGAGAGCCGCAGCAGCTCGGCGAGTCGGAGCAGGGGCTTCACGAGTCCGGCCGGCGTGCCCATCACGCGTGAGCCGCTTCCCGCGTGCTCGCACAGCGCGCCGACGTCCTCATTGACCGTCCGGTACTCCTTCGCGCCGACGTTGAAGGTGTCGTTGACCTTCGCGTGCTCGCCGACGAGGGTGAGGTAGATCGCGGCGCAGAGGTCGTCGACCTCGAGGAGCTGGTAGAGGTTGGTGCCATCGCCGATCACGGGGATCCGGACGGCGTTCTCGACCCAATCGTAGAGGATCTGGAAGACGCCGAGTCGTGCGGTGCCGATGAAGGTCTTGGGCCGCACCACCGGCACGCAGAGGCCCTCGGCCCGGGCCTTCTCGCAGGCCTGCTCGGCCCGGATCTTGCTCTCGCCGTACGGGCCGACGCCGACCATCGGGTCGGACTCGTAGAGCGGGTGCTTCTCCGGCACGCCGTAGACGGCGGTCGAGGAGACGAAGGTCACGCGGTCGATCCCATGCTTGCGGGCGATCCGCAGCACATTGCGCGTGCCGTCCACATTGGTCGTGAAGATGTCCTGCGGCTTCCAGAGCGGCAGGGCGGCCGCGGCATGGACGATGACGTCGGGCCTGTGCTCGGTGAGCGCGCGGTCGAAGGCCTCGACATCGCGGACATCGTCCTTGATCGCGATCGTGCCCTCGGGGTACTCGGAGAGGTCGGCGTCGGCGATGTCGTAGAGGATCGACGCGTCGCCCTTCCCGGCGAGGTAGTGGGCCAGGTGGTAGCCGAGGAAGCCGGCTCCACCGGTCACGAGAACGCGCATCTGTCCCGCCTCCGCAATCAGTCGTGCATGAGATGCCGCAGGATGAACCAGGCGTTGGCCGGCCGCTCGGCGATCCGGCGCGAGAAGTAAGCATACCACTCGCCGCCGTAGGGGACATAGATCCGAACCCCGTAGCCCTCTTGCACGAGTTGGGTCTGCAGCTCGCGTCCGATGCCCAGGAGCTGCTGGAACTCGACCTCGGCCCGGGGGATCCCCAGCTCCTCGGCGGCGCGCTGGATTCCGGCAACCATCGCCGGGTCATGGGTGGCGAAAGCGGGCTGCACCCCGCAGGTGAGCATCTTGCGGGCGAGGGTGAGGTAGGCCTCGTCGACGTCGGCCTTGCGGGGGTAGGCGACGTGGGCCGGTTCGGAGTACGCGCCCTTGCACAGCCGGATCTCGGCCGCCAGCGGGGTCACGCGGTCGAGGTCGTCGGGCGTGCGGAAGAGGTAGGCCTGGAGGACGATGCCGACGTTGTCGTAGCCCTCGTGCCGCAGCGCCTCGTACAGCTCGAGGGTCCGGTCGACGTAGGTGTGGTCCTCCATGTCGATCCGGATCACCCGGTTGCCGTTCGCCCGCGCGCAGTCGAGCAGCTCGCGCATGTGGGTGTGGCAGAGGTCGAGGTCGACGTCCATGCCGAGCTGGCTCGGCTTGACCGAGACGCTGGAGCGGAGCCCGGGGACGCGGGGGAGGCCCTCGGCGAGCGCGCGGAGGTACTCATCGACCACCTTGCGCGCGAGGCGGGCGTCGGTGACGCTCTCGCCGAGGAAGTCGAGGGAGACGCGCATCCCTCGATCGCGCAGAGCCTCGACCACGGGGAGAGCCTCTTCGAGGTTCTCCCCGGCGACGAACCTGCGCACGAAGCCCTGCGTGACCCGCTTCGAGGTCACGACACGGCGCACCAAGCCGGAACGGGCTCCGGCCAACACGAGTTTGCGGCTGAGCAATCCCTGGCTCCTCGCCGGCCCGCCTGCGCGGGCTGCTGGTTTGGCTCCCTGTCGGAGGCCTCCGCTCGAGGGGTCCTGATACCATGGGACCCGCGGACCGAGGCCCGCGAGGAGGCAGTGCCGACCGGGGAGTGACAGCAACGGAGCATACTCCGCCGGCAGGGGGGCGGCAAGCACCGTACGCGGGGCTGGGAGAGCGGCCTGAAAGCGGCCGCCGGGGTGGACGATAGGGTTCGTCGGGGTGCGCCGGCAGCGCGATCGAAGGATGTGCCGATGGACGTGCAACCGATTCTCGACGCGATCGACACCGAGGAGCTGACCCCGGTCGCGCGGGCGGCCGCCGGCCGCGATGACCTTGACCCGACGACGTGGCGCCACGAGCGCCTGGGCGGCGGAACCGTCGCCGAGGTCTTCCGCTTCTGGGGCGGCTCCTGGCAGGGGACCCCCTGGTCGGCGGTGCTCAAGCTCCTGCACCCGTGGGAGCGGCCGGGCGACCCGGAAAGCTGGCGCCGCGAGGCCCTGTTGTACGCCTCCGACCTGTTCGAGGGCCTGCCCGGCTGCCTGGCCGTGCCGCGGTGCTACGCGATGAGTGAGGCCGATGGCCTCCACCGGCTGTGGCTCGAGGACGTCTCCGGGACGCATGATCGGGCGCTCGAGCCCGCCCACTACCGTGAGGCCGCCCGCTGCCTCGCCCACATGCAGGCTCCGTACCTGATGGGTCGCCCGCTGCCCACGCACGAGTGGCTCGGTACCGACCGGGCGCTCGCGGGGCAATCGCGCGGCTGGGGCGAGTGGGCACTCACGAAGCTCGCGGCGACCGCAGCGCCCGAGGAGGTCGCACGGGAGCACGGCGACAGCCTCCGGGCACTGTGGGAGCGGCGGACGCGGCTCGTCACCTTGGCCGATGCGCTGCCCCGCACCCTCTGCCACCGTGACTACAACGCGGCCAACCTCTTCGTGGACCTCCCGCGGCGACGGACCACGGCCATCGACTGGGACTGCGCCGGCGTGGGGATGGTCGGAGAGGACCTCGCCGACCTCGCGTGCGAGGCGGTCGTCTACTTCGGCCGCGACCCCTCCGAGGCCGGCGCGATCGCCCGGGAGGTGCTCGGCGGCTACGGCGAGGGCCTTGCGGAGTGCGGCTGCGACCTCCCGGCGGTCACTATCCGCCGGGGCTACCTCTGCGCCTGCGCGCTCCACTGGGCGTTCCGTGTGGCGGCCTTCGTCCTCGCGACGGATGACGCCGAGGAGCGGGATCGGCTGCGGCCTGTGCTACGCTACCTGTCGGGCCTCGCGGAGGAGGCGCTGGCGGGGGCGTAGGGAGCGTGCCATGTCCGGTCTGCTGCTTGCCCTGGTACTGGCGGGGGGGCCGCTCGCGGCCGACCTGCCCGTCGCCGTGCTGGTGGAGCCGGGGCTGCCGGTCTACGGCGGCGCTCCGAGCATCCCACCCGGCCGGATCGTCGACCTGCTCGCTCGGCACGGTCTCGCGGCGCGCGCGGTGTCCGTGGCCGAGCTGGAGGCGCGGGGCCTCGACCCGACAGCATGTCCCGTCCTCGTCCTCCCCTACGGTAACTCCTTCCCCGAGCCTGCGAGGGTCGCGCTCCGGGCGTACCACGCCGCGGGCGGCTGCCTCGTGCTGTCCGGGGTGCCGTTCTGCCACGAGTGCGTGCGGGCGGGCGAGGGCTGGGTTGACCAGGGCCATGTCGACCGCTTCGGCCACGACGCCGCGGGGATCGGGACGGGAGGCTTCGCCGGTCCGGCTACGGGCGCGATGCAGGTCCTGAGCCCCAACTTCCAGCCGAACCCGCTCGGGCTGACCGGCGACATGCCGATCCCCGCGCCCGAGGCGCCGCGCCAGTGGCTCGATGCCGCGACGCTCGACCCCGCAGACGAGGTCATCCCGCTCGTCGGACTGCTGGAGCCCGGCACGCAGGCCCCGCACCCGGTCTCCGCGATCGTCCGGCACGGCTGTGTGGCGTTCCGCGGCGCGATCGACGTGTGGGCGGGCCAGGTGGCCCAGGGGAACGACGAGGCCGACGCCTACCTCGCGAGCCAGATGCTCGTCCGGGGCGTCGCCTACTGCCTGCGCGAGCAGGGCTCGCTCTCGCCGGCCGAGGCCGAGGCCGTCTTCGCCTCGGTCGGGCAGGTCGGGCGCCCCACGCCACCGCCCCACAACCTGCCGTACGTCCCGCAGCCCCGGCCGTGGGGCGAGACGTTCCTCCCGAAGTCGCCGCCGCCCGCCCGGCGCCTGCTGTACATCGACACGGCAGCGCTGGGCGCCGACGAACGGACCGCACTCGTCTGCCTGCAGGGGCTCACCAGCCGCGAGCAGCCGCGAATCTGGCTCGGCTTCCCCTGGAACAACCGCTTCTGGCTCGACTGGCACATCGAGAAGGGGTACCTCGAGGGCGTCGACGAGGTGGCGGACTGGCAGGAGCCCTTCCGCCGGTTCCGCGCCAGCTACCGGGGGGCCGTCGTGGCCGATCCGGCGCTCTACCGGGGCAGCCTGCTCGCCGCCAACGTCGCCGCCTGCGAGGACCTGATCCTCGCGACGCCCGAGCTGGCAGAGCGCCTGGAGATCCCCGTCACGGTGGACCTGCGCGGCCGTTTCGCGACCTACGCGGAGGGCATGGAGTGGGTCTGGCAGACCTACGGCGACCGCCTCAGCCACCACCTCTGCGACTACCTCCACCCCGACCGGCTAGGGAACGGGGCATTCGCGTACGACATCCAGTGGCGGGCGCCGATGCTGTGGCCGTGCGGCCCGGTCGACGCGGGACTCCCGGGCGCCGACGCGGTTCGCGAGAAGCGCCTGGTCGCCGAGATCCTCTCGCAGATGGCGCCGAACACGGCCGTGCTCGGCTTCCCCTACGCGGGCGAGGGGGTGGGGCTCGGCGAGGGCGGAGGCGTGGAGCTGGCGAGCCGCTACGGGGTCTCGCTGGTGTGCACCGACTCGCTGGCGAACACCTGCGTGATGAGCGGGGTCGCCCTCGACCGCCTCGTCCAGCGGCCGCAGCCGGCCGCCCCTCCCCTCGAACGGGACAAGGTGTACATCGCGCTCGCGATGTCGGACGGCGACAACCAGAACACCTGGGTCGGCTTCTACAAGGGCTTCTTCGACAGTCCCCGCTACGGGGAGGTTCCGGTCTCGTTCGGGATGGGTCCGCCGATCCTGGACCTGATGCCGGCGGTGGCCCAGTGGTACTACGAGCACGCGGCCCCGGGGACCGAGTTCCTCGCCGACGTCTCGGGGATCGGGTACATCCAGCCGGCGAACTACGCGCGTGGCTTCCGGGAGCGGGACGCGGTGTTCCGCGGGTACCTCGACTGGACGCGCCGCTATCTCGAACGGATGGACATGGGCACCCTCCGGACCATGGGCGGGGAGGACGATCTTCTGGCGCGGTACGCAACGGAGATCCCGGCGATGCACTCGCTGCTCGCGGACATGGGCCGCTACTCGGGCCGGGAGGGGATCGACCACCTGACCTACACGCTGCCGGAGGGGATGCCGGTCTTCCGGGCGGTCACGAGCTGGCGCTGGGGCCGGGAGGGCTTCCTGCGGGAGGTTCGCGAGCAGGTGGGCGCCGAGCGGCCGGCCTTCGTGAACGGTTTCGTCCACTGCTGGACGTTCCCGGACATGGACGCGGTATCGCAGATCGCGGCCCAACGCGATCCCGACATGGTCTTCGTCACCCCGAGCCAGCTTGCCGCGCTCTACCGCGAAGCACAGGCGCGCGGTTGGGCGCGGTAGCGTCGTACCGCCCGCTCCCCGCGCGACGCGCGCTGTTGTAGACTGGTTACGGAAGGGCGCAGATGCAACCGAGAGGTGTGCTCGCCGTGGCCGCCGAGGGCCGGTTCCGTCGCGCGTACCGCTGGCTTCGGGCCGAGGAGGAGGGGCTCGGGCCCGATGGACGCACGCACCTCGTGCTCGGGCGGCTCGGGACCCTGTGCGTGGTCCTCGGGGTTCTGGGCTACATGGGGGCGAACCTGGCCGTCGGCTACTACGCGCTCATGGCTCTGCACATCACGGCCGTGCTCGGGCTCGTGGCCAATGTGGCGGCCTACGCCTGGCACCGGCGCCCCGCCGTGGTCTCGGGGGTGCTGGGCGGCATCGCGATCGTCGGGCTCACGACGGCCGTGGCGATCTCGCGGAACCTTGCCGTCGTTCTGCCCTGGTGGGGGCTCCTCCCGCTCGCCGCGGCGTTCGCCGTGCGCACCCGCTCCCAGGCCTGCGTGTGGATGCTGTGCATCGCGGCGACGCTCGCCCTGCACCTGTTCCTGGCCGATCCGACACGGTTCCACCTGCGCAACCCCGAGATCTCCTTGCTGATCTGCGTGGCCGACTACGGCGTCGTCGTCGCCTCGTACATCCTCGCGCGCGGCCACTACCGGGCGGAAGCCGAACGGGCCGAGGCCAAGGCGGAGGAGTTGGGGGGGCTCCTGCCGGTCTGTGCGTACTGCAAGCAGATCCGCGACGATGAGGGCTACTGGCACCAGGTCGAGGCCTACCTCGCCCGACACACGGGCGCGTCACTGACGCACGGCGTCTGCCCGACCTGCCTCGACCGGCTCGCCGCCGACCTCGAGGGCCGGGACGCGCCCGGCCCGAGCACACAACCGCCGATCGCCCCGGCACGGGCGGAGCGCACTCCCCGCTGGGCCACGCCCGAGCCCGCCGATCCCCTTGCGGAGCGCTCGCTCGGCGGGGTCGGGCAGTGGCTCGGCCGCACCCCACCCGACCTCGGGCCCGAGGACGCGACGCGGCTGCTGGTGGCGCGGGCCGGGAGCCTGCTGATCATGAGCAGCCTGCTCCTGTACGCGGCTGCCGACGCCGCGAGCGGGAGCGTCGAGCTGATCGTGCCGTATGCCGGGACCGCGGTGCTGCTGGGGGCCAACCTGCTCGCCTACCGCCTCATCCGGCGCATCGATGTGCTGGTTCTGGGCCTCGGGGTGTTCACGCTGGCGGGGGAGACGGCCCTGGTCGCCCTCTCCCGCAACCTCGGCCTGGTCCAGCCGTGGTGGGGGCTGCTGCCGGTCGCCGGCGCGCTGCTCACGCGGGGCGCCTGGCAAGCCGCGGGCTGGGCGGTCCTGTGTGCGGTCGCGATGGCGGCGCACCTCCGGCTGAGCGAGGACGCCGCGTGCCGGCTCCCAACCCCCTGGCTCACGCTCGTGCTGGTGATGGCCGCCTACGGCACGCTGGCGGCGACGTACGTCGCCACGCGCGAGCGGATCCGCGCGCGGGCGGAGCAGGCCGAGGCCGCGGCGGCCGAGCTGCGCGCCCTGCTGCCGATCTGCGCCTACTGCACGCAGGTGCGCGACGACGAGGGCTACTGGCACCAGGTGGAGGTCTACCTCACCCACCACACGGGGGCCGACCTCACGCACAGCGTCTGTCCCACATGCCTCGAGCGGCTGCAGGAGGAGATCCGGGCGGCCTCGCGGGCCGCCGCGGGGGGCTATCCGTAGGTTCCCGCGCGCAAGAGCGAAGGGCGACAACCCGCAGGGGCTTCCGGGGACCGCTCTACTCCGGCCGACCCGCCGCGCACCGCGCGCAGGTGCCGTACAGGTCCAGGGTCACGCGCTCGGCCCGGAACCCGGCATGCGCCGCGCTCGCGCGCGTCCCGAGCGCCCCCAGGTCGAACTCCGGGGCCACGTCGATGATCGCCCCGCACCGGCGGCAGATCAGGTGGCAGTGGTCTGCCACATTGGGGTCGAAGCGCGCCTCGGCGAACCCCGGGGCCAGCTCGGCCGCGGCGCCCAGCTCGCCCAGCAGCTTGAGTGTGCTGTAGACGGTGGAGACGGCCATCATCGGGTAGTGCGCGGCGACGGCTCGGTGGAGGGCCTCGGCCGAGGGGTGGTCGTCACGACCGAGGAACTCGCGGATGACCGCCACACGCTGGGGGGTCACGCGGTGGCCGCGCGCGCGCAGCTCGTCGACCAGTCGTTCGAGTTGGGACTCGACCTCCCGGCTCGCGGGGGCCGCAACCGCTGTCTTGTCTCTCGCCATGGGGGGCACCCACTCTGCTACTTGCTGCGTTATTACTATTCATATAGAATAACGGACTGCACGTATCAAGTCAGTCCTCTTTGCTGCTCGGAAGCGCAGGAAGGTCTTCGCGTTGCACAGGGCGCAACCTTCCGCGGGGTAGGCGCGCGGGGCCGCTCCTCGCTCCCTCCCCGCTGCGTACGCGGACGCGACCGCCTCGGGGGATGCCCCTGGGCACATCGGGAGGTGTCGGATGTCGGACGAACGAGATCGTCTCACCACCAGCTTCGGCGCGCCAGTAGCGGATGACCTGAACTCCATGACGGCAGGCCAGCGCGGTCCGGCTCTGCTCCAGGACGTCCACCTCGTCGAGAAGCTCGCGCACTTCGATCGGGAGCGGATCCCCGAGCGCGTCGTCCATGCCAAGGGCGCGGGCGCGTGGGGCACCTTCGAGGTCACGCACGATGTCACCCAGTACACCTGCGCCGCGTTCCTGAGCCGGATCGGCAAGCGGACAGAGACCTTCGCGCGCTTCTCGACGGTGGGCGGCGAGCGGGGCTCGGCCGATACCGCGCGCGACCCGCGCGGGTTCGCCGTGAAGTTCTACACGGAGGAAGGCAACTACGACTTCGTCGGCAACAACACGCCGGTCTTCTTCATCCGCGACCCGATGAAGTTCCCTGACTTCATCCACACCCAGAAGCGGGATCCCGTGACGAACCTCCCGGACGCCAACATGGCCTGGGACTTCTGGTCGCTGACGCCCGAGTCGATCCACCAGGTGACGATCCTGTTCTCCGACCGCGGCACGCCGTACGGCTACCGGTGCATGAACGGCTACAGCGGCCATACCTTCCTGTGGTACACGGGCGACAAGCATGTGTGGGTGCGGATCCACCTCAAGACCGAGCAGGGGATCCGCAACCTGACCCGACCGGAGGCCGTCAAGCTGGCCGGGGAGGACCCGGACTTCGCGACGCGCGACCTCTTCGACGCGATCGCGGGGGGGACGCCGCCGGCCTGGAAGGTCCACATCCAGGTGATGCAGCCGGAGCAGGCGGATGCCTGCCGCTTCGACCCCTTCGACATCACGAAGGTCTGGCCGCATGGCGAGTTCCCGCTGATCCCGGTCGGTCGGCTGGTGCTCGACCGCAATCCGGCGAACTACTTCGCCGAGGTGGAGCAGGCCGCGTTCTCGCCGGGCAACCTCGTGCCGGGGATGGCGCCTTCGCCCGACAAGATGCTCCAGGGTCGGCTGTTCAGCTACCCGGACACCCACCGCCACCGGCTCGGCGCCAACTTCCACCTGATCCCGGTGAACCAGCCCCGCGGCTGCCGCGAGCACAACTACCAGCGCGACGGCGCGATGCGCACCGACGCGAACGGGGGCGGCGGGCCCAACTACTGGCCGAACACCGTCGGCGGGCCGGCGCCCGATCCCACGGTCGCGCCGCCGATGCTCCCGGTGACGGGGCTTGCGGGCAGCCAGCCGCGCGCCTACCCGCAGGATGACTTCGAGCAGGCGGGGGCGCTCTACAGCCGGGTGATGACGGACACCGACCGCGAACACCTGGTGGGGAACATCGTCGATCACCTGGGCAAGGCCGAGAGCAGGATCCAGTTGCGGCAGTGCGCGCTGTTCTACCGGGCCCACCCGGAGTATGGCGCCCGCGTCGCGCAGGGCCTGGGCCTCGCGACGGCCGAGGTGGAGCGTCTGGCGGCGATGACGCAGGAGGAGCGGGTCGCGGCCACGCGGTAACCGCATCCAGGGGCCGGCCGGCAGACGGGCAGAAGGGCGCCTGCGCCGGCCGGCCCACACTCGGCTCCCGTGGTGTAGACTGCGCGGGGGGTCGAGAGGGTGTGGTTTCGGTGCGCAAGGCGGTGGCAGCAGTCGCGGCATGGGTCCGTGCTGAGCGCGAGGCGCTGGATCCCGAGGCGCGCGCGGCGCTCTCACTGGCGCGCCTCTGCGGACTGCTGATCGTGCTGGTCACGGCGGGCCTGATCGCCGGGAACCTCTCGATCGGCTACCGCGGCCTCATGCACCTGCACGTCGGCACCTGCGCCGCGATCCTGGCGAACGTGTTCGCCTACCCGCTCCATCGCCGGCCGGGGATCCTCGTCAACGGGCTGGGCGCGATCCAACTCGCGAGCACGACGGCGGCGGTCGCGATCACCGAGAACCTCGCCGCCGCGCTCCCGTGGTGGGGCCTGCTCCCGGTTGCGGCCGCCCTCCTCGTCCGGACCCGTCGCGGCGTCTGTGTCTGGACGATCGTGACGCTCCTCACGCTGGGCCTGCACGTGCACCTGAGTGATCCCGCGCGGTTCACGCTCGGGAAGCCCCTGGTGACCGTCGCGACGGTCGTGCTCGCCTACGGCGGCCTCGGTCTGGCGTATGTGGGGTCGCACGAGCGGATCCGAGCGCAGGCCGACGCGGCGGAGGCGACCGTCCGGGAGCTGCGCAAGCTCCTGCCGATCTGCGCCTACTGCAAGAAGATCCGCGATGACGAGGGCTACTGGCACCAGGTCGAGGCGTACCTCGTCGAGCACACGAGCGCGGAGCTGACCCACAGCATCTGCCCGGCATGCCTCGAGCAGGTGCATCTCGAGATCGATCGGCTCGCCGAGGGGCGCTGAGCGCCCGCCTCCAGTTACGCCTCCGACCGGTCATCCACGAACACCTGGTCGGGCTCGGAGCGCGCGCCGCTCGGAGACCACACCCTACAGCCCCAGCCTCTCCCGCGCCTCCTCGGCCGAGAGGCCCTCGACGCGGATCGTCTTCTCGCGCGCCTTGTCGCCGCTCAGGAGCGATACCTGCGAGCGGCGTACGCCGAGAGCGCGGGCGAGGAACTCGACGATCCGCTTGTTCGCGGCCCCCTCGACCGGCGGGGCGGTTGTCCGCACGCACAGCCGGCCGTCGCGCAGGCCCACGACCTCGTCCTTGCTCCCACGCGGGAGGGCGCGGACGAGGAGCAGGCACCCGCCCGGCGCGTCCTGGACGTGGGGGGCCTCGGGCTCGGACATCGCTCCCCTCCCCTACGCGGTCACGAGACTGAGCAGGATGAAGGTCGTCCCGTTCCACAGGCCGTGGAGGATCATCGGCGCCTTCAGGCTGCCGGAGACCTGCCGGACGATGCCGAGGGAGGTTCCGATCAGAAGGTACTGCGGCAGGGCGATGAAGTCGAAGTGCGCGAGCGCGAAGACCGCGGCGGTGATCGCGACGGCGAGCGTGGGCCCGAGCCGGTCGCGGATCGGCACGAAGAGGCTGCCGCGCATGAGGGTCTCCTCGACCAGCGGCGCGCCGACGGCCACGAGCAGGAACATCACGAGCTTGGCCCACCAGGTGTCGGCGCCGATCATCATGTCGATCGCCGGGTTCTGGCTCATCGGCGGGCCCCCGATCAGCCGCATGTAGACGAGGCCGACCACGAGCATGGGCACCGGCAGCGCGAGGACGCCCCAGAGGGCGAGGGGGGCGGCCTTCCAGGTCGGGTACGGGCGGAAGCCGGCGAGCGCCCAGAAGCCCGGCCCTCCACGCCAGCGGAGGAACCACACCGCGATGCCGCCGCTCGCGAGGAAGGCGAAGGCCGAGGCCAGGACCTCGAACTGGACGGAGCGGTCGGTGACGACGATGCTGAGGACGAGGCTGACAAGAAGCTGCATCGCGAAGAACAGCGCGATCGCGGCGAAGGCGTCGAGGGGGCCCCACGAGGGCCGCTCGGCGGCCGGCGGCTCATGGGCCTCCGGCTCCGGCTCGGCGGTCGGCAGCGCCGGGGCGGGAGCGGGCCTGGCGGCGCGGACGAAGCGGGAGATCGGCACGGCGAGCAGGGCGCCGAGGAAGGCCGGGACGCTCAGGCAGCCGCCGAACAGGAACAGGGCCATGAGAGCGAGGATCCGTCCGACGCGCGTGGGCGCCTCGGCCGCGACCGTGTTCCGTTCGATCGCCTCGTTGCAGGCCGGATTGGCGAGGCGGAGCGCACGACGCACCCAGAGCGGCGTCAGCGACGAGGAGGCGTCGAGCCCTGCGGTCCGGAGGGCGGCGTCCGACTCCGTGTCGAGGCCGTCGGCGATCGTGAGGAAGGGGTCGGACTCGGTGGTGGTGGCCTCGCGCAGCGTCTGCGCCGCCTCGGCGTTGTTGCCCTCGTGGGCGTCGAGCGCGGCGCTGCGCAAGGCGGCGCCCCGCGCGAGGTCGGGCGACGCGAGCGCGAGGCGCTCGAGTTCGGTGCGGACCTGGGCCGTGCTCGCCGCGCGGCCCATCTCGCCTCCGTAGACCAGCAGGTCGCCGGTGATGTCGGCGCCCGCGAACTGCAGCCAGTCCGACTGCTGGGGCGCGTCGGCCTGCTGGCGGCGCACGACGATCTTGGCAGCCGCGACGCTCGCGATCACGAGGACCAGCGCGATCCACGCGAGGAGCCTGATACCGGGTGCGTGGGGGGACGGGTTCTCCATCGAGCTTCCCTTCGTCTTCGTCGACCACAGGCTTCGGGCTCGGTGAGAGGGAGTCCTCCGGCGAGGCCGGGCCGCTACGGCGCCGGGCCGCCGGCCGCAGTGTCGAGGGAACACGCTGAACCGCCCGACCATCGAACCCCTTGGTACGTCTGGCCGGGCGAGGGAGACCGCGTCCGACAGCGAAGGTGCCGAACCTAGGAGGTGGTGTGACCGTGCGAACCACGTACGCGCTCTTCGTGCTCGCGCTGGTGGGCTCAGCGAGCTGGGCCTCCAAGATCGAGCTGTCCACTGTCCCTCCACGCGAAGGGGTCGAGGTCATCATCTACCGCGATGTCGATCTCACCCTTGTGCGGGAGCAACGGGCGATCCGGTTCCACAAGGGCGAGAACGAGGTCGCGTTCTCCTGGGCCGACACGAGCATCGACCCGACCTCCGTCCGGATCCGCATCGCGGGCGACGGCGCGGGCTACGCGCTGACCCAGACCACCTATCCGCCGGAGCAGCCGAACACGCTGGTCTGGCACATCACGGCGCCGAAGGACGGTCCCGCGCCGCTGGAGGTCACCTACTTCACGCGCGGCTTCACCTGGTCGGCCTCGTACACCCTGGTCCTGTCGCAGGATGAGAAGAGCGCGACCCTCGCGGCCGACTTCTCGATCGGCAACAACAGCGGCGAGGACTACGAGAAGGCCCGGGTCTCGCTGCTCACGGGCGGGGTGCGCCTCGTCGAGCAGGTCGTCGCGCTCGAGATGGGTGCGCGAGAGAAGGCGATGTACGACCTCGACACCACCGCGGCCACCCCGGCCGCTCCCACCGAGGCGCCCGCGCCCGCCGCCATGGCCGGCGCGATGTTCGGGGGAGTCAGCGGCGGGGGCGCCGTCGGCCAACGGCCGATGGGCGAGGTGTCGATCGCCGCGGCGAACGTTTCGGAGCACGAGCGGTACGGGCTCGATACCGAGTTGACGCTCACCAACGGCTGGGTCACGCGGCTGCGGTTCACCGAATCGAGCACGGTTGCGCCCAAAGTGCTCGCTCGGCTCCACCTCTTCGCCGAGCCGGCCGCCCACCGCGTCGTGAAGATCACCAACGACAAGGGGCACGGCCTCGGGGCGGCGGCCCTGCCGGCGGGGCCGGTCACGCTGTTCAAGCGGGACCCGGCCGGCCGGCTGGTCTATCTCGGCGAGAGCGCGCTGCCCTACGCCGGCGTCGGCCAGGAGGTCGAGGTGCTGGCGGGGCAGCTCCCCGACATCGTCGTGAAGCCGGAGATGGTCGCGACCCGCAAGCGCGACATCACCTTCGACGACGCGACGGGCGTCGTGACCGGCAAGGTGGTCGAGACGGACTACGAGGTCGAAACCACGAACCGGGACGGGATCGCGCGGACGCTCGAGCTGATCCAGGCCCGACCGAGCGCCCCGAACGTCTTCGTCGGCCCCGAGCTGGGTCAGAAGCGGGCCGACCGGATCACCTGGGAGTTCGCGCTGGATCCCGGCCAGGGAGCCCAGCTCACCCACGCGTTCCACGAGTACTACGGGCTCGCGCAGAACAGCATGCCGAAGGAGGGCCGGTAGACCATGACCCATCGCACTCGCTTGCTCGCACTCGCCTTGCTGGTGCTGCTCGGCGCGGTCCCGTCGTTCGCGAAGGTCAAGCTCACGCTGATGCCGACACGGGAGAACGTCCGCGTCCACTTCGACGCGGGCGGCTCGGCGCTGATGGAGGAGGAGCGCGTCGTCGCGCTCGAGGAGGGGGTCAACCAGGTCGAGCTGGCCTGGGAGGGGCTGCCGATCCTCCCGCAGTCGATCCTCTTCGATCCGGTGGAGGAGCAGGCGAAGCCGACCACGCTGGCGGTCTCCACGCCGCCCTCGGGCCAGAGCGCGCTGATCTGGTGGGTGAAGACGGCGAAGGCCGGCAACTACCGGCTGCGGATCACCTACGCGCTGGCGGGTGGCGGGGTCGCCATCGAGCGGATCGACTACGGCGCCCGCGCCAACCTCGACGAGAGCCAGCTCGTCCTCTCGGGCCGGGCGCGGCTGTACAACGGCAGCGGCATGGTCCAGAACGGCATGTCGGTGGAGATCGCCGACGCGCCCGCGGCCAACGTCTCGCTCGACCGCGACGAGCGGCGCGAGATGCTGATGCTGGACAACGTCACCTACCCGATCACGAAGCGGTTCGTGAGCGACAGTGGGATCGAGGGCGGCCGGGTCCAGCTCCTGTACGAGTGGCGGGTGCCGGAGGCGGCGATCGCCCAGCTCGCGGGCAAGGCGCGGGCCTTCCTCGCGACGGCCGGCGATGGCAGCCAGCTGGACACGTTCCTGGGCGAGTCGCAGCTCGGGTACGTCCCGCGCGGCGAGGAAGCGAAGCTGTTGATCGGCTTCGCGAACAACGTAGAGGTCGAGCTGCTGCTCCTCT
>CAZRDB010000073.1:18411-21551 GCA_964598695.1 uncultured Armatimonadia bacterium
ACATCCGGTTGAAGTAGGTCCCGGATTGCTCGGGCCGCCAGCCGGAGCCGGTGTTGTGGGACACCAGCCGCACCTGGAAGCTCAAGCTGAAGAACCACACCGATCGCGACGTGACCGTGCGGCTGGTCGAGCATGCCGTTGGCCAGTGGGAGGTCGTGAGCGAGCTGAAGCCGACCGAGGTGAAGAACGGGACCGAACTGCGGTTCGAGGTCCCGGTGGAGGCCGGCGCCGAGATCGAGGTCAGCTACCAGATCGTCCAGCGCAACATCGAGCCGGGCGAGGCGACGCTCTAGAGACCGGGGAGGTGGACCGATCGTGCGAACTCCGTTCCTGTTCCTCGCGCTCGCGGTCGTGAGCACCGCGGCGTGGGCCTCGAAGATCGAGCTATCGACTGTGCCTCCGCGCGAGGGGGTCGAGCTGATCATCTACCGCGACGTCGACCTCACGCTCGTGCGGGAGCAGCGCGCGATCCGCTTCCACAAGGGCGAGAACGAGGTCGCCTTCTCGTGGGCCGACACCAACATCGATCCGACCTCGGTGCGGATCCGGATCGCCGGCGACGGCGCCGGGTACGCGCTGACGGAGACGACGTTCCCGCCCGAGCAGCCCAACACGCTCGTGTGGCACATCACGGCGCCGAAGGACGGCCCGGCGCCGCTCGAGGTGACGTACTTCACCAGCGGGCTGACCTGGGCGGCGAGCTACACGCTGATCCTCTCGCAAGACGAGAAGAGTGGCTCGCTCGCGGCCGACTTCTCGATCGGCAACAACAGCGGCGAGGACTACGAGAAGGCCAAGGTTGCGCTGCTGACGGGCGGCGTCCGGCTCATCGAGCAGGTCGTCGCGCTGCAGACCGAGGCGACCGAGGATCTGGCCCTTGCCCGGCCGCGCCGGGCGCGGTCGGGCAAGGGTGATGCCGGCCCCGCCGGTCCCGTCGGCCGGGCCGGAGCAGCGGGGATGGGCGGCGGCGGTCGGGCGGGCGGCGAGTTCGTGGACGAGATCGCGATCGCTGCGGCGAACGTCTCGGAGCACGAACGGTACGGGCTCGACACCGAGCTGGCGCTCACCAACGGCTGGGTAACCCGGCTGCGGTTCACCGAATCGAGCACGGTCGCGCCGAAGGTGCTGGCGCGGCTCCACCTGTTCGCGGGTTCGGCCGCGACGCGGATCGTGAAGGTCAAGAACGACAAGGAGCACGGTCTGGGCACGGCCGCCCTGCCGGCCGGACCGATCACGCTGTTCAAGCGCGACGCGGCGGGCCGACTGATCTACCTGGGCGGGAGCGCGCTGCCCTACGCCGGAGTGGGCCAGGAGGTCGAGGTCTCGGCCGGGGCGCTGCCGGACATCGTCGTGAAGGCGGAGATGGCGGCAACGCGCAAGCGCGACATCACCTTCGATGACCGGACCGGCATCGTCACCGGCAAGGTGGTCGAGACCGACTACAAGGTCGAGGCCACGAACCGCGACGCGATCGCGCGGACGCTCGAGCTGATCCAGGCCCGCCCGGGGATGCCGAACGTCTTCGTCGGCCCCGAACTGGGCAAGAAGCGGGCCGACCGGATCACCTGGGAGTTCGCGCTGGATCCGGGTCAGGGCGCCCAGCTCGAGCACGCCTTCCACGAGTACCACGGGCTGGCCGAGAACGACATGCCGAAGGAGAGTGAGTAGGCGATGAACGCACGGATCCGTTTGCTGGCGCTTGCCTCGCTCGTGCTCGTGAGCGCCGTTCCCTCGTTCGCGAAGGTGAAGCTCACGCTGATGCCGGTGCGGGAGAACGTCCGTGCCCACTTCGAGGCCGGCGGCGCGGCGCTGATGGAGGAGGAGCGCGTCGTCGCGCTCGAGGAAGGCGTCAACCAGGTCGAGCTGGCATGGGAGGGGTTGCCGATCCTCCCGCAGTCGATCCTCTTCGACCCCGTCGACGGGCAGGAGAAGCCGACGACGCTGGCGGTCTCGACGCCGCCCTCGGGCCAGAGCGCGCTGATCTGGTGGGTCAAGACCGCGAAGGCCGGCAACTACCGGCTGCGGATCACCTACGCCCTGGCGGGCGGCGGGGGCGTCTCGATCGAGCGGATCGACTACAACGCCCGCGCCAACCTCGACGAGAGCCAGCTCGTGCTCTCGGGCCGGGCCCGGCTCTACAACGGCAGCGGCATGGTCCAGAACGGCGTCGCGGTCGAGATCGCCGGGTGCCCGGCGGCCACCGTCTCGCTCGATCGGGATGAGCGGCGCGAGATGCTGCTGCTCGACAATGTCACCTACGCGATCACGAAGCGGTTCGTGAGCGACAGCGCGATCGAGGGCGGTCGGGTGCAGCTCCTCTACGAGTGGCAGGTCCCGGAGGCCGCCGTGGCGCAGCTCGCGGGCAAGGCCCGCGCCTTCCTCGCGACGGCCGGCGACGGCAGCCAGCTCGACACGTTCCTCGGCGAGTCGCAGCTCGGGTACGTGCCGCACGGCGAGGACTCGAAGCTGTTCATCGGCTTCGCGAACAACGTCGAGGTCGAGCGCCAGCTCCTCGAGTCGCGCGATGAGAACATCCGGTTCACGAAGGTTCGAGAGAACTCGGGCCGCCAGCCGGAGCCGGTGTTGTGGGACACGGTCCGGACCTGGAAGCTCAAGCTCAAGAACCACACCGACCGCCCCATCACCCTGCGGCTCGTGGAGCACGCGGTGGGCGAGTGGGAGGTCGTGAGCGAGCTGAAGCCGACCGAGGTGAAGAACGGGACGGAGCTGCGGTTCGAGATCCCGCTCGAGGCCGGAGCCGAGACCGAGGTCAGCTACCAGATCGTCCAGCGGAACATCGAGCCGGGCGAGCCGACGATCTAGCCGACGCCAGGGAGGAGGGCTCGCCATGCGCACGCTCGCGCTCGCGGCACTGGCCCTGTTGGCCTCGGCCGGCTGGGCCTCGAAGATCGAACTCTCCACGGTCCCTCCGCGCGAGGGCGTGGAACTGATCGTCTACCGCGACGTCGACCTCACGCTCGTGCGGGAGCAGCGCGCGATCCGCTTCCACAAGGGCGGCAATGAGGTGGCCTTCTCGTGGGCCGACACGAACATCGACCCGACCTCGGTGCGGGTCCGGATCGCCGGCGACGGCGCGGGCTACGCGCTCACCGAGACGACCTACCCGCCGGAGCAGCCGA
>CAZRDB010000074.1:0-21530 GCA_964598695.1 uncultured Armatimonadia bacterium
GCCGTCGACCGCGCAGGCGCCGGAGGTGGCGGCGCTGAACTTCAACAGCATACCGGTCGTGCAGCTGGCGGTGTCGTCCTCGCTGCCGTCGGAACAGCTGGCCAGCCTGCTTGGCACCCGTGTGGTGCCGCGGCTGCAGGCGATCGACGGTGTTCAGGCGGTCACGCTCTCGGGCGTGGAGGAGATGCAGCTGGAGATCCGGCTCAAGCCGAAGAAGCTCGCGGCGCTCGGCGTCTCGCCCACGCAGATCGCCGCCGCGGTCACACAGGCCAACATCACCACCGGCGCCGGGTCTCTCACCTCCGGCAGCCTCGTATACCCCGTCACCGTCAGCGCCAAGGCGCAGACGGTGAAGGCGATCGAGAATCTCGCCCTGCCCGACGCCGCGACGGCCGCCAGTGCGTCCTCCACGACGTCCGATAGCACGACGACGGCTACGTCCACCAGCGCCTCGACCACCGCCTCGTCTACGGGGGCGGCGCCGGTGCGACTCGGCGACGTCGCCACCGTCAAGATCGCCGCCGCGCCCCCGACCGCGATCACGCGGACCAACGGCGAATCGTCGGTCGGCATCGCCGTCAGCAAGGCCAGCACCGGCAACACCGTCGACATCGCGGGCGCCATCGCCGACGAGCTGCCGGCCATTACCCGCGACCTCGGCGGCAAGGCGACGATCACCACGGTCACGGATCAGTCCACCTACATCAAGGACAGCATCCGCTCCCTGCTGCGCGAGGGCCTCATCGGCGCCGTGTTCGCCATCATCGTCATCTGGCTCTTCTTGCGCAGCTGGCGCTCGACCGTGATCGCGGGGCTCTCGATCCCGCTGAGCGTGGTCGGCGCCTTGATCATCCTCTGGAGCCGCGGCGATTCCCTCAACATGCTCACGCTCGGCGGCCTCACCATCGCCATCGGACGCGTGATCGACGACTCGATCGTCGTGATCGAGAACATCCACCGGCACCTCCAAGAAGGCGACACGGCGCGCCGCGCCGCGTACACCGGCACCCGTGAGGTGGCCGGAGCCATCACGGCCAGCACGCTGACGACCGTCGCCGTCTTCCTGCCGCTGGGCTTCGTGCACGGCCTCGCCTCGGAGTTCTTCCGTCCGTTCGCGCTCACGGTGACGTTCGCGCTGCTCTGCAGCCTGGCTGTCGCCCTCATGGTCGTGCCGGTCGTGGCCACCTGGTTGCTCTCCAAGCGACAGGTGGGCCATCGCGACGAGAAGGAGCTCACGCGACTGCAGAACGCGTACCTTCCGGCGCTCCGGTGGACACTGGATCACAAGGTCATCACGCTGATCGCCGCCGTCGCTGTGTTCGCCGCCACGATGTCGCTCTCTCCGCTGCTCAAGGTCAACCTGTTCGACAGCTCGGGCGAGAACACCATGAGCATCGTGCAGACCATGCCGCCGGGCACCGATCTCGACGCCACGATGGCGGCGGCGACCAAGGTCGAAGACGTCCTCAAGACCACGCCCGGCATCGAGACCTACCAGGTCACCGGCGGCACCACCGGCAGCCTCTTCGGTGCCGGAGGCCTCAACGCGTCCTCGAGCACCGCCACGTTCTCCATCACCACCGATCCCGACGCCGACAAGGACGCGCTCATCAACCAAGTGCGCGCCGAGGTGGCTGACCTGCAGAACGCGGGGACCGTTACCGTGACCGGCGACGACACCTCCATGGGGAGCGGCACGTCCCAGCTCGAGGTGCGCGTGACAGCCGACGACGAGACGGTGCTTCAGAAGGCCAACGATCTGGTGCTGGCCAAGATGAAGACCGTCGACGGGCTGGCGGACGTGGCGTCCAACCTCAGTGAGGGACGACCGTCGGCGACGATCGTCGTGGATCAAGAGAAGGCCACCGCGGCCGGCGTGACGCCGGCGACCCTGAGCCAGTACATGGCCCTCGTGCTGAACGGCTACTCGCTGGGCACGGTGCCCACCAAGGCCGGCACGCTCACCGCCCAGGTGACGGTCGGGAAGATCACCGTGCCACCCCTGCCGGGAGCGGTGAGCAAGGTGCTCGCGGCGATCCCGGTGAGCGGCACCTCGGGGCTGGTGCCGCTCGGCTCCATCGCCAAGGTCGCGGAAGTCACCTCGCCGGTGCAGGTCACCCACATCGACGGCAAACGCACGGCGAGCGTCACCGCGACGTAGCGGGTGCCGTCGAGCGAGGGGTCGTAGACGGCGAGGCCCCGGGCGACGCCGGCGAACCGGTGGAGCAGCCCGGCGAGGTCGGTCTCGGTCTCGGTGGTGAGCCCGTTGCGCTCGGTGTAGATCGCGAGCCACGGGTCATCGGGCGCGCCGAGGAAGAGGCGAGGCCCCGCACGGTTCGCGAGGCCCTGGAGCGCCTCGAGCGTGCAGCGGGTCTCGTAGGGGAGGGCGGAGGGGTCGAAGACGACGGCGGACTCCCCCGGCGCTCCGGTGGCCGAGAGGGCGACGACAAGACAGGCGAGCATGGGCATCCTCCAAGGGCGACGGCATCGCGCGCCAAGCGCCGGTGTGTTCGCCGAGGAGTCGATGAGGCCTGCCGGGGAGCGAGGAGACGGGTCGCCTCGCCCCGAAGGCCCCGACGTGGGACGGCCGTCCCGGGCCCCGCGTGAGGGGCGCCAGGCCGCGCGCCAGCGCGAGCCGGCAGACGCAGGCTCGGGAGGGTCACCTGGCTCGTGAAGGGGGAGGGAGCCGCCCCATGCCCATCGCCACCCTCACAACCGACTTTCGCCTCACCATCCCGAAGAGCGTACGGGAGCGGCTTGGTCTGCGGCCGGGGCAGCGGCTATCCGTGATCGTCAAGGGCGGCGCCATCCACCTCGTGCCACAGGTGCCGGTTGCCGACCTCAGGGGCTTCGTGCGCGGCATATCGGCTGACGGGCTGCGCGACAAGACCGATCCCCTGCGCGACGTCGGCCGCCCTCGTCCCCGCTGAGCCCTGCTCTCTCTCCGGTTGGTGGGCTTCGTCCTATGGTCTGCCCCAGCGATCGTGAGCGGGGGCATGGGCTTCGCCCCCGGGCGCGATCGCCGCGGGTGTCCAGAGGGCACGCCCTCTGGCGGGGTGTGGGGCAGCGCCCCACGTGGCCCGGGGTCTACACGGCAGCGGCGATCCGTGCGAGCAGCGGGAGGCCCTCTGTCTCGGCGGCGAGGGCCTCCCGGAGGAGCTGCGCGCCCTCCTCGCTCCGGATCTTCTCGCCCTCGACCTCCCTCACCGGGTGGAGCTGGTGGAGCGCCTCCATCCTCTCGGCCGAGATCGCGTAGTGGCCGATCGCCTCGTCCAGGAGACCGCTCGCGCGGCCGTTCAGCCGGTCGCGGGCCTCGCGGAGGAAGCCAACCGCGTTGCGCCGCAGCTCGGCCCAGGCGGCCGCGTTCCGGCGATGGCCGAAGCCCTGGGCCTCGCCCTGCTCGAGCGCCCGGGCCCACAGGTCGAGCGCGCGGAGGCCGGTCACGAACATCCCCTCCTCGGCCTCGCGGTTCATCCGTTCGTGGACCGTCGCGAGCGCCTCCCGCACAACGGCCTCGTCGGGCGCCGGCTCCACCGGGCAGATCGCCTGTACGCGGACCCAGCCGATCTCGCGCGCCAGGTCTGACCAGCCGAGCGCCGCGCGCACCGCCGCCGTGGTGCCGTCGTTGGCGGGGATGATGAACGTGTAGCTCTCGTCCTCGATCCCGTCGATAACGAAGAACTCGGGGTAGGCGAGTTCGAAGCCGATGCAGGGCACGCCGTCGGCGAGGCTCCGCTGCACGAGCCGCCATGCCGCGGCCCGGGCCTCCTCGGTCTGACGATGCGCGCCGAACGGGCAGGAGCAGACGGTCTCGCTCTCGTAGCCGAGGTTGCGCTCGAGCCGGGCGACGATCCCCGGGTTGCGGGGGCCGCAGTCGTTCACGCAGAGGCCGTCCCAGGCGATCGGCGCGGCGATGTCGGCATCGGCCGACATGCAGGCCATGAAGGCCAGGCCCGTTCCGCCTTCCAGCCAAGCGACGCTCGCGTCCACGCCGAGGTAGTCGAGGCAGCCGCCGACCGCGGCGGGGTAGCTCAGCTCGCCCGCGCGAGGGCGGAGCCCTTCCAGTCGATAGCGCACGGCTATCCCTTCATCCCCGTGAGCGTGATGCCCTGGATGAACGTCCGCTGCGTGAGGAAGAACAGGATGATGATCGGCACGGTCATCACGGTCGAGACGGCCATCAGCATCCCCGGGTAACTGCCGTACTGGCTCGAGAAGCTCGCGATCCCGAGCGAGAGCGTGTACTTCGACTCATCGGAGAGGTAGATCAGTGGCCCGAGGTAGTCGTTCCAGGCGCCGAGGAAGGCGAAGAGCGCGACCGTCGCGAGCGCCGGCTTCGCGAGCGGCAGGACGATGCGCCAGTAGATCCCGAACTCCGAGCAGCCCTCGATCTTCGCGGCGTCGGTGAGGTCCTTCGGGATGCTCAGGAAGAACTGCCGCAGGAGGAAGACGAAGAAGGCCGGGGCGAGGAAGCTCGGCAGCACGAGCGGCCAGTAGCTGTTGACGACGTGGAGCTTCGCCCAGACCACGAACATCGGGACCATCGTGACCTGCGGCGGGATCATCATCGTCGCGAGCAGCAGGAAGAACAGCAGCTTGCGGCCCCTCCACGGTACCCGTGCGAGCCCGTAGGCGACCATGCTGCACGAGAGCACGCATCCGATGGCGCTCAGGATGCAGATCGTCAGCGTGTTGCGGAGCTGCCGGCCGAACTTGATGAACGCGAGGCCCTCCGGGTAGTTCGCGAGCTTGAGTCCGAACCGTCTCTCCTCGACGAGGCTGCCGTAGTCGAGCCGCCGCTCGGGTGCGGCCGCGTTGTCGTCGTCGAGCGGCCGGACCCGGGCCTCGCCGGTCTTCTTGTCGCGCTCGACGAGCGCGTAGCGGGCGCCGGCCGCGTCCCGGTAGACGGGCAGGGGGCTGCCCTCGACCTCGACGGTCACCGGCTGGAGGGGGATCCACTCGGGCGGGGTCTTGAAGATCTGCGCGTCGGTCTTCACCGAGGAGCCGACGAGCCAGACGAACGGCAGCGCGAAGACGAGCGAGAAGACCACGAGCAGCGTCTGGACGAGGAGGGTCATCCAGAGCGGGCGCTTGACGGGGCGCGCGTCGGCCATCAGCGATCCCCCTCCTCGGACGTCTCGTAGTAGACGAAGCGGGCGGAGGTTCGGAAGACGATCAGCGTCGCGATGACCACCAGGACGAACAGCACCCAGGCCATCGCGCAGGCGTAGCCCATCTTGAAGTCGCTGAAGGCCCGGTGGAAGAGGTTGAGCGCGTAGAACATCGTCGAGTCGGCCGGCCCGCCGGTGCCGTTGGTCATCACCATCGCCGGCGTGAAGAACTGGAAGGCGCCGATCATGCCCATCACGAGTGTGAAGAGCAGGTAGGGCGACATGTAGGGAACCGTGATCGCGCGGACCTTCCACCATGAGCCCGCGCCGTCGACCTCAGCCGCCTCGTAGAGGTCCTTCGGGACGCCCTGTAGGCCGGCGAGGAAGATCAGCACGCTGTTGCCGACGCCCCACAGCGACCACAGCACGATCGTCGGCTTCGCCCAGGCGGGGTCGGAGAGCCAGCCGGGAGCATCGTGGACCCCGGGGATCATCTTGATCAGCGCGTTGACGGCGCCCGACTGCGGGTTGAACAGCCAGATCCACAGGACGGAGCTGGCGACCATCGGCACGATCGAGGGGATGTAGAAGATCGTTCGGTAGACCGTGAGCCCCTTCGTCCCGACGTTGAGCAGCAGGGCGAGGAGGAACGAGACGACGATCCCCAGCGGCACCGCGAAGACGGCGAAGTAGACCGTGTTGCCGAGCGAGGTGAAGAAGAGGTCGTCGCTCGCGAGGCGCTGGTAGTTCGCGGCGCCGATCCACGTCGGCGCCTTGAGCACGGAGTAGCTGCAGAAGCTGTAGTACAGGCTGGCGATGACGGGGTAGGCCGTGAGCAGCACCAGGCCGAGGATCGCGGGGGAGCAGAAGGCGAGGCCGGTCAGCGTCGTGCGCCGGTTACGCGCGGAGGCGGAGGCGGTCACTGCGTACCCCCTCCCTTCAGGATCAGGTCGAGTTCCTCCTGGGTGGCCTTGCGCGCCGTCTCGAGCGCGCGCTTCGCCGTCCACCACCGGAGTACGGCCTTGGCGTCGGCGTCGGGCGGGAGGAAGCCGTCGGCCCCCTCGACCGGCCCTCCGTCCGCGGTGATCGCGACGAGCCGCATACCCTCGCTCCGCGCGCCGGCGGCCGGGGCGCCGAAGCACACACCCAGCTCTGCCGCTCCGCCCTCGGTCGGTGGGTGGCCCGCGGCGGTCAGCTCCTCGGCGAGCCGCCGGGCCTCGGGCGCGCTGGTGTCGCCCACGAGCGCGATCGACGTGGGCGGGAGGATCTTCCCGAACCGCGCCGCGTCGACCGCCCGGTCCAGTTCCCGCATGAAGAACGCCTGACTCGGCATCACGGGCCGCTGGTGCTTGCAGGCACGGATGACGTCGAGGAAGGCGCCGTAGTACGGCTTGTCCTGGATCTCCTCGAAGTAGGGCGAGTCCTTCCGGCCCGGGAAGAGTCCCGCGGCCTCGGCGACCACCGTCGTGCCCTCGGGATCGTGGCACATCCACCGCATCAGCTCGAAGGCCTCTTCGGGGTGGCGGCAGCCCTTGGGGATCGACATGCACCAGCCGCCGACCCACGAGGAGTGCTCCTCGCCGCCGACGGCCGGGGCGGGGATGAAGGTGACGCCCCAGTCGAGGTTCGGGGCGTACTTGCCGATGTCGACGATCCCGCCGATGTGCAGGCAGCGCATCGCCATCTTGCCCGTGTAGAACGGATCCTGCTCCGCGCTGCCGAACCCGGCCTCGAGCGCGCTGATCTTCCGGGCGTCGAACCGGTCGCAGTAGCTGATCATCCACGCGAGCGCGTTGACCACCTTGGGGTCGTCAGCGGTCACGGTGAAGCTCGCATCGTCGTAGAAGCTGCCGCCGAAGGCCCAGCCCCAGGTGAAGACCGAGTTCGCCGGGCCGTACTGCGCCCAGGGGATGAACCCGATCGACTCGAGGTCGCCGCTCGCCGTGCGCGCGGTGAGCGCCTCGGCGGCCGCGTCGAGTTCCTCGATGGTGCGCGGGGGCGCCTCGGGGTCGAGCCCGGCCTGACGGAAGCGGTCCTTGTTCCAGACGAAGCCGAAGTTGGGGTCGGCGCAGTAGGTGAGCGCCCAGACCTTGCCCTTGTACTCGCACTGCCGCCAGCAGGGCTCGAAGTAGTCCTCGGCCCGGACGCCCGCCCGCGCGAGGCGATCATCGAGCGGCTCCAGCGCGCCCCACTCCGCCCACGGCGCGACCTGGGGGCCGTCGACGAAGACGACGTCGGGCGGCGTCTCGGCCGCGACGGCGGTGAAGAACTTCTGGCTCGTCGAGAGGTTGTTGCGGGTGAACACGGGGTTCACCCTGATGTTCGGGTGACTGGCCTCGAACGCCTTGACGACCTTCTCGATCGCCGCGGCCTGCTCGCCGCCCCAGACATGCCAAAGGTCGATGGTGACGACCTGCTGCTCCTGCTCCTGACGGCCCCGGCAGCCCGGCAGGGCCGCCAGCAGCGCGGCGAGGAGCACGCAGATCGCGAGGGGGAGCTTCGTTGTGCGGCGTCTCATGGGTGTGCCGTTTCGGGGTGACGCGAGGATGCTCCTGCCGTCGGGGCGGGGCGGAGCCCCGGGGCATGGTCCCTAGTACCCGTTGGGGTCACAGACGTACTTCCACCAGTTGAGCAGCTTGCCGTCGGGGCCCGTGCCCGGGGCGTTCGGGAGGTGGTTGAGCCACCAGATGTGGTGGTAGTCCATTCGACCGCCGCCCCACTCCTCGGCCGTCACGGTCCGGCGGGTCGACTCGCCCTGGAGGTTTGGCCAGTTGTACAGCCAGTCGTCGCAGGTGCTCACGACGGGCCGTGGGTTGCCCCAGTCGTAGTCCTTCTCGCTCGAGGGCGCGAAGTGGCAGATCCCCAGGGCCGACTCGCCCGGGGTCCGCTGCTCGAACATCCGGAAGGCGTCCCAGGGATGGGCCGCCGGCGAGGTCGGGAACCAGAAGTCGGCCGGGTTGTACAGGTGCGACATCGTACACTCGGTCCGGTGGCAGAAGTCCTCGAGCATGCAGTCGACATCGCGCTCGTAGTTGAAGCCCATGATCGCGAAGTTGCGGCCGGCCTCGGGGATCGTGTAGCTCTCGCCGTTGATGAAGAACGGGCTCGGACCGGCCATCGCGGCCTCGTTGAACGCGCTGCCCGCGGGGGAGCCGAAGAGGAAGACCTCGTCGATCTCGCCCTTCGCCACACGCTCGGCGACGGTCAGCGGGTTGTTGTGCGCGAAGGCCTTGTCGGTCATGAGCGCGCCTTCGTCACACTGGCCCTCCGGGAACTTCACGTTCGCCCGGTTGCGCCAGTCCTCGATGTACTGGTCGGGCGGGTAGACGAAGCCGCTGCCGTAGGGGGCGTGCTGGTCGAGATCGACCCACTCGACGATCTCGTAGTTGGCCCAGCCGTTGCTCGAGTCCCGGAGCGCGTCGATGTACTGCTGCGCGGTCTCGTGCGGGTTGTTCCAGCCGAAGACCTCGGTCGTTCGCTTGCCGCCGTGCTCGGGGCAGACGGGGTCGAAGTTCAGCACGAGCACCTTGAAGCGGCGCGGCTCGTTCCCGGTCGGCAGGTGATGGACGATGTCGGATCGGACGCGCACGGCCAGGACGGCCCGGTCGCCGTCCGCCTCCTCGCCGCGGCGGCAGATCGCCGTGACGGTGACCTCCTCGCCCACATGGAACGAGGGACGCTGGTAGGGCGGGATGGCGCTCACGTCGAGCCGGGGGCCGTCGGCCTCGCCGAGGAAGACGCTGCACCGCGCCGGCTCGGTGGCCGCGACAGCCCCCCGGACGGTCACGAGGCGATCGGCGAGCCCCGCGCGCTGGCCGGGATCCATCAGGGCGGCACAGGTGGTCTCGAGGGGCGTCTCGTCGGCGGGTTGTGCGACGGCGGGTCGCGGCGCGGCGGCCATGGCGAGGATCAGGCAGGCGAATGCCGGTACGTGGGCGAGTAGGTTGCGATGGGCCATGAGGGAGCACCTCCAGGGGATCGGGCTGACTCCGTGCAGCCCGAGGCCGCGGCCGGAGTGGCCGGGACGGGGGTCCGTTTCGTGGAGGGATCCGCGATTCCTGCCGTGTGGAGGGCCGTACAAGGAATGAGGGCTGCTCGCGGTGGGCTCTTGGGGGATGGGGGGGACGGCTGGTGTCTGGCCGCGAGCAACCCTCACATTCAGGAGAATACCCCGCCGAGGCCGATCGGAACCAGGTTCCGTGCGCGAAGCGAGGAAACCGGCCACATTCGGCGGGATTGCCGCTTCGGCGGGGGGCGGAGGGGGCCAGGCCACGGTGTTGTCCGCATCCAGAAGCACCGCAACGGCCTGTTCCCAGCCTACCGTGCTCGTCGGGGGCCCCCCCAGCGGGCGTGAGGGCAGGTTTTCGGAGACACCGTGTGGGGCCCGCCGCGCTGCGCGAGGTTCCCCCCCTGCGGCTCCTCCGCGGGGCTCGCCCCTGCGTCGCCCTACCCGATCTCCCCCGGCTTGAGGCCCCCGGGGAGCGGGAGGTCGAGCTGCATCGGCACCGGCTCGATGCCGGCTCGAAGGGCCTCGGCCGCGGCCCGGACCTCCTCGATCACCTCGGGGTGCTGCGGGGCGACGTCCCGGCGCTCCGAGGGGTCGTGCTCGAGGTGGAACAGCAGCGGGGTCTCATGGTCGACCTGCTTCCCGCCCTGGTGGTTCGTGAAGTGCGCCTTCCAGGGGCCGCGCCGGAGCGCCCACAGCCGCGTCCCGTGGTAGAAGGGCATCTCCATACGCGGGCTCGGGGCGCCCTCGGTCAGCATCGAGACGAGGCTCGTGCCGTCCAGAACTCGATCGCGTGGCGGCTCCGTGCCCGCCAGCTCACAGCAGGTCGGCAGCAGGTCCAGCGTGGAGGAGAGCCCCTCGCAGACCGAGGAGGGCGCGATCCGGCCGGGCCACCAGACGAGGCATGGCTCGCGCATCCCGCCATCCCAGGTCGTGCCCTTCCCGTCACGCAGGAGGCCCGCCGAGCCGCCGTTCTCGCCCTGCGTGAGCCACGGGCCGTTGTCGCTGGTGAACACGACGAGGGTGCGCTCGGCCTGGCCCGTGCCGCGCACCGCCTCGAGGACCCGGCCGACGCTCCAGTCGAGTTCCTCCACGACGTCGCCGTAGAGCCCGCGCGCGCTCCGTCCCCGGAAGCGCTCCGAGGCGGCCAGTGGCACGTGCGGGAACGTGTGGGGCATGTAGAGGAAGAAGGGGGCGTCCCGGCGGCGGCGGATGAACTCGACGGCCCGCTCCGTGTACCGCGCCGTGAGCGTCGTGAGGTCGGCCGGCTGCTCCACAACCGCCTCGCCGTCGATCAGGGGCGTCGGCCGCATGTCGTTGCTGTACGGGATGCCGAGATACTCGTCGAAGCCGTGGCGGGTCGGCAGGTAGCGTCTGAGGTGGCCGAGATGCCACTTGCCGACGCAGGCGGTCTCGTAGCCTCGCCCCCGGAGCAGGTCCGCGATCGTGATCTCGCTCTCCGGCAGGCCGCCGCCCGAATCGGGGAAGAGAACGCCCCTCCGGTCCGAGGTCATGCCGCTCCGCACGGGGAGCCGCCCGGTGAGCAGCCCAGCTCGGCTCGGGGTGCAGACGTGGGCGGCGACGTAGAACTGCGTCAGCTTCATGCCCTCGGCGGCCATCCGGTCGAGGTGCGGCGTGCGGATCGTCGGGTGGCCGAAGCAGCCCAGATCGCCGTAGCCGAGGTCGTCGCAGAAGATGACGACGATGTTCGGTGGCGCCTCACGATGCGTCACGGCGCCCTCCCCGTCCGCCCGAGCGTGCGACGCGAGGCCGGCCAGCGCACCGCCGGCCCCCAGCGTCCCGAGCATGGTCCTGCGCGTCATGGGGTCCATGTCGAGCCTCCCTCCGCACACGGGTCCCTTCGCGCGGCGCGCCCAGCCACCTTCGGCCGGGCAGGCGGGCGGGGGGATCGCCGCGAAACCCGGATCGTGCCGCGCGGTGTCTTCTCCCCGGTCGCGCGGGCGGGCCGCGCAGGCGCCGCCCCGCGATGAATCGGCAGGGGCGCAGGTGCGGGATGGCCCGAGCATGGGATCCGACAGCCTTCCTCGAGGAGTTGCGCGCCTCTCCGGAGTACGCGCGGCAGATCGTCCACGTACACCTCGAGCCCGCACGGCCGCCCGCCTATGCCGACACGGCCACACCCCTCTCGCCCTGCCTGCGGGAAGCGCTCTCGGCGCTCGGTGTCGATCGGCTGTACACGCACCAGGCCGAGGCGATCGACCGCGCACGCGCCGGCGAGAACGTCGTGGTCTCGACGGGGACGGCCTCGGGCAAGTCGCTGTGCTACCTCGTCCCGGTGCTGGAGAGCCTTCTGGCCGACCCGCTCGCGACGGCCTTCCTCGTCTATCCGACCAAGGCGCTCACGCACGACCAGTTCGGCGCGTGCGCGCGTCTGCTCGAGGCTGCCGGTCTCTCCGACACGATCCTCGCGGGCGTCTACGATGGCGATACCGGCGGATCGGTCCGGAAGCGCCTGCGCGATCGCGCCCGGCTGCTCTTCACGAACCCCGACCTCCTCCACGCGAGCGTGATGGCCCAGCCGGCGAGCTGGGACCGGCTCCTCGAGAACCTGCAGTGGTTGGTGCTCGATGAGCTGCACACCTACGGTGGGATGTTCGGCTCCGGCGTCGCGAACCTCATGCGGCGCTTCCGCCGCGTCTGCGACCACTTCGGCTCCGCGCCGCACGTGATCGCCTGCTCGGCGACGATCGCCAACCCCCGCGAGCTGGCCGAGCGGCTCATCGAGCGCCCCTTCTCGCTCGTCGACCGGGACGGCAGCCCGAGGGGCCGTCGCGTGACGGTCTTCTGGAACCCGCCGGTTGAGCGGGCGGGCCGCTGGCGGAGCCGGCGGAGCGCGAACGTCGAGGCGCACGAGCTGATGGCGGCGCTCATCGCCCGCGGCGTGCCGACGATCACCTTCAGCAAGGCCAAGATGACCGCGGAGATGATCGCCCGGTACGTGACCGAGCGGCTCGGCCGGCTCGCCCCCGAGGCCGCCGCGCGCGTGACTGCCTACCGGGGCGGCTACCTCCCGACCGAGCGACGGGCGATCGAGCAGCGGCTGTTTGCGGGGGACCTGCTCGGCGTGAGCGCCACGCCCGCTCTCGTTCTGGGGATCGACGTGGGAGGGCTCGACGCGAGCATCCTCGTCGGCTACCCGGGCACGCTGGCCTCGTTCCTCCAGCAGGCGGGCCGGGCCGGCCGGCGCGACAGGGACGCGCTCGTCATCCTCGTCGGCCTCGATACCCCAGTGAACCAGTACGTCCTGAGCCACCCGGAGTACCTCTTCGAGCGGCCGGTCGAGCAGGCCGTCGTCGACCCCGACAATCCGTTCATCGTGAGCGGCCACCTCCGCTGCGCCGCCCACGAGCTGCCGCTCGCCGAGGGCGAGGCCGAGCGGTTCGGCCCGTACGCGCGGATGGCCCTCGAGGCCCTGGCCGACCAGCGGGTGCTCCGGCACACCGGAGGGCGCTGGTACCACAGCGCGCCCCAGCCGGCCCACCGGATCGTCTCGCTCCGCGAGTTCGCCGACCGGAGTGTGGTGGTCAAGGAGGAGTCGACGGGACTCGTGATCGGCGAGGTCAACCAGTATGACGCCCAGGCGCTCGTCCACCCCGGCGCGGTCTACCTCCACCAGGGCGAGACCTACCTCGTGCGCGAGCTGGACCTCGAGCGCAACATCGCGACCGTGCGTCGGGAGGAGCTGGACTACTACACCCAGCCGCTCGGCGGAACCGATGTCGAGCACATCGACCGCCTCGTGCGGCGGCGGCCCTTCGGCAGCGGGACGGTCAGTTGGGGCGAGGTGACCACCACCTTCCGCAACCACGCCTTCGAGCGGATCCGCTTCTACTCGCTCGACGCCTTCAGCGAGGAGGAGCTGGACCTCCCCGCCTACCTCCTCGAGACCGTCGCCTTCTGGATCACCCCGCCCGAGCCGCTGATGCGCGCGATCGAGGCCGACGGCCTCAACCCCCACAACGGGCTGCGGGGCGTCGGCTACGCGACGCGCTCGCTGCTGCCCCTGTTCCTCCGCTGCGAGACGCTCGACTTCTCGCACACGGTCGGTTGCCAGAACGCGCCCTGGCATACGGTCTTCGTCTACGAGCGCTTCCCCCTGGGCCTCGGCTTCACCCACGCGGCCTTCGGCCTCCTCGACCGGATCCTCCCGGCCGTCCGCGAGCACGTCCGGGCCTGCCCCTGCGAGGACGGCTGCCCGGGCTGCGTGGGGAAGCCGCTCCGGGGCTTCACGACGTGGAACGTCGAACGGGGTGAGGGCGCGATCCCCTCGAAGCGGGCGGCGCTGGCGGTCCTCGACGGCTTGCTGGGCGACGGCACGGCCCTCGACGCGCCGGAGGAGGTCCTCCCCCACGCGGGGGGCGAGGAGGCGTGGATCGAGCAAGCGATGCGCCGCCGGCTCTCACAGCTCGGCGAGCCCTGGCGGCTCCACCCGATCGTCCCTGCCGCGGAGATCGAGGCCAGGTTCCGCGAGCGGCCAAGGCCGGGGCGGTAGGCGGCTGCTGCGCGGTGTTCGGAGGGGCCTGGTAGGGGGAACCAACCGGAGGTTGGTGGGACCCTAACCGGCCCGCTGGGGGCCGTCCTCGTCGTGCCACTCGGACCAGCTCCAGGGCCACGCAGCCCAGTCCTCGCACAGGCCCTTCCGGACCGGGTTCGCGAGCGTGTACTCCACCATCGCGACGACGTCATCCTCGCGGCGGGCGGTTCGGTCCCAGTAGCCCCGTTGCCACAGCGGCGCGCCGGCACGACGCGACGCGCCGCTCTTGGCTGCGCACAGCCACTGGGCCAGGTCGCCGCCCGCAGGCAGGATCGAGCATACGACATGGACGTGGTCAGGCATGAGGCAGCAGGCGTGGATGGCGACGCCATGGCGTCGGGCGTTGGCGCGCAGCGCCGCTAGAACGCGGTCCGGGCGGTCGCCGTCGGTCAGGCACACGCCGGGCCGCGCGCGAATGGTCACGAACGTCACGGCACACGGCGTCTGGTACTCGTCCTGTGGCAACCGCGCAGGATGTCGGCGTTGCGGGCCAGTTAGGGTCCCACCGGTCTTCGACCGGTCCCCCCTACTCGGCCCCTCCGGAGGACCGCCCACGCGCCTCCCCCTATCCCAGCACGCCCGTGACGATCCCCCCGCACAGCACCCGCGTGCCGGTCTCGGCGTCGTAGCACACGGCCGACTGGCCGGGCGCCGTGGCGCGGTGCGGGGTGGTGAACGTCACCGTCAGGCCGCCCGACGCTCCGAGGTCCGCCATCGCCTCGACTGCCTCGCCGTGGGCGCGCATCTGGACGCGGACCGGAAGCGGGCCGCCGAGCGCCGCGGGGTAGGCGCCGCCCCATACCACGTTGGCGAGCCGGAGCCCCGCCGCGAGCAGCTCCTCGGCCGGGCCGACCGTCACCGTCGCCGTCGCGGGGTCGACCGCGAGGACGTACAGCGGCTCCCCACCGCCGATCCCCAGTCCGCGCCGCTGGCCGACGGTGTATCGGTAGGTCCCCTCATGCCGTCCGAGAACGTTGCCCGTGGGATCGACGATCGGGCCGGGCTCGGTCCCCGCGAGGCCCGCGCCCAGCAGGTAGGCCCGGTAGTCGCCGTCCGGCACGAAGCAGATGTCCTGGCTGTCCGGCTTGTCGGCGACCGTGAGACCCAGTTCGCGCGCCAGCTCGCGGGTCCGCGCCTTCGGGATGCCCCCGAGCGGCAGCAGCAGCCGCGCGAGCGTCTCCTGGCCGAGCGCGTAGAGGACGTAGCTCTGGTCCTTGGTCGGGTCGGCTCCCCGCGCGATGCACCACCGCCCGCTCGCGTCGTCATGTTCGACGCGGGCGTAGTGGCCGGTCGCGATCGCGTCGGCGCCCAGCGCATCGGCCAGGCGGAGCATCGTCGGGAAGCGCACGGCTCGGTTGCACTCGATGCACGGGTTGGGCGTCTCCCCCCGGAGGTAGGCCTCCGCGAATGGCCCCACGACCGCGGCGTGGAACTCGGCCTCGGCATGGTGGACGAAGTGCTCGAGGCCAAGGGCCTCGGCGCACGCGGCCGCGTCACAGGCCTGCCGGGCGGAGCAGCAGCCGCGGCCCTCGGCGCCGCTCCCGCTGCCGATGCGGAACGTGACGCCGATCACCTCGTGGCCCGCGCGCGCGAGCAGCGCCGCGGCGACGGCGCTGTCGACACCGCCGGACATCCCGCAGAGGATGCGGAGGCGAGACGATGGGCCGGAGCCAGGATCGGTCATAGCACCCGTGGGGGCGAGTGGCAACTCGCCCTCCTCCCTACGATCGGGCGACCGGCAGGTCGCCCCTACGAGATCCTGCGGGCGAGTCGCCACTCGCCCCCACACGCGTTGCTCGAGCCTAGAACGACACCTTCACGGGCTCCTGCACGACCGGGTCGTCGATCTCGAAGAAGTCGGCGGCCGCGAAACCGAACAGGCGCGCGAGGATGCGGCTCGGGAAGTACTGGACCGCGTTGTTCAGGTCGCGGACATTGCCGTTGTAGAACCGCCGCGCGGCCTGGATCCGGTCCTCCGTGTTCGTCAGTTCGCGCTGCAGCGCGGCGAAGTTCTCGCCGGCCCGGAGCTGCGGGTAGTTCTCGGCAAGCGCCAGGAGCTGGCGGAGCGCCTGGCCGAGCTGGTTCTCGGCCTGGGCCTGGGCCGCCGCGGTCCCGCCGGCCGTGAGGGCGGCCTGATGGGCCCGGGTGACGGCATCCATGATCTCTCGCTCGTGCTGGACGTAGCCCTTGACCGTCTCGACGAGGTTGGGGATCAGGTCGTACCGGCGCTTCAGCTCCGTCGTCACGTCGGCCCACGACTCGCGGACGAAATTGCGGAGCCGCACGAGCCGGTTGTAGCCGCCCACGCACGCGATCAGCGCCACGAGAACCACGCCGCCGAGGATCACGAACAGGAACGCTATCGGTCCGAGCATACGATCACTCCATCCCGTCGCGAACGTGTCAGGCGCGCACGGGCGCGCCTCCGCCTTGTACCAGATACGCGGGGATCAGGTCGAGAAAGTCGCACGCCGTGTCGAGCAGGGCGCGCACGCCCGTCGGCAGCGGCAACTGGCCGACTCCCGCATAGTCGAAGAGGAACGCGCCCGCGGCCGCCTCGAAGGCCGGCTGGGGGCTGCAGGCCAGCAGATACTCCATCGCGCGCTGGTGGAGCAGGTCGTAGGCGAACCGCTTGTCGGGGCTCGAGACGAAGAAGCGCTCGCTGAACGCGGCCGACTCGAGGTCGATGTCGTCGGCGCCGACCCAGGCCGCGATCCGGTCGCCGAGGTGCTCGGGCCGGACGAGGATCTCCGGGCAGGCGATCGGCGACTCCACCAAGACCATCGTCTCGTGGTAGGTGTGGGAGCTCTTGCCGTGGCCCACGGTGTACCGGAAGTCGAAACAGCGCACCTGGCGTCCCCGGTGTGCGCCGTAGGCGACGTTGGTGACATGGCGGCTATGGCCCTTGCGCAACGCCGCGTAGCTCGCGCGCGCGACAGTGCCGAACGGGTCGTTGGCGGCGTACCGAAAGCCCATCGCGGCCGCGAAGGACTGCCACTCCTTGCGGCGTTGCTCTGAGGCGAGGTAGCTCACGACCGCAATGATCGCGACGATCGCGAGGAAGCCGATCATCGGGATGATCGGGTACAGGCTGTCGTGCATCGCCAGGTTCCCTCCCTTCGGCGTCTCCCCTTCAGGACGACGCGCGATGCGCCCGGTGGCGGGGGACGGCCCCTGGTGGGGCGAGACTCCGCGCCTGTTGTCCCACCGCCTAGCCCGTGAACGTCAGGGTCAACGTCTCGCCCGCCTCGAGCGTCTGCGGCTCGTGGAACCGGGCTGTCAGCTTCCGCCGGTCGATCACCGCTTCGACGTCGCAGGCGCTCTTGTCGAGCCGCGCCGTCACGCGCTTCACACGGAGCTTGGCGGCTGGGGGCAGCGTGCCGCTGAGGCCCGACAGCGTGAGGCTCCCGTAGGCGAGCGAGAGCGTCAGCCTCATGCCGCCCTTCGTCAGCCGCTGCTCGTAGGTTCCCCAGCCGGTCCCCGTGGAGAAGAAGCAGCGGAACTTCGCCTGGTTCACCTGCGGGTCGAAGGCGAGCGTTCGCTCCGGCGCCGAGTAGCGGTAGCCCGAGAGGGCCAACACGAGCGACCAGCTCGCCAGCGCCCGCGCGTAGTGGTCGCCGCACTCGAACTCGTTGTAGGGGTTGCGGCGCTTGCCGTCGTGGCGGTCGCGCACGGCCTTGACGACGGCCAGGCCCTCATCGAGCAGCCCCTCGTACAGAAGGTGCGCCGCGAACTGGTACTCGATGCCCGTCCAGACCTCGTCGCAGTAGACGAGCGGCAACGCGGGCCGGCCGCCCTTGGGCCAGGTGCAGATCAGCGTCCCGGCCTCGTCGTTCAGCGCGTAGATCCGCTGCGGGTTGGCGTGGTCGTAGAAGCCGGTGCGGAAGTTGTGCCGGAAGACGCTCCGGAGCGCTCGCTTGATCCGCGCGGGTGGGAGCAGCTTGCCGAGACCGACGACCTCCGAGAACCACTGGCCGAGGAGCTGGTCGGTGAGGCAGCCCGTCGCGTACTGGTACTTCGGGTGCGCGTCGAGGTCGACCGCCTGCTGGTAGTACTCGCCCCCCCAGCACTTGGCGTCCAGGTTGCGGGCGCCCCGCTCGAGCAGGGCCCGGTACCGATCGACCGCCGTGCGGTCGCCCAGGTACTCGGCCATTCGCACCGCCGCGGCCAGCGCGCCGAGGTACAGCGTTCCCACCATCGTGTTCGGGCCGAAGAACTCGATGTCGTAGGTGTTGTGTTGCGAGCCCTCCATCACCCCGTCATGGTCCAGGTCCCACTCCGTCTGCACGAAGTCGAGCGCCCGCTTCGCGGGCTCCCACAGCTCGCGGAGGAAGCCGTCGTCTCCCGAGAGCTGCCACTCGCGGTAGAGCTTCAGGAGCGAGCCCATCTGGCCGTCGGCCGCCGGGCCGCACGGGCTCGGGACCACTCCCGTCGGGAGGTGCGTGCGGAAGGCCATCCAGCCGTCGTCGCGCGTGTTCTCGAGGAAGTCTGTCCGGCGCATCGTCCGCTCGAGGTCCGGGAACAGGTGCGCGAGCGTCTGCTCGTAGTTCCACACGTGCGTGCAGTTCATCGGGCAGCAGCCGTCGTGCTCGCTGCAGCCCTCGAAGCCGTGGAACGAGCCGTCGTCGAGCCGCAGGCAGGTGTTGCTCTTGAGGATCGACATTTGGCTCGAGGCGGCATCGAGCACCGTCGCGGGCAGCGTGCTCTCGTGGAGCGCCTCGGCGAAGGCGCGGGTCTGCTCCTCGAGCCGGGGCAGCTCCCTGAGGCCGTACTCCGCGACCGCCCATGCGTCCGCGTACCGCGTCGCGTAGTGGTTCGTGAGGATCCGGTCGCGCAGCTCCCGCTGGTGGTTCCAGGTGTTGCGCCTGCGGGGGAAGTGCCAGGCGAGGGCGAAGGGGATCCGGACGCTCTGGCCCGGCTTCACGCTCACCCGGACGCCGAGGGAGGCCATCTCGGCCCGGCCCTCGGGCGAGGCCTCCTCGGGCGCGTACGGCTCGAGCCGGCCGTCGTCGGCGAGGTCATCCCAGAAGCGGTGGTAGTCGTCCCACCATGCCTCGCGGCGCCACGCCGTGACGTAGGTGAACTCCTCGCCGATCGCGGCGATCGCCATGCTGCCCCACCGCTCGTGGTCCTCGGGGAAGCGGTTGGAGGTCATGCGGATCCCGGCGAAGCCGTCGCCTTCGCGGAACTCGTTCACGCAGCCGCCGACCCACTCGCCGTGGAAGTGGACGCCGTCGGTCCCCACGACGTTCGGCAGCGAGCCGACGAGGCCGGCTGTCACCGGCTTGCGCCCCGTGTTGCGGAGCGTGTAGATGAGGAAGGCGAGCGGCAGACCGGTGTCGTCGGCGTTGAGCGGGATGTAGGGGCTGAAGGCGGTCAGCCGCACGTCGAGCGGCATGTCGGCATCCTCGAACGCGAGGTGCGCGAGGGGGTAGGCCCCGCGGAAGGTGGCCTCCTCGAACGGGGGCAGGCCGTTGCCGCACTCGCGCGTCCACCCGCCCGAGCCGGCGAACGGCGGCAGGGGCGCGCGCTGCACCACCTTGCAGACGGGCTTCTCGCCCTGCGCGCGGGCCCACAGCGCGAAGAACGACTGAAGCCGCGCGGCCTTGCCGGGCCGGTTGAAGATCTCCCAGTCCCGCAGCTCGCCGCGCCCCCCGAGCGAGAAGCAGCCGGCGCCGATCCCACCCAGCGGGAACGCCACCTGCGCGAGGTGCTCGCCCGTGAAGACGCGCTCCTCGGCCTCCGCGTGCAACTCCTTCGCCGAGTAGGGGATCGCCCCTCGCAACGTGCCCTTCGCGCCCGGCTTGCGTGGCATCCGCGTCCTCCCTCCGCCGGCGGCCGAAAGAGCCCCGCGAACCCCGCCAGGCGGCGCCGCCTCAGGCCGATCCCGAGGACGACGCTCCGGGGGGCGATGACTCCCGCGAGCACGGCTGCAGCCAGGTTCCGCCCGGGGGCGCGCCGCCCCTCCCCGGCGCCGAAGCGCGGCCCTGCCTAGCCGTCGGACAGCCCATGCGCCCGGAGCAGCTCCTCATCCTCGAGGATGGTCTCCGTGGGGCCGTCGGCCACGATCCGGCCGCGGTCAAGGATCGCGGTGCGGCCGCAGGTCTCGCGCACGAGCGGCAGGTCATGCGTGGCGAGCAGCTTGGCGCAGGGGAGGCCCTGGATCAGCCGGATGAACTCGCGCCGGCCGCGCGGGTCGAGGCCGGCGGTCGGCTCGTCGAGCACGAGGATGTCGGGCTCCATCGAGAGCACGGTCGCCAGCGCCGCCCGCTTCTTCTGGCCGGTGCTGAGCTGGTGCGGCGGACGGTCGGCGAGGTCGGCGATCCCCACCTGCGCGAGAGCCGTCTCGGCCCGGGCGCGCGCCTCGGCCGGGCTCAGCCGGAGGTTGAGCGGGCCGAACGCGACGTCCTCGAGCACGGTCGGCATGAAGAGCTGATCGTCGGGATCCTGGAACACGAGCCCGACCCGGCGGCGGATCTCGGGGAGGTTCGCGCGCGTCAGAGGCATCCCCGCCACCTCGAGCGTACCCTCGCCCCGGAGGGTGCCGTTGAGGTGCAGCAGGAGCGTCGACTTGCCCGCTCCGTTCGGGCCGATCAGGCCGAGCCACTCGCCCGCGCCGAGCGTGAGGTCGACCGCCTCGAGGGCGACGACGCCGGCGGGGTAGCGGAACGAGAGGCCACGCACCGAGAGAACGCTCACACAACTCCTCCTAGCAACACGGTCGCGAGGATGCACGCCGCTCCGAAACAGCCGGCCGCGAGCCACTCGCGCCCGCGGACGGGCCCCCGCCGCAGCATCGGGAGAGAGCCGTCGAAGCCGCGCGCCGCCATCGCCGAGCCGACGCGCTCCGCACGATCGAGCGAGCGGACGAACAGACTGCCGACCATCGCCCCCGCGACGCGGACGCGATCTCGCAGTCGGGGCGGGACGCCACGCGCGTCGCGCGCCCGCACCATGCGACGGGTCTCGTCCTCGCCCACCGAGAGGTACCGGATCGTCATCGCCAGCAGCGCGACGAGAAGGCGCGGGAGTCCGAAGCTCGCGAGACCGCGGGCGAGACGCTCCGGGCCCGTGAGCGTGGAGGCCACCGTCGCGGCAACCACCGACAGCCCGGCACTCACGACGATCGACCCCGCGCGCTCGAGCGCCCCGGCCGAGAGCGGATGCCCGAAGGCGCGCCAGGCGAGCGCGTCGGCCCCGTCGGCGGGCCGCTCGACCACGGCCGAGAGCGCGACCATCGCCAGGACGGGACTCACGAGGAGAAGACGGCCCAGCAGGCGGCGGGGCGGGGCTCCCGCGAATATCGCGGCCCCGGCGAGCAGCGCGGCCAGTGCGGCGTACGTGAGCCAGGCGCCCGGGGGGGTGGCGACCGCGCAGCCGATGAAGGCGAGCAATGCCACGAGCGGAGGCCGCTCGTCGAGCCGACTGCCGCGTGTGGCGAGGGGTCCCACCCGCCTAGCCGCTGCGCAAACGGGGCCCAACCGCGCAACCCCCCCCGGAACAACTAAAAGGCCCCCCCCCGACCCGCTACGGGCCCCGGCCCGTCGCGGCCGCGCCGAGGATCCCGGCCAGCACCGTCGAGGTTCGCTCCGAGCCCATGCCCGGCACGCTGTAGTCGGGCAGGGGCGCGGCGACCGTCGGCGGCGCCTCGAAGCGGTCGGCGAACCCGGCTCCCTCCGCGACCGTCTCCAGGCCGTCGGGCGAGCTGCTGGCGAACGGCGCAAGCGCGAGTGCCACCGCGCAGGCGGCCCCGAGCGCGAGGGCGATCCAGAGCGAGCGGTTCATGCGGCGACCTCCTCCGGCTGCGCGACCGGCTCGGACCGAACGCGCCACACGAGCTGCAGCACGGCGACGGTCA
>CAZRDB010000075.1:0-3312 GCA_964598695.1 uncultured Armatimonadia bacterium
CGTTCGACTCGAGCCCGATGTGGCGGGCCTCACGCTCAAGATCATCTACCGGCACGGCCTGGGCCCCGCCGTCTTCCCGGCCGAGGAGGAGGGTGGGGCGGTCTACGGGAGCATCGACCGGCCGCCGCCCGAGGCCTGGCAGGAGATCAACGCCGGCCGGATGCGGTTGGTCGACGATCGGGAGATGGCCGCCGTCCTGGCCCGACGCGTCGTGACCATCTCGGCGCTGGCCGACCACGCGACCGCGGTTCGCTGCTACGACGCACTCCGGGAGGTCCTCGGCAGCCGTGCGGCCGTCATCATCACGCTCTCCGAGCGCTATGGCGGCCACTTCGCGCAGGTGGCGGGGCCGCTGGCGACGAAAGCGGCGGCGCTGGGTTGCCTCGCCGAACGGCTCGGCATCCCGCTGGCACAGACCCTCGCGATCGGCGACTGGATGAACGATCGGCCCATGGTCGAGCTGGCCGGCGTCGGCGTCGCGATGTCCGGCTCGCCGCCCGATCTCGTGGCCGCGGCCGACTGGGTGACCGGCAGCGTGGCCGAGGACGGGGTGGCCCGGGCCATCGAACGGTACATACTGACATAGCGCGGCGAGCGGCCTGCGCGCCCGCGCGTCCACAGGAGCGGCGGAGTCGACCCATGCAGCAAGGTTCGAGCACACCGGGCGTGGGAGGGGAGCGAGGCCCGTGGATCGGGCTCATCGCGCTGGCGGCCCTCACCGTCGTCACGTGCCTCGGCGTCGCGATCTGGCGCCCCTCCCAGATCGGCTGGCAGCCCGAGAACACCATCGCCCCCAAGGATGCCAAGCCCGTCACCGTCAAGCTGGGCCAGCTCTACGTCTGCGGCCTCAAGGGCACCGATCTCGATGAGGAGACCAAGACCGGGCTCCAAAAGGGCATGATCGCCGGTCTCGTGTTGACCGGCCGCAACATCAGCGACAAGGACCAGGTGCGCCGCCTCTGCCGCGCCGTCTGCCTCGCCGTGCCGGAGGGAGATCCCCCGCCCATCCTTTGCGTCGAGCAGGAGGGCGGCGACCTCAGCCGCCTCTCGTCGCTCGGCGTACCCGACTGGGGCGCCCCCAAGTACCTCCGCCGCCACGGGGCCGACGGCATCCGCGACTACGCCAACCAGGTCGGCCAGTTCATGAACGGCCTGTTCCTCAACGTCAACCTGGCGCCCGACCTCGACACCGCGACCGGTGGCCGCAACCCCTACACCGCGACCCGCGCCCTGAGCAACGACCCGGCCGAGGTCGCCAAGTTCGGGACCGTCCTCCTCCAGGGCTACCAGGGCTCCAAGGTGAAGGCTGTCGGCAAGTACTTCCCCGGCCGAGGCGCCGCCGAGGGCTTCGGCGAGGACGCCCGGCGGCCCGTCGTCACGCTGAGCGCCGAGGAACTGCGCTCGACCCACATGGTCCCCTTCGTCGAGTGCTGGCGCGCCGGCCTCGACGCCGTGATGGTCCCCCACGTCACCTACAAGGCGCTCGACCCCTCGCGCCCCGCCAGCCGCAGCCGCAAGGTTGTGAGCGATCTCCTGCGCGCCGAGATAGGCTTCACCGGCGTCGTCTGGTGCGAGGACATCGCGGCGCGCGCCTTCCTCGACCCCGACATGCGGATCGAGGAGGGCGCCACCCAGGCCCTGGCCGCCGGCGTCGATCTCGTGCTCGACACGCGGCCCTTCAGCCAGGCGAGCCTCACCATGGTCGAACTGCGCCACGCCGCGCAGTACAGCAAGATCGACCAGGAGCAGCTCGCGAAGTCCGTCGAGCGTGTGCGCGCCTGGCGCGCGGGACTGCCCGACCTGCGAAGGTAGCCTCGCCCCCCGGAAAGCGCACGGGGCCGCCCGGTACTCCGGACGGCCCCGTCTGGTCTCTGCCGCGCACCGACCGGTGCGCGTCGGATCCTACCCTCAGCCGCCTCCCGTGGTCGCGGGCGGCTCGATCGTCCCGCCGGCCAGCAGGGTGTCGATCTCCCCGCGCAGCACGTCCTCGGTGCCTTCCGAGTAGCCGATGTGGACCGAGCGGATCACGCCGTCCTTGTCGATCACGACGGTGTGCGGGATGCCGCTGGCGCCGTACGACGAGCCGACCGCCATGTCGGAGTCGAGCAGCACGGTCGGGTTGATCTTGAGTTCCTGGAGGCAGGCCTTGATGTCGTCGGCCGAATCGCCCTGGCTCACGGCGTAGAAGGCCACCGGCTTCCCGGCGTACTCCTCCATCAGCGCGCAGTAGGCGGGCAGGGCCGCGCGGCACGGGCCGCACCAGGTCGCCCAGAAGTCGAGGATGACGACCTCGCACTCTCCGAGGACCTCCGAGAGCTGGATCGTCTTGCCGTCGAGCGACTTCAGCTCGAAGTCGGGGGCCGGCTCGTTGAGCAGCGGCTGATCTCCCTCGCCGCCGCCCTGGAGGAACGACTCAACCTGCTCCGCGTCCTCCGGCGCGTCGAACTGCCACAGCTCCTCGCCGAACTGCGGCGCCGTGTCCCACTCGAGGACCGTGCAGTCGAGCACGACCTCCTTCGTGGACTCCTCGTCCTCGGACTCCATCGTCACCATGGAGAGCGCCAGGCCGCGGAGCAGGGGCGCGCCGTCGGACTGGATCCACAGGTCGAGGGCGGTCCCCTCGCCGGCGTCGCTCATCACGTGGTGGCACGCCGCGCCGGCGTGCTCCTCCGCGCCCACGTACGTCCACGCGAGGTCGGGCGGGAACATGGTGCTCGGATCGGCCGAGAGCAGGATCGACGGCAGGAAGGTGGGATCGGACTCCAGCGCGATCCCGAGCCCCAGCTCCGCGTAGGCCGTCTCCAGCTCCTCGGAGGTGGTGACGACGTCGGCGATGACGTACTGGTTCGCCGACGGCATGAAGGCGTAGATCCCGTGCGGCCCGGAGATCACCAGGCCGTGCTCTCCCTCGGCGCCGCACTCGATCCGAAGGTTCGTGGCCCGCTCCAGCGCGAACCGCGTCGGAATCGGCTCCGGCGCCTCCTCGCCCTCCGGAACGGGGTACGTGCCCGTGTAGACCAACTCGAACGCATCCAGGCCCTGCAGACCCTCGACCATGCTGTCCACGATCGCCTGGGCGTCCGGCTCTTGCGCCAGTGCCGGAAGCGCCGGCAGTCCCAGTACCAGCAGGCCGAGCGCCAGGAGCGCCCTGCCTCGGTAGCTCATCCTCATGCCATCTCCTCGCTCTCCGAGTGCCTCGGCGTACCCCACAGGCGGGGCACGCGCCACCGTGCCGTCACAACCGGCCTCGCACTTCTGTTCGGGGCCGGGCTGCGCCGCCCTCTCAACACTCCCTTCGGACGCTCGGGTTCG
>CAZRDB010000075.1:3322-20456 GCA_964598695.1 uncultured Armatimonadia bacterium
GCCATTCCTGGGAGGATGCCCAGCGACCCGGTTCCCCGGGCCACGACGAGAGGTTAAACCTGTGCCGCAAATTTTTTGTAAAACCCAGTGTATTTTAATGGGGGTCCCCCCCCTAAAAAAACACCATAGGGCGCAAGGGGTTGCCCGGGGGGGCCGTTGTACGCACCGCGGCCCCGTCGCCATAATGGCGGCACGAGCAGGCGGTCCCGGTACCTCCAGGGACGCGGCCGGGCCCGAACAGCGGGCAGTGGGTGAACCGAGCCCTCGGGACGTCTCTGACGCCTCGGGGGCTTTGTCGGTTCTGGAGGAAGGAGCGAGGCGCGTGGCGCCGGATCGCCGCAAGACGCGGGTTGCCCTGCTGTCGGTCGCCTCCAACGCCACCCTCGTGGCCGGCAAGCTCACCGTGGGCCTCGCGATCGGCTCCGTCTCGGTCCTCTCCGAGGCCGCCCACTCCGGCGCCGACCTCGTCGCCTCGTGCATCGCCTTCTTCGCCGTCCGGGTCTCCGATCGCCCCGCCGACGAGCACCACCCCTTCGGCCACGGCAAGGCGGAGAACATCGCCGGGGCGATCGAGGCCCTGCTGATCATCGGCGCCGCCGTCTGGATCCTCATCGAGGCCGTCCGCAAGCTCGTGCGGCCGGAGCCCCTCGAGGAGACGACCTGGGGCATGGTCGTGATGGGCGTCTCGGTCCTGGCCAACCTGGCCGTCTCCCACATGCTGTTCAAAGTCGGCAAGGCGACCGACTCCGCCGCGCTCCTCGCCGACGGCTGGCACCTGCGGACCGATGTCTACACCTCGGCCGGGGTCCTCGGCGGTCTCACCGTCATCCAGGCCGGAAGCCATCTCCTGCCCGGCCGCGACCTCCAGTGGGTCGATCCCGTCGTCGCGATCGCCGTCGCGCTCCTCATCCTCAAGACCGGCTGGGAGCTGACCCACCAGTCGTCCCGCGACCTGTTCGACGCGCGGCTCGCCGAGAGCGAGGAAGCGAGGATCCGCGAGGCGATCGAGCGCTTCCGGCCCACCGTGCGCGGCTTCCACTCGCTGCGCACCCGCAAGGCCGGCTCCCACCGCTTCGTGGACTTCCACATGCTGGTCGATGCCGCGATGTCGGTCGAGGACTCCCACCGCCTGGCCGACGCCGTCGAGGAGGAGATCGCCCGCCTGCTCGAGCACGCCAGCGTCACGATCCACATCGAGCCCTGCGAGCCCGGGTGCCCCGAGCACTGCCGCGAGGGCTGCCTGCTGACCGACGACGAGCGGGCGACGATCACCCGGAGCGCGTGCTAGCCCAGACGCTCCAGGAGCGCCTCGCCGATGCGCGCCGCGCCCCGGCCGTCCACGAGCGCGCGCCCCGCCTCGGCCATCTCCGCACGCTCGGCCGCCGTCAGCGCCAGCAGCTCGTCGAGCGCCCGGTCCAGTGCCGCGCTCGTCGCCTCCGCGGAGCGGCACACCCCATGCTCGGCGAAACGCCGCCCCTCCTCGGCCCACGCCGGCGACAACGAGCAGAACAGGGCGGGCAGTCCCGCCGCGGCCACGTCGTAGCGGCTGTGTGTGGCGCCGACGAGCGCGACATCGGCCGTCCGAAGATACGGGGCCAAGGTGGCGGGATCCGCGTCGATCGAGACGTCGTGCCTCGACCGCTCCACCAGGGCGCGCGCGCGCTCGGCCGCGCCGGCGGCGAGGGGGATCCGCACCCGCAGCCGAGCCCCCGACCGGTCGTCGAGCGCCTCGAGGAGCCGCGGCAGAAGCCGCACCTCCTCTCCCGGCCCGAGCGCGACCAGCACCCGCTCGACCCGGTCGGAGGCCGGCGCCGCCCGGGGGGCCTCCCGCAGGCTTCGGCAGACCGGGTGGTAGCGGGGTCCGAGGAGGCGCGCGGTGCGGACCGTCGTGGCGTAGGCCAGCGACTCCGCGCCCAGGCCGGGGTTGACGAGGACGTGACAGCGGTACGGGTTGTGCTCGGCCCCGTCGTCCAGGCGGACCACCGGCAGCCCGGCCCCGAGGATCACCCCCTCGACGCGTGGCGCGATCTCCGGGGAATCGAGCACCAGCGCGGCCACGCCGTGGCGCCCGGCCAGTTCGGCGAGTTCCTCCGCCCGGCTGAGCGGCTCCCCAGCCCGGAGCGGGACAACGCCCACGCCCCGCGCCTGGAGCGCGCCGGCGCCCGCCTCGGACGAGCCCACCGTGGCCGCCGCGCACTTGCCCGGCCACTCCTCGGCCAGCCGCAGGCAGCGCTCGAGCCGCCACCGACCGGCCGCCGGGTCGAGGTCGACACGGAACAGGAGGCGCGGCGCGGAGAGGGTGGGGGGACGGTCGTTCATCCAACCTGGCTACGCTCGGGCGCGTCCAACTCCTTCCCGGGTGGGAGGTGCCCGTCGGAGCCGAGGCGAAAGAACCGCCGGGAGTGGGGAGTGCGGCGGCTGCAGAGCGATGCGCGCAGGTCCGGGGCGCCCGACCGAGGGTTGTGCCCTGTGCGGCGCGTCTTGCGGTGCGTACGTGTGGAGCTGAGCAGCACCAACCTCCACCTGGCTCGAGGGCTCTGGCGGAGGCTGGTAGGAGGCCTCGTTCGTTGTCTACCCAGTCGGGCGGAGCCCGCAAACCCGGTTTCTCGAGACTTCCCAAGAGCGTGGTCGACCAGGACCGCGCGCTGGATGCCGCCTCGCACCTGGTCGGCGAGTTGATGGATCTCCCGACCTTCCCCCAGATCGCGCACCGGCTGCTGGAGATGACCGAGGACAGCTCCAAATCGCTCCAGGACGTCGCCCGCGTCATCGAGAAGGACCAGGCCCTCACCGCCAAGGTCCTTCGGGTCGCCAACTCCGCCATGTTCGGCTGCAAACGCCAGATCCGGACGATCCAGCACGCCACCGTCATGCTCGGGATGGCCAACGTCCGCAAGTACGCGCTCACCATCTCGGTCTTCGGCACACGCGGCGCCGCGAGCGCCGTCTCCGACTACGAGTCGAAGCGGCGCACCTGGGTCCACGCGATGGCTGTCGCCGTGCTGGCCCGACTGATGGCGCGCGAGTTCGACTGCGACAACGTCGAGACCGCCGTCGTGGCCGGCCTGATCCACGACATCGGCAAGGTCGTCCTGGAGATCCTCCGGCCCGGCGAGTACGACCGCGTGCCCGAGGTCGCGCGCGAGGAGCAGCTCAGCCTGGTCGCGGCCGAGCGCCGGGTCTTCGGCACCGACCACTGCGCCCTCGGCGCCGAGCTGGGCCACCGCTGGAACCTGCCGGCCGACCTCGTCGCCGTGCTGGAGCGTCACCACGACCACACCTGCGTCAAGACGGCGAAGCCGGGCAAGCTCACCCCCGTCCACCTCGTTCATCTCTCGAACTTCCTCTGCCACCAGATCGGGCTCGCCGACCACCCGAATCTTCCCGGCGAGGTCGTCGACGTCACCGGCTGGGCCAAGGTGGGCGTTTCGGTCCCCGACCTCGTCACCCTCCTGGGCGACGTCCAGAGCGAGATCGAGCAGTCGATCGACTACTTCGACCTCGGCCCCGTCAACCTCGCCGAGTACTGCGACGCCATGGACGAGGAGAACCAGCGGCTCGTCGTGGAGGGGCTCGCGAGCGAGAACGTCCAGCGCCAGCTCCGGCGGCGCATCGCCGACCTGATGCTCGTGACCGACGAGGTCCTCTCGATGCAGACCGAGGCCACCGTCGACCAGCTCCTCCAGCAGGTCGCGAGCGGGCCGCTCGCGCAGCTCGACTTCGACCGCACGGTGATCTACCTGGTCAACGCGGAGCGGACGCGGCTCGTGCCCCACTCGGTGCTCGGGGTCGGCCCCCCGGCCGAGCAACTCCCCACGCTCTCGCTGCGGTGCGACGAAGACCCCGTCATCGCCGCCGTGCTCGCCGGCGGAGCCACCCGACTCCGGGTTCGGCGCGACTACACCGAGGGCCAGTCGCGGCTTCTCGACATGCTCGATCCGGGCTCCTGCGGAGTGATGCCGCTCCGGGTCGAGGGCGCCATCGCGGGCTTCGCCGTCGTCGACAACCGCGCGATCGGCGCGCCGGTCACCGACAGCGACGTCCACATCCTCGACACGATCGCGAAGCAGATCAACATGGTGCTCGACCGCGCGGCCGCGTACGAGCGCCTGGCCGAGCGCACCGAGGAACTCCGCGACCTCGCCTTCCGCGATCCACTGACCGGGATCTACAACTACCGGTATCTCGAGGAGAGTCTCGAGATGGAGATCCACCGGGCCGAGCGGTATGGGACGGCGTTCACCGTCCTGATGATCGACATCGACCACTTCAAGCGCTTCAACGACAACTACGGCCACCAGGTGGGCGACGAGATCCTGCGGCTGTTCGCCCGCACGATCCGCTCGACGCTCCGCGAGTCGGACGTCCTCTTCCGCTACGGCGGTGAGGAGTTCACCGTCCTGCTGCCCGACACCCGCAAGTCACGGGCGCTGGTCCCCGCCGAGAACATCCGGCGCGCTGTCGAGGCGCTCGATCTCGCGGAGACCATCCCCGGAACCGACGACCGCACCATGACCTGCTCCGTCGGGGTTGCCGCCTACCCCGAGGACGCCCGCACCCGCGCCTCGCTCATCGGCTTCGCCGACGACGCGCTCTACCGCGCGAAGCACGGCGGTCGCAACCGCGTCGTCCTCGCGGTGCGGCGCGACTGAGCCCTACCCCAGCAGCCGGCTGTCGAGCGAGCGGTACTGGATCGCCTCGGCGACGTGCGGGACGTCGATCGCCTCGGTCGTGTCCAGGTCGGCGATCGTCCGAGCGAGTTTCAGGATCCGATGGTAGGCCCGGGCCGAGAGGCCCAGCCGGTCGACCGCGGCCCGCAGGAGGTTCTGCGCCTCCGGCCCGATCTGGCAGATCCGCTCGATGTCCCGCGTCCCCATCTCCCCGTTGCAGAAGATCCTGCGTCCCCGGAAGCGCTCGAGCTGGCACTGACGGGCTGCACGGACACGCCCCCGGATCGTCGCGGCCGATTCCCCCACCGGGCGCGTGGCCAGCTCCTCCCGCGACAGGCGCGGCACCTCGAGGTGGATGTCGATCCGGTCGAGCAGCGGGCCCGAGATCCGCTGGACGTAGCGCTGGACCATGTCGGGTCGGCACGTGCACTGGCGTGAGGAGTCGCCCCGGTAGCCGCAGGGGCACGGGTTCATCGCCGCGATCAGCATGAAACTCGCCGGGTAGGTGATGCTCGCCCGGGCCCGGCTGATCGTCACGCAGCGATCCTCGAGTGGCTGGCGGAGCACCTCGAGCGCGTCGCGCCGGTACTCGGGCAGCTCGTCGAGGAACAGCACTCCGTGGTGGGCAAGGCTGATCTCGCCCGGCTTCGGGATGCTCCCCCCGCCGCACAGACCCGCGACCGAGGTCGTGTGGTGCGGCGAGCGGAACGGCCGGGTCGTCAGCAGGGACGACCCCGAGGGCAGCATCCCCGCTACGCTGTGGAGCTTCGTGACCTCCAGCGCCTCCTCCAGCGAGAGAGCCGGGAGGATGCTCGGCACCCGGCGCGCGAGCATCGTCTTGCCCGAGCCGGGCGGGCCGATCAGCAGCATGTTGTGGCCGCCGGCCGCCGCGACCTCGAGCGCCCGCTTCGCGTGTGCCTGGCCCTTCACGTCGGAGAGGTCCGATTCGTAGACCGGCTCCTCCAGCTCGCTTGCGTCGACGCTCACGACGACGGGCTCCGCCAGGAGGTTGCCGAGCAGCAGGTCGCAGACCTCGGCGAGACTGCCGAGGCCGTAGACCTCGATCCCCCGCACCACGGCCGCCTCGCGCGCGTTCTCGGCCGGCACGATCAACCGCTTGAGTCCCGCGGCCTTGGCCGCGAGCGCGATCGGCAACGCGCCGCTCGTCGGACGGAGGCTGCCGTCGAGCGACAGCTCGCCCACGAAGCAGGTCTCGGCGAGCCCCCCCGGTGGCACCTGCTCGGTCGAGATCAGGATCCCCACGGCGAGCGGGAGATCGAAGGCGGGGCCCTCCTTGCGGAGATCGGCCGGCGCGAGGTTCGCCGTGATCCGACGGCCCGAGGGGAAGCGGTAGCCGGAGTTCTTGATCGCCGGCCGCACGCGCTCGCGCGACTCGTTGACCCCCGCGTCCGGCAGACCGACCACCGTGAACTGGCCCATCCCGGTGGAGCAGTCGACCTCCACCGTCACCTGGTACCCATCCACGCCATAGACTGCACCCGAAGACACCTTTGCCAGCATGGAACGGTTGTTCGCCCTCGCGCCCGAGGGCACCTGCAGCGCTACGCGGCTTTCGCGTGGACGGCCCCCCCACCAGCTTGGCGCGATCCGTGCGCGTCATGGCATCCGCGGGCTCGCAGGCGTCGGCGCGGCACTCCGCGAGGACTCCTCCGACGCCAGCGACACCGACCTCCTGACCGCGCTCGAGTCCGGGCGCGCCCCGCGCTCTGCCTTCCTCGCCCTCGAGGAGGGGCCGCCGGTCAGCCGGAGTGACGGGTCAGTGGCCCGGCCTCTGCGGCGCCGTCTCCGGGTCCTCACCGCGGAGCGAGGCGCCGAGCCACGCCCGGAGCTGGGCCGTGTGGTTCGCGGCGCGCATCTCCGCCACCACCTGCCCGAGCGGCTCCGGGAAGCACTCCTCGGGGACCGCGCTGTACACGGCCACCGGCTGGCCCACCCGGCCCGCCCACCCGCTGTCGCCCCACGAGTAGTGCCACCACTCGTCGACGCAGTTCGAGAAGCCCACGCCCACCATCGCGTCGTACAGCACCGCTCGCAGCCGGCGCGACTCCTCCGGGATCCCGGTGCTGAAGGTCCTCCACACGCCGTGCCCCGCGCTCAGGATCGTCGCCAGGTCCTCCAGCGGCTCGCCGCGCGCATCGACCAGGTGTACGTCGACCGCCGCCCCGGTCGTGTGGCCCGGCGGACACCTGCGGTTGGGGGGGTGGATGAACCGGTTGGTCTCGCGGTGGAGCACCGCCGTGGGCCAGCTCGGGTGCAGCTCCCGCAGGTGGTCGCGGTAGGTGTGCCACGCCGCCGCCTGGGTGTCGAGCGTGCGGAAGGCGTTCACCACGTGCAGCCCGAGGCCCTCGGGCAGCCGCGCGGCGGCCTCGCACAACATGCGGCAGACGGTCCGCCGTGCCCAGGGCAGGGTGGTGCTCACGCCGATGTGCGGGCAGACCTCGCGGAGGTCCGCCAGGCCCTCGCCCGACTCCTCGATCGGGATCCGGTCGAGCACCGAGGGACCGGGCTCACGCAGCCCGCGATCCGCGTCGCGCAGGTACAGGCTCTCCATCGTCATCACCCGACGGCGCCGTCGGCCGCGACCATCTCCCCGGACAGCTCGCCCACGTCGATCAGCTCGACGCGAACATCGTCCCACACGGTGGTCGCCGTTGACCAGCCGTAGAGGAACAGCCGGAGCGGACGCTGCTGCTCGGGGTGCGCGGGCGAGGCCGAGACGAGGCGGTCGTTTACGTAGACGCGCACGCGGCGCGAGCCGTCGGGCCGAGCCGGACCCGCTACCACGCGCAGGACCGCCGGACCCGCGACCCGTTCGGTCGCGCGGGACCAGTCGCCGATCCACGCCTGGGCGAGCCCCCGCTCGATGCCGGCCTCGGAGATCGCCGTGAAGTCGCCGACCCCGCCTCCCAGGAGACACAGCAGGCCGTTGTGCCCTTCGTGGCTCACCAGCCGCGCGCTCGCCACGAGCACCTCGCTCGGGCCCTGGGGCAGCGGGTCGGTCAGCAGGCCGTAGCGGCTGTCGAGCGCGCCGTGGATCGTGAGGGCGCCGTCGCCCACCGTGCAGCTTCCGGCCGTTCCCACCACGGCCGCCTCCTGCCAGCGGTCGGTGTCGAGCGTCTCGAGCGGATCCTCGAACAGCACCCGCCGAGCCACGGGCACCCTGCGGAGCCGCACCCAGTCCCAGTGGCGCTCGCCCTCGCCGTAGCCATAGAGGAGGACCCGCACGCGGCGGCCGTTGAGCCAGGCCTGGTCGCTCGCCCGCTGGACCAGCTCGCCGTTGACGAACAGCTCGACCGTGCGGCCGGAGGGCATCCGCGGGCCGATCACCGCGCGCAGCGTCGCCGGCGCCCCGGTGCGCGGACCGGTGAAGCCCAGGCCCGGCCCCCATGCGACGGCGTGGCCGCGCTCGACGCCCACCTCGAGGAACTCCGAGAACTGGCCCTCGCGGCCCTCGGTCGTGAGATGCAGCAGCGCGTTGATCCCCGTGAACGAGACGATGTGCGCCTCGAGCACGAGCGCCTCGTCGTCGCCCAGGTCGATCGGCGCGGAGAGGGCGCCGTAGCGCGAGTCCGGCGGGCTCACCACGCGCAGACCGCTGTCGTCGCACGTGGCCGACCCCGCGGCCCCCTCCCACGAAGCCGCCGCGAAGCCGCTCGCCTCGAGCCCCTCCGGCCCGAAGCGGGCGAACGGTTCACCGGGGAGCGGGGCGAGCCGGATCCGGCGCTCCGCCCGCGAGGCGGGCGAGGCCAGCACGGGCTCGGGCGCGCTCTCGGCGTGTCCCTCGGCCGAGGCGAACAGGCGGTAGACCCCCGGCGCGACCTCGGCCCGGAACCGCCCGGCGTCGTCGGTGCGCGCGGTGACGGGCTCGCCCGTGCCGGTGGGCACGAGCTGCGCGGTGGCGCCCGAGAGCGGCCCGCTCGGGCCCTCGACGACCCCCTCGACCGCCACGGGCCGGGGCGCGGCGGCGGCCTCGCCCTCGCAGCGGAACAGGAGGACAGTGGGACTCATCGGCGGCAGGTCCACCTCGACCAGCGGGCCGTCGCCGGGCGCCGGCAGATCGACAATGGCCAGGCCCCGCGGCGTCTCGAAGCTCGTGCGCCCGCCCGGCTCCGTCGGCCGCACGCCCCAGGCGGCGACGCCCGTCGCGCGCGTGCCGGCCGTGGTGAGATCGACCGTTGCTCGCACCGTCTCGGCCCCGCGGTTGAGAAGGGAGACGAACAGGCGCTCCCCCTCCCGGCTCGCGAGGGCGTCGACCGCCGCCACCGCCGCGCCGCGCTCCAGCGTCTCGAAGGTCGGACCCGCGACCTCGGTCGCGAGGACCTCGCGGCCCGTGTGGTGGGCGAGCAGCGCCATCCCCAGGCACTCCGAATCGGGGAAGACGATCTGCTCGTTGTTGCGGAACCGCACCACGGCGTCCGAGTTGTTGGTCATCGCCACCCAGTCGGCGCGCCGCAGGCACTCGTGAAGGAAGCCCGCGGCGGCGACCGCCCGCTCGGGTCCGCCCCAGTGCGCCCACGAGTACGACCACTCGTTCGCGGCCAGCCGCACCGTGCCGGGCTCGACCCCGCCCTCGCGGAGCGCCCGGATGTGCGCGTCGAGCCACGGCCCGATGTACAGCGCGGCGTGCGCCGCCGTGTCGGCGGGCATCGGGAGGTTGTCGTAGGTGTGGATCGCCACGAAGTCGGCCAGGTCCCTGCCCTCGCGCATCAGCAGGCGGTTCCAGTCCGGGTCGTAGCCGCAGGCGATCAGCTCGATCGTCGGGTCCTCGGCGCGTAGCGCCCGGGCGAACTCGACGAACCGCGCGGCATACTGCTCCTTCGTGAGCTGACCGTGGATGTGGCCGTAGCCGATCTCGTTGCCGACCTCCCACAACCGCACGCCGTAGGGAGCGGGGTGGCCGTTCGCCGCGCGCTTCGCGCCCCACTCGGTCGCGGTGTCGCCGTTGGCGTACTGGAGCCAGGCGATCGACTCGCGCAACGCCCGCTCCGAGGAGTTGTCGGGCAGCGGGTTGCGGCCGCCCGTGTCCCCGATGTTGAGGCACAGGATCGGCTCCATCCCCACGCGCTCGCACAGGCCGAGGAACTCGTCGGTGCCGATGTGGTTCGGCTCCGGGTAGGCCCCCCACGCGGGGTTGGGGACGACAGGCCGCAGCTCCACCGGCCCGAGGCCGTCCTCGAAGTGGTAGCTCTGGCAGACGTTGCCGCCCGGGTACCGCAGGGTCGCCGGACGGAGCCACTCGTACAGGCCGACGACCTCCGTGCGCCAGCCCCCGACCTGCGAGGCGGGGAGGGCCGAGGTCTGATCGAGCCACACGGCGCCCTCTCCCGTGGCCGCGATCTCCAGAGCGCACGGGAACGCCGAGCGCGTGGGGGCCAGGGTGGCCGAGACGCGCGTCCACGCGCCGGGCAGGTCGGCGATCGTCGCCTCCGCGAGCGGCTCCTCGCCCGGGCCTGCGCGCAGCGCGAGGTGGAGCCCTTCCGTCCGGCCCGTCGCCCGCACGAACAGCGACACGGTCAGCGGGTCGCCGGCCTCGACCGCGAGCCCGGTCTGGCGGAGCCCGGCGGGACCGCCCGCGAGTTCGATCCGCTGGGAGCGCGACGACCGGCCGTCGGCGAAGCGAGGCATCGAGTCCGAGCCGTCGACCGCGAACCGGGCGTCTCCCCAGGGAAGCCACGGGTCGCCGACTCCGTCGCCGTTCGCGTCGCCGGACTCGAACCCCCGGCCGCGCAGCTTCTCGGCGGGCAGACGTCCGTCGAGCGCATCGCCGATGTGCTCGGTGAACAGGCCGAAGAAGCGCGGGTCCACCGTGCCGAGGACGGTCGCGGCTTCGACGCGCACGACGGCCGACGGGCCCGGCGACGGAGCAGAGGGGATGGCGAGGCAGAAGAGCGAAAGATACAGCATGGCTTAACCCTCTCGAGGCTGACTTCGTGGAACAATTCCGCGAATGCGGGAGGGGGCCTGCCGGTTCGCGGCCTCCGTGGGAGTCGCTCGCTACAGGGATCTTCGCCGACGCCCCGAATGGAGCAATGGCGGGGAGACGACCCCACAGGCCGCGGTTCCGCGGCAGGTGGGCCATGGTGACTGAGGTGCCAACCGTGCGGAGTGCCCGCGGTTTCGTCGGTCTTGTACTCGTGGTGATCTCCTCGACGGCTCTGCTTGTCGCCGCCGGCACGGGCGCCGTCTCGCTGGGGCTGCAGTACCGCGAGATGCGCGAGTCCACCTCCCGGCTGCGCGAGGAGTTCCTCACGGCGCGACGGCAGTTGCTCGAACAGGAGACCGCCCGGGCACTCCGTTACACCGAGCACCTGCGCGACGCGGCCGGAGAGACGACGCTCGAGGAACTCCGCGGACGCGTCGCGGCCGTCGCCGCCCTGGTGCGATCGGCCCAGGCCCGCGATCCCCTCGGCGACCGCACCCCGTTGCCGCCGGAGGCCGAGGCCCGCATCGCCGACGCCGTGGCGGCCTCGAGCAAGGCCGCCGAGCCCGGCGCCCTGTTCGCGCTCACCCGCGAAGGCCGTTGCGTGCTGTTCGCGGGCCGCGACGATCTCCGGGGCGTCGACCTCAGCGACGTGATGTCGGCCGACGGCCAGTACGTCATCCGCGAGCTGCAGTACATCGCGCAGCACGAGGGAGAAGGCATCTGCAGCCTCCGATGGACTCCGCCCGGCGACGACGCGGAGGCGACCCTCGACACCACGTTCGTCCGCAGGCTCGAGGGCCTCGGGTGGATCCTGTGCGCCGGCGCGCGCACCGCCGACATCGAGGAGGCTCTGCAGCGCCGGGCGCTCGACTACATCGACTCGGTCCGCTTCGGCACCGCCGGCTACCTCTTCGCCGGGCGCTGGGACGGAGCCGGCCTCACCGCGGCGTCCACCGAGGCCGGCCGGCGTCGGCGCGCCCGCGGCATCGGCGAGCCCTCGACCGAGGAACTGATCCGCGTGGCACAACGCGGTGGCGGCTTCATCGAGTCGAGCATCCCGCCCACCGAGGACGAGGAGCGGGAGGCCCGCCTCCTCACCTACGTGCGCCCGATCGCCGACTGGGAGTGGTACCTCGGCGCCACGCTGTCGATCGACGACATCGACGCCCAGGTCGCCGCGCGCGAGACCGGCCCCCGGCGCAGCATGGCCCTCAGCATGGTCGTGACTGCCTGTGCCGGGCTGGCCGTCGCGTTGATCGGACTGGCGGGCGGCGTCTGCTTCAGCCGGGCCCTGGCCCGCGAGGCCTCGGTCTTCGGCGGATGGTTCCGGCAGGCCCGGACCGCCCTCCAGGAGATCGATGTCGAGGAGCTGCACTTCCAGGAGTTCCGCGACCTCGCCGAGGACGCCAACGCGATGGTTCGGACCCGACGGCAGGCCGAGAGACGCCAGCGCGAGCTGGAAGAGGCGCTCCAGCAGAACCAGCGGCTCGAGAGCATCGGCGTCCTCGCGGGCGGGATCGCGCACGGCTTCAACAACCTGCTCGCGGCGATCCTCGGCTATGGCGAGCTGGCGCTGCGCAAGGTGCCCGAGGAGTCCGGCGCCCGGAGCGACCTGCGCAACATCCTCGTGGCCGCCGAGCGCGCCCGCGACCTCGTCCGCCAGATCCTCTCCTTCAGCCGTCGCGCCCCGCTCGACTTCCGGCCGGTCGCGCTTCGTCCGCTGCTCGACGAGGCCGTCCGCCTGCTCCGCGCGACGATCCCCAGCTCGATCGAGATCCGCTATCGCGAGGAGGGCGAGAACCCGGTCGCCTTCGCCGACTCGGCCCAGGTCCACCAGGTGATCCTCAACCTGTGCGCCAACGCCCAACACGCGATGAAGGAGACCGGCGGCGTCCTCGAGCTGTCGCTCGAGTCGGAGCAGATCGACTCCGTTCGCGCGCGCCAGATCGGCTGCTTCGCGCCGGGGCTCTACGCCCGCCTCATCGTCCGCGATACCGGCTGCGGGATGGATCAGGGCACGATGGCCAAGGTCTTCGAGCCCTTCTTCACGACCAAGGGCCCGGGGGAGGGCACGGGCCTCGGGCTCTCCTTCAGCCATGGGGTCATCACGAGCCACGGCGGCACCATGACGGTCGAGAGCCGTGTGGGGCAGGGCACCACCTTCTGCGTCTACCTGCCGTGCGTCGAGCTGACCGAGGACCTCAACGTGGGCCCCAGCGAGGCGATCGTCCCCACGCGCGCGGTCCCGATCCTGCTCGTCGACGACGATCCCGCCCTGCTCGACGCCTGCATCGGGATGCTGACCGTGCTCGGCCACGAGGTCGAAGCCTTCTCCGACGGCCCGCAGGCCCTGGAGCTGCTGCGCGCCGAGCCGGGCCGGTTCGAGCTGCTGATGACCGACCAGACGATGCCGCGAATGAGCGGACTGCAGCTCGCCGACCTCGCCAAGCAGGCCAACCCCGACCTCAGGGTCCTGCTGGTCACCGGCTTCAGCCCCGAGGCCGACGCCGAGTCGGCCCGCGCCCAAGGCATCGAGGGCTTCCTGATGAAGCCCTTCACCCTGAGCCAGCTCTCGGCCCGGATCAACGAGATCCTGGCCGCGCCGACCGCGACCCTCGCGGCTCCCCCGACCGCCGCGGCCGTCGACCCTAAGCCCGAGCCCGAGGCCGAGGCTACTCCCCGATCACCTTGACGAGCACGCGCTTCGGACGGCCGCCGTCGAACTCGCCGTAGAAGATCTGCTCCCACGGGCCGAAATCCAGCCGGCCCTTCGTTACCGCCACGACCACCTCGCGACCCATCACCTGGCGCTTGAGGTGCGCGTCGCCGTTGTCCTCGCCCGTCCGGTTGTGGCGGTAGCGCTCGGGGCTGGGGTCGAACGGCGCGAGATCCTCCAGCCAGACGCGGTAGTCCTGGTGCAGCCCGGGCTCATCGTCGTTGATGAACACCGAGGCCGTGATGTGCATGGCGTTGATGAGCACGAGGCCCTCCTGCACCCCGCTCTCGCCGACGATCGCCTCCACCTCGTCGGTGATGTTCACGAAGCCGAAGCGCTGCGGCACGTTCATCGTCAGATGGCGCGTGGTCGACCTCACGTGGCAACTCCTCTCCGCTCCCTCTCTCGGCTTCGAGCCGGTGCCGCGAAGCCCTTCAGGCGGCGCCCCGGGCCGCGGCGCGGTCCTTCCGCGCCGCTGGTGCGCGCGATGCCCGACGTCGTCTCTGCACTTTTCGGCGATTTGCCGCCTTACACCATGGAGGTGGCCGACCGATGGCAGACGAGTTCCGCGTGCTTCCCCCCGGGTGGCTTGCCGGCTACACCGGACTACCCGCCGGATTCTGGACCCGCTCCGGCGCGCGACTGCGAGACCTGTGCCCCGAGATCGACCGAATCGTCACCGAGCGCGCGACATTCTGGAATGCCGCCGAGGCCCTGGCCCTCGAGCGGGCGCAGTTCGAGCAGGACGCCCTGGGCGCCTTCGCCGGCGCGCGAGCCGCTTACGGGTGCCTCGGCGCCCCGCCCCGCGGCGTCGTCGCGAACCTCGAGGACGATGGAGTCCGTGTGGAGCGCGCCGAGCCCTGGGAGTTGTGGGCGCTCCGCTGGCTGTGCGGCGCCGACAAGCCGCGCTCCTCGCGGCCGGGCGACCGCGGCGAGCGGGCGGACGGCTGGTTCGGGATCCGCGGCCAGATCGATGGGCTCTATGCCCGGTTCGTCGGCGGCGTCTACCGCGGCCGGGGTCTCAGCCCCGAGCGGCTCCAGGCTCTCGGCCGAGCCTTGCCCCGCGACCTGCGGGGGCTCGTCGCGTCCGAGGCCTGCGGCTTCGCGCCCGGCCGCCCCGTGCGCCGCGGGGGGCGCGAGTGGATCCCCGCGACCCGGGGCGACGCCGACCTGCTCCGCTACTCCGTCGGGGGCCACGAGCGCCATGCCGCGATCGTCGCGCGCTACTTTGCGGAGGACCCGGCCGCCCCCCGGGAGCATGCACCAGAGACGCCCTCCGCGCCCGCGGGACGAGGCGCCGTGATCGTCCTCGACGCGGGCCATCCGCTCCCCGCCGGCGGCGCGCACGGGGTCGGGGGCAACGAGGCCCGGCTCAACGGCCGGATCCGCGACGCGCTCGCGCCGCTGCTGATGGCGGCGGGTCACACCGTGCTCCTCGCGCCGCGCACCAACGAGGTCGGCACGATCGGCGCCTGGTCGGCGGCCCGTCGGCCCGACGTCTTCCTGAGCATCCACCACAACGCCGCGGCCGATGGCGCCGCGCGCGGGGCCGAGTGCTACTGCGCCGGCATCGACTACGGGGGGGCGCCCGACTGCGCCCCGAAGGGCAGGGCGCTCGCTACGGCCGTCGTCGCCGCGGTGATGGCCGAGTTCGGGATCCCCGCCCACGGGGCCGCTGTGCGCGACCGCTGGATCGACCCGAACACCGGGCGCTACGGTCGCCTCGGGGTTCTGCGCGGAGGAGACAACTGGGCCGTCTCCGGCGCTGCCTGCCTGATCGAGATGATGTTCGTCTCGAGCCCGAAGGACGCGGAGCACCTGGCCGCCCCGGACTACCCCGGCCGCGCGGCGGCCGCGCTCTTCCGCGGCATCCAGGCGTACCTCGGCGAGGGCCAGGGCCTCCCGCCGGCCCCCGAGCCCGTGCGGGACGATCCCGACGTCGCCGAGTACCGGGCGCTCGTGCGCGCGCTCCAGACCTTCCTCCGGGAGCACGGCCACGACCCGGGCCCCGTCGACGGACTGCTCGGGCCGCGCACCGCGCGCGCCGCCGAGGACTACCAGGAGCAGGCCGAGGCGTAGCGGCCGGGCGGGGCAGAGGAGTCGCCGCACGCGGCGCGGAACTCGGCCTGGGTGGACGGTTCGTGGAGAAGGTGCTGCGCGTGCCGAACGATGTCGTACTGGTAACCGGCTGCGCCGGCTTCATCGGGTCCCACGTGACCGAGACCCTGCTCGCCGACGGCAACACCGTCGTCGGACTCGACGACTTCTCCGACGCCTACGACCCGGCGCTCAAGCGCGCGAACATCGCGCCGATGCTCGGCCACCCCGGCTTCCGTCTGTACGAGGTGGACATCCGGGATGCCGCAGGCGTCGAGCGCGCACTGGGCGAGACGCGGCCGGAGCGGGCGCTGCTGCTCGCGGCCCGCGCCGGGGTCCGCGCCTCGCTCGAGACGCCGGGGCTCTTCGCCGAGGTCAACGTCTGCGGCCACCAGACGCTGCTCTCCGCGCTCGCGCGCAACGGCGTGGCCTCGATCGTCTGGGCCTCCAGCTCGTCGGTCTACGGCCTGAGCGAGGATGTCCCGTTCCACGAGGAGCAGCCGACGCTCACGCCCGCCTCGCCCTACGCCGCGACCAAGATCGCGGGCGAGGCCCTCTCCCACGCCTTCCACCGCGCGACGGGGATCCCGATCTCGTGCCTGCGCTTCTTCACCGTCTACGGCCCGCGGCAGAGGCCCGACATGGCCATCCGGATCTTCAGCGAGCGGATCCTCGAGGGCAAGCCCGTCGCGATGTTCGGCGACGGCTCGTCGTTCCGCGACTACACCTTCGTTGCCGACACCGTGAAGGGGATCCTGAGCGCGCTGGCCCACCCGCGCGGCTTCCAGGCCTACAACCTCGGCTGCGGCCGTCCCGTCGAGCTTCGGCGGGTGATCGAACTGGTCGGCGAGGCCTGCGGGCGCCTCGCGGTCATCGAGCGCCTCCCCGACCAGCCCGGCGATGTCGAGGGGACCTTCGCCGATATCACCAAGGCCCGCGAACACCTCGGCTACGAGCCGACCACGCCGATCGAGGAGGGCATCCCGGTCTTCGTGGAGTGGCTCAGGGCGCGGCTCGGAGCCGGATAGGCGCCCGTCCGAGGCCGCCGCGCAGGACCGGGCGCCGCTCGCCCCGAAATGGCACGACAGCGGCCCGGTGTCCGGCAGGCCGCGCGTGAGAGGAGACCGAGATGGCGGATCTGGGACAGGCGGTTCGGTTCGTGCGCGTGGTCCGCACCCCGAGTTCCGAGCGGTACCACCTCATCGGGCCCGACGGCGAACGGCTGGGGCTGCTTGACCTCCACTACGCCGGCGTCCAGGGCGGCGACTACGTACACGGCACGCTGGTCTTCCTCGAGGAGCTGGAGGAGGAGGAGGAGCACGAGCTCGTCGAGCTGGTCAACGTCGAGATCGTCGACGGCCACGCGCCCGAGCTGCTGCGGGAGGACTTCACCCTCGAGGTGATCCAGGGCAAGCTCATCTCGGCCTACACGGACTCGGAAGACTACGGCGCCGAGGAGACCGAGCCCTTCGGGCCCGAGGAGTTCTAGCGGCGGCGTGAACCTCGCACCGAACACGAGCGCGCCCCACGCCTCCTTCGACGCCTTCATCGGGATCGACTACAGCGGTGCCCGAACCTGCGATTCCCCCCTCGCAGGGATCGAGGTCTATCGGCGCGCCACCGCTTGACCCCGACGAGAGCCGACGCGCCCTCCTGGAGGGCTGGATCCTGGGGATCGCCTGACCGCGGCCCGTACAGCACAACGCC